>JAPLPS010000039.1 GCA_026400075.1 Polaromonas sp.
GCGTTGCTCTCTCACGTGTTGCCCGCACTTGACCAGGCAATGCTGGGCGGCGTTATCCAGCAGCGAGATGACGGTGGACGCCTCTTTGCCCGCGTTTTTCTCCAGATCAACCACCGCCATGCGCAGCCGGTTGCGCGGATCGCGACCAATCGGCGCCTCGACCGGGCGGGTCTTGGCGCCCTTCCAGGCGCCGTGGGCCAGCGCGATGTACTCGCGGCTGACGGTGCGGGCGGCAATCATAGCCACCAGCTGATCCATCGTCTGGCGCTGGCGCGCCACCACCATCAGGCCGCTGGTGTCCTTGTCCAGTCGATGCACAATGCCCGCGCGCGGCATGAAAGGCGCCTGCGCGTCATGCGCCAGCAAGCCGTTGAGCAGCGTGCCGCTCCAGTTTCCGGGCGCCGGATGCACCACCAGCCCGGCGGGCTTGTTGATGACCAGCAAATGCTCGTCCTGAAAAACAACGTCCAGCGCCATCGGCTCGGGCTTGAAGGCCTGACTCTGGGGCGTGGGCCGCAGCTCAATGCTCAGCTCGTCGCCCGCCTTGACCTTGGCCGAGACCTTGGTCACTTTCACGCCGTTCAGCTGAACCATCCCAGCTTCAATCAGCTGCTGCAGATAGCTGCGCGAGAACTCCGGCACGCAAGTCACCAGCGCCCGGTCCAGACGGCTGGCATGGCTCTCGACGGGCACGCTGACGCGCCGCAGCTCCATCTCGGCGCTGGCATCGGCCTCTTCGGCGGCCTCGTCGGCCAGCGAATTGACGCTGACGGCGCCCGATATAATCAATTTGCTCAGTTCTGAATCAGTCATCAAGAAGGTCGATTGCAATGTTTTCCACCAAATTATCGGTTGTTCCGAATGCATCGCCGCTTGTCGCTGCCGTTTGTGCATTGGCTTTGGGGCTGGCAGGATGCGCCAGCACTGTGCCGCCCGACAAGACGGCCAACTGGAGTCCGAACAAGATTTATGCCGAAGCGAAGGACGAAGCCAGCTCCGGCGCCTATGACAAGGCCATTCCGCTTTACGAAAAGCTCGAAGGCCGTGCGGCTGGAACGCCGCTGGCGCAGCAAGCCCAGCTCGATAAGGCCTACGCACAGTATAAAGGCGGCGAACAGGCCCAGGCGCTTGCCACGCTGAACCGCTTCATCAAGCTGCACCCGGCGAGTCCGGCGATGGACTACGCTTTTTACCTGAAAGGGCTGGTCAATTTCAACGACAACCTGGGCATTTTTGGCTCCTTCACGCGCCAGGATCTGTCCGAGCGCGACCAGAATGCGGCCAAGGAGTCGTTTGAATCGTTCAAGGAACTGGTCAGCCGCTTTCCGGATTCGCGCTACACGCCCGACGCCCGCCTGCGCATGAGCTACATCGTCAATTCACTGGCGCAGTCGGAAGTGCATGTGGCGCGCTACTACTACTCGCGCGGCGCCTACGTGGCCGCCATCAACCGCGCCCAGACGGCCATTGCCGACTACCGCGATGTGCCAGCGCTGGAAGAAGCCACCTATATCCTGTACAAATCCTATGACGCGCTGGGCATGACGGAGCTGCGCGACGACACGCTGCGGATCATGGAAAAAAGCTACCCGCAAAGCCGCTATATGGGCAAAGGTTTCAGGGCTGCAGACACCGCCTGGTACAAATTCTGGTGAATTGCGCACGCGTTCGGCGCCGCCAGTTCAGGCGCCGTTACGGGGCAAAAAATGCCCCCTAACTCCATATAGAATGACTTGGGCGAAAGACACTTTTTTACTTTCTCAGCCTCCCCCACAGAGGGCCAAACGCTCCCATCGGCAAGCCCGATTTTCGACCCCATCGGCGGATGCTGCAAGGAGTGAATAGCCAAGTTGAAGGTTCCCCCGCACACCGCTTCGTCCTCTGCTGACTGCAGCACCCCCTCAAGCCCACAAGGCTAATCGATCGAACAATGGCCAAAGGTTATCGAATCACAGCATCCACGGGCATCCATAAAGGTGACCGGGACTATCAGCAGGATCAGGTTCGCTTGCTGACCCACACACACTATCCAGGCTGCCTGCTGGGTGTGGTCGCCGATGGCATGGGAGGCCGCAGCGGCGGACGCAAGGCCTCCGATCAGGCCATGCTGACGGCCAAACAGCTCTTTGACCGCTACGCGCCCGATACGGATGACGGGCATGCACTGCTCAAGCAAATCGCCGAAGAGGCCCACCTCGTCATTCGGCTCACGGCCATTTCGTCCGAGCAGGAGCCGCACAGCACGCTGGCCGTGTTTTTGATCAATCCGGGCGGAGAATGTTACTGGGCGCATACCGGTGACTCGCGCATCTACCACTACAACGGCAGCAAGCTGGTTCATCGAACGCTGGATCACTCCTATGTGCAAACCCTGGTGGACAGTGGCGAGCTGACCGAGGAGGAAGCCAACGTCCATCCAAAATCCAATATTTTGATGGGCTGCCTGGGAACCGATGAAGTCCCCCCGGTCAGACACCATTTCATCCCACGACTTCAGCCCAATGATGTCCTGCTGGCTTGCAGCGATGGCGTCTGGCACTACTTCACTTCGACGGAAATAGGCTCAGCCGTCTCCATGCTCTCACCCCGCGAGGCCACCGAATTCCTGATTCAAAAAGCCAGGTCGCGCGCACGCGGCGGCGGTGACAACCTGTCGCTGGTCATCGTCAAGGTCGAAGCGCTGTAACAACGCCGCTTACGGAGGAGGAAGCGGTAAAGGCCGGGATTTAGCCGGAGGGCGATTCAATTGATCGGCCTCATGCTGCGCTCGTCGGGCATCGGCCTTTTTTTGCCGCTCATTGGACTTTTTGGCCTCTTCGGCCGCTGCCACCTGCTTGGCGGCACGGGCCTGGGCCTTTTTCTGATGCTCCATCAGCTTTTGTGCATGGGCATCGCGTGCAGACTGCTGGCTTGACGAGCTGGCGGCCCGGTCTTGCTGCCGGTTCTTGTCACGCGCCAGGCGCAAGCGGTAATCTTCCACCGCCACGGCCCGTTGCCGGGCTGCTTGCTGCAGGCTTTCAGGAGAGGATTTTTGCTCGGTTTTTCGGCGTTGCGCCTCGGCCCTGTTTTTTCGCTCCTCGTCGTTGAGCAAAATCTCTTGGCGCCGCAATTGCGCCAGCGCGGCGCGGCGTTTCACATCCACCTTCTCCAGGCAGCTGTTGACGGAGAATCGCTTGTGACAGGCGGCATCCTCGGTCGCAAAACCGGCTTCGAGCCTGCTGCGCTCCTGGCTGAGACTGGCGCGTCGCTCAGTCGGGCCGTCCTGCGGCCGGTCGGCCAGCGTCTGCGCATCGGCCAGCCCAGCCAGCGCCAGACAGAAAAATGCCATCGCCAAGGGTTTCATGTAATGCGGGTGTCCACGGTTCTATGCTCCAGCGCGAGAAACTCCATCGACTGCATTTCATTCAAGCGTGAAACGGTGCGGGGAAACTCATGCACCATCGGGCCTTCGGTGTACAAGTCTTCGGGGGACACTTCAGCCGACATGACCAGCTTGACGCGCCGGTCATACAGCACATCGATCAGCCAGGTGAAACGCCGCGCTTCGGAAGCCATCCGGACTGGCATATGCGGCACGTCGCTGAGCAAAATGGTATGAAACTGGGTGGCAATTTCCAGGTAATCATTCTGCGAACGCGGCCCGCAACACAGCGCCTTGAAATCAAACCACACCACGCCGCCCGCTTTGCGCCGGGCATGAATCTGCCGCGATTCAATCTGCAGCACCGGATTTTCATCGTCCGACACGGCAAGACGGTTGAAGGTGTCGCGCATTTCGGCGTCGGCCTGCGCGCCCAGGGGGCTGTGGTACAGCCGGGCCTGCTCCAGCGTGCGGCGGCGGTAGTCGGTGCCGTTGTCCACATTCAGGACTTCCAGATGCGTCTTGAGCAGCGCAATGGCCGGAAGAATGCGGTCCCGGTGCAGGCCGTTCGGATACAGCCCGTCGGGGTGAAAATTGGACGTGGTGACAAAGCCCACGCCGTTGTCAAACAGCGCCACCAGCAGCCGGTGCAAAATCATCGCATCGGTGATGTCGGCGACGTGAAATTCGTCAAAGCAGATGAGCCGGTAGCGTTTGGCCATGCGCTTGCCCAGCTCATCGAGCGGGTTGGCCGTGCCCTGCAAATCGAGCAGCTCGCGATGCACTTCACGCATAAATTCGTGAAAGTGCAGGCGCACCTTGCGCTTGAGCGGCACGGCGCCAAAAAAGCAGTCCATCAAAAAGCTCTTGCCCCGCCCAACGCCGCCGTACATATAAACGCCACGGGGAATGGCAGGCCGGTTGATCAGCTTTTTGAGGGCATTCGAGCGCTTGCCCTTGTACACCGCCCACTCTGTCGCGCAACGCTCCAGCGCATCAATCGCGCGCAACTGCGCAGGGTCGCTGGCGTAGCCACGCGTGATGAGTTCAGCTTCGTAGGCTGCGTGTACAAGTCCTGTCACTGGTTTTTAACCCGGTGAATCAGAAGTTCAGCGTGCGCTTGTCCACGGCCAGCGCAGCCTCTTTCGTGGCCTCGCTGAGCGATGGGTGAGCGTGGCAGATGCGGGCGATGTCTTCGCTGCTGGCGCGGAATTCCATCGCCACGACGCATTCAGCGATCAGCTCGCTGGCCATCGGGCCGACGATGTGAACACCGAGGATTTCGTCAGTCGCGGCGTCCGCCAGCATCTTGACCATGCCGGTGGTGTCGCCCAGCGCACGCGCACGGCCATTGGCCATGAACGGGAACACGCCGGATTTGTACGCACGGCCTTCGGCCTTGAGCTGCTCTTCGGTCTGACCGACCCATGCGATTTCCGGGCTGGTGTAAATCACCCAAGGAATCGTGTTGAAGTTGACATGACCGTGCTGACCAGCGATACGCTCAGCCACGGCTACGCCTTCTTCTTCCGCCTTGTGCGCCAGCATCGGGCCGCGCACCACGTCGCCGACCGCCCAGACGCCGGGCAGATTGGTCTTGCACTCGCCATCGACGACAATCGCGCCGCGCTCGTCCAGGCTCAGGCCGACGGCTTCGGCGTTCAGGCCGATGGTGTTGGCGGTGCGGCCAATCGAGATGATCAGCTTGTCCACGTCCAGCGTCAGGGCTTCGCCCTTGGCGTTGGCATAAGCGATGGACACGCCTTTTTTGCCGGTCTTGATCTCGCCGACTTTGACGCCGAGTTCAATTTTCAGACCTTGCTTGGTCAGCGCTTTGTGCGCTTCTTTGGCGATCTGCTGATCGACGGCGCCCAGGAAAGTCGGCAGACCTTCCAGAATCGTCACATCCGCACCCAGACGGCGCCAGACGGAACCCATTTCCAGACCGATGACGCCCGAGCCGATGACGCCGAGTTTTTTCGGCACCGCGCCGATGCGCAGCGCGCCGTCGTTGGACAGCACATTGACTTCGTCAAACGGCGTGCCGGGCAGTGGACGGGCATTGGAGCCGGTGGCGATGATGATTTGCTTGCCGACGATGATTTCTTCGGCAGCGCCAGCGACCTTGATCTCGTAGCCGCCGTCCTTGGCCGCCACAAAAGAGCCACGGCCGTGGAAGAAAGTGACCTTGTTCTTTTTGAACAGATAGACGATGCCGTCGTTGTTCTGCTTGACGATGGTGTCCTTGCGGCTGACCATCTTGGACACGTCCATGCTCAGACCCTTGACCTCAATGCCGTGGTCGACAAAGTGGTGAGCGGCCTGCTCGAAATGCTCGGACGACTGCAGCAGCGCCTTGGAAGGAATGCAGCCAATGTTGGTGCAGGTGCCGCCGAGCGCGGGGCCGCCCTTGGCGTTTTTCCACTCGTCGATACAGGCGACGTTAAAACCCAGTTGGGCGGCACGAATGGCAGCCACATAGCCGCCAGGACCGCCACCGATGACGATCACGTCAAATTGTTTGGACATTTGTCTTTTCCAGTGAATTGAGGGCGGGCGCTGTCAGTCAGGGCCGCAGCCGTCCCGCCCGAATAGTTTTTTTAGCTTAGATGTCGAACAGCAGGCGGGCTGGGTCTTCCAGTGCATCCTTCATCGCCACCAGACCGAGGACGGCGTCGCGGCCGTCGATGATGCGGTGGTCATAGCTCATGGCCAAGTAGTTCATCGGGCGGATTACGATCTGGCCGTTCTCAACCACAGCGCGGTCTTTGGTCGCGTGTACGCCCAAAATGGCCGACTGAGGCGGGTTGATGATGGGGGTGGACATCATCGAGCCGAAAGTGCCACCGTTGGAGATGGAGAAGGTGCCGCCGGTCATTTCTTCGATGCCCAGCTTGCCTTCCGCAGCCTTCTTGCCGAACTCGGCGATCTTCTTCTCGATCTCGGCAAAAGTCATCTGGTCAGCGTTGCGCAGAATCGGCACCACCAGGCCGCGTGGCGAACCGACAGCGATGCCCACGTCGAAGTAGCCGTGGTAAATGATGTCGTTGCCATCGACGGAGGCGTTCAGGATCGGAAATTTCTTCAGCGCGTGAACGGCAGCCTTGACGAAAAAGCTCATGAAGCCGATTTTGACGCCGTGTTCCTTGCTGAAAGCGTCCTGGAACTTCTTGCGCATGTCCATCACTGGCGCCATGTTGACTTCATTGAAGGTGGTCAAAATGGCGTTGGTCGATTGCGACTGCAGCAGGCGCTCGGCAACGCGGGCGCGCAGGCGGCTCATCGGCACGCGCTGCTCTGGACGCTCGCCCAGATCGGCAGATTTGGCGCTGGCAGCCACTTTTGGCAGTGCAGCAACAGGTGCAGGTGCGGCAGCAGGCTTGGCCGCCGCAGCGCCCAGCACGTCGCCCTTGGTGACGCGGCCATCTTTGCCGGTGCCAGCGACCGAGCCTGCGGCCAGGTTGTTGTCAGCCATCAGCTTGGCGGCAGCGGGCATCGCCACACCAGCCATCGAGTTGCTGGCGGCAGCAGGCGCTGCAACAGGTGCGGCTGCCACTGCGGCAGGCGCAGCAGCTGCTGGGGCGGCAACAGCCGCGCCAGCCTTGCCTTCGGTATCGATACGGGCGATCACCTGGTCGGAGCCGACCATGCCGCCATCGGCCACGACCAGTTCAATCAGCACGCCAGCGGAAGGCGCGGGCACTTCGAGAACCACCTTGTCGGTTTCGATGTCGATCAGGATTTCGTCTTCGGCGACGGCGTCACCGACCTTCTTTTTCCACTGCATCATGGTGGCTTCAGCCACGGATTCGGACAACTGGGGAACTTTAACTTCTACGATAGCCATTTTGATTCTTTCGTCTGGGGGTTGTGTGTGTGAAGAAGCGGCTGAATCTTATTTATTCAGCACAAAGCCTTTGAGCTTGGCGAACGCGCCGTCGATCAGCGCCTTTTGCTGCTCTTGGTGCAGGTGCGAGTAACCCACGGCTGGCGAAGCGGATGCAGCGCGGCCGGAGTAGCCCAGCTTTTGTCCGTCAAGCATGTTTTCGTAGATGTAATGCTGCACGAAGAACCAGGCGCCCTGGTTTTGCGGCTCATCCTGGCACCACACGATGTCGGTGGCGTTCGGATACTTTTTCAGCTCGGCGCCAAACGCCTTGTGCGGGAACGGGTAGAGCTGCTCGACACGCAGGATGGCGATGTCGTCGCTGCCTTTTTCTTCGCGCTTTTTGACCAGGTCGTAATAGACCTTGCCCGAGCAGGCAATGACGCGCTTGACCTTGTCGGCCTTCTTGATGACTTCTTCCTTGTTCTCAGGAATGACGGTCTGGAAGATGCCCTTGGTGAACTCGGACAGCGGCGAGGTCGCATCCTTGTTGCGCAGCAGCGACTTGGGCGTGAAGATGACCAGCGGCTTGCGCAGATTGCGCACCATCTGGCGACGCAGCACATGGAAAATCTGGCTGGCCGTGGTCGGCTGGACGATTTGCATGTTGGTGTCAGCGGCCAGCTGCATGAAACGCTCCAGACGCGCCGAGCTGTGCTCAGGGCCCTGGCCTTCGTAGCCGTGCGGCAGCATCAAGGTGATGCCGTTGACACGGCCCCACTTGACTTCACCGGAGGCGATGAACTGGTCAATCACGACCTGCGCGCCATTGGCGAAATCGCCGAACTGGGCTTCCCAGATCACCAGCGTGCTCGGATCGGTGGAGGCGTAGCCGTACTCGTAACCCAGCACCGCTTCTTCAGACAGGATGGAGTCGATGACGACAAACGGTGCCTGATTCTCGGCCACGTTTTCCAGCGCCACGTAAGTGCCGGTATCCCATTTTTCACGGCTTTGGTCGTGAATCACAGCATGACGGTGGGTGAAAGTGCCACGTCCGCAGTCTTCACCGGACAGGCGCACCGGGTAGCCGCTGGCCACCAGCGAGGCAAACGCCATGTGCTCGCCCATGCCCCAGTCCACCGGCGTCTCGCCGCGTCCCATCGCGGCGCGGTCGCTATAAACCTTCTTGACCAGATTGTGCGGCGTGACGCTGTCAGGAATGGTCGTGATCTTCTCGGCCAGGCGTTTCCACTCGGCCATCGGGATCGAGGTGTCGCCCGCGTCAGTCCACTTCTTGCCGACGTAAGGCGTCCAGTCCACTGCGTATTTGCTCTTGAAATTGGTCAGCACGGGGTCGAAGGTGCTCTTGCCAGCGTCGAGTGCTGCGCGGGTGGCCTTGACCATATCGTCGCCCAGCGTCTCGCCCAGGCCTTGCGCCGTCAGCTTGTCGGCGTAAAGACGGCGGGTGCCGGGGTGCTGCGCAATTTTCTTGTACATCAGCGGCTGGGTCAGCGCAGGCGTGTCCTGCTCGTTGTGGCCCAGCTTGCGGAAGCAGGTGATGTCCAGCACCACGTCCTGGCGGAAGGTCATGCGGAATTCCAGCGCGAGCTGGGTCGCCAGCACCACGGCTTCCGGGTCGTCGCCATTGACGTGCAGAACCGGGGCTTCGACCATCTTCACGATGTCGGTGCAGAACACGCTGGAGCGCATGTCGCGCGGATCCGAGGTGGTGAAACCGATCTGGTTGTTGATGATCAGGTGAACCGTGCCGCCCGTGGTGTAACCACGGGTTTGCGCCAGACACAGGGTTTCCTGGTTGACGCCCTGGCCGCCGAAAGCGGAGTCGCCATGCACCAGCACGGGCAGCACCTGGCTGCCAGTGGGGTCGCCACGGCGATCCATGCGGGCACGCACCGAGCCTTCAACCACGGGGTTGACGATTTCCAGATGCGAAGGGTTGAATGCCAGCGACAAATGCACCGGGCCGCCAGGCGTGGTCACGTCGGAGCTGAAACCCTGGTGGTACTTCACGTCGCCTGCGGGCAGGTCTTCGGGTGCGGTGTGGTCGAACTCGGCAAACAAGTCCTTGGGCGTCTTGCCCATGGTGTTGACCAGCACATTCAGACGGCCCCGGTGGGCCATGCCAATGACGATTTCCTGCACACCCTTGACGCCAGCCAATTGAATCAGCTCATGCATGGCAGCGATAAAGCTTTCGCCACCTTCGAGCGAGAAGCGCTTTTGGCCGACATATTTGGTGTGGAGAAAGCGCTCCAGACCTTCAGCCGCCGTCAGACGCTCCAGAATCGTTTTTTTCTTTTCTGCGTCGAAATGAGGCTTGCTGCGGATGCTTTCGAGCTTTTGCTGCCACCAGCGCTTTTGCGCCTGGTCGCTGGTGTACATGTACTCGGCGCCAATCGTGCCGCAATAGGTTTCGCGCAGCGCATTGAGCAGCTCGCGCAGGCTCATCGTTTCTTTGCCGAAGAAAGTGTTGCTCGTGTTGAACACGATTTCCTGATCGGCATCAGCGAAGCCGTAGAACGAAGCCTCCAGCTCGGGAATATTGTCACGCTCGGTGCGCTTGAGCGGGTCCAGATCGGCCCAGCGGGCACCCACATTGCGGTAAGCAGAGATCAGTTGCTGAACGGCGGTGCGCTTGCGGCCCAGCTCGGAGTCGGCGCTGGCGACGACAACCTTGGTTTGACCTTGTTTGGCACGCTCGGCAAACGCGTTGACGACAGGCAGGTGCGCAACATCTTTGGCATTGCTGCCATCAACGGCGGGGACATTCTGAAGCGCGTCAAAATATTCGCGCCAGCTGTCGGTGACGCTGGCAGGATTGACCAGGTAGTTTTCGTACATCTCTTCGACATAGGGCGCATTGCCGCCGAAAAGATAGGTGTTGCCCTGGTAGGCTGAAAATACAGACGCAGGTGACTGCGAGTTGGAACTCATATCCGCTGACCTCCGTTTCCCTTGAGGAAACATTAGCTGGTTAAAGCTTGGTTTAATTAACCTTCCGCAACACGGCTGAACCGATTAGCGGATGCGACTGTGGCAGGAAGGGCCGTCTAGACTATAGATTGTGCCACCTAACCGTTACAGCGGGAAGACCCTTAGGCCCTAATTAATAGAGAAAGAATTTGAGTTTTTCAAGGTACACAGAGCCAATGCAGTCGTTTTTACACAACGCAGGGCCTGGAAAGCGTTCGAAAAAATGATGAATCGCTGGAACCAGAATTACTTTCAGGCTTCTGACCATCCGGATAGCGGCCAAAATTGCGCAACACCAAAGCTCTTGAAATACGAACTGCTCTACCAGCTGAGCTAAGAACCCTAGAATAAATGGTGGGACGTGCGGGGGTCGAACCCACGACAAACGGATTAAAAGTCCGCTGCTCTACCAACTGAGCTAACGTCCCAAGGATTTTTCTTGGCTAAACTGCGTCGTTTGCAGCTTAGAGATAAATTATAGCGTCATTTTTGCACTTCTTCAAATCAGGCAGCAATTTTATCCAGCGCCCAGCCGGTAGCGCACAAGCCAAAAGTCGCGGTGACGCTGACGACCGAGCCGTAACCATGACAATTCAGGCTGCCATCGGTCTGTGCGGGCGCGCTGTCCGCCGCACAGACAGCCGTCGGCTGAAGCACTGGCTCGCGGCTAAAGACACAGGCCGCACCCATCTTTCCCTGACGGGCTGCGCCGTGTTCCTTGCGCAGGCGGTTGCGCATCTGCGCCAGCAAGGGGTCATGCGTGACCAGCGACAAGTCCTCTATCTCGGCGCGGTGGGCCAGGCGCTTGCCGCCCGCAGCGCCGACGCTGATAAAGATCCGCTTGTTTTTGATGGCCCAGGCAGCCATCGCGGTTTTGGCGCGCACCTGATCGCAGGCATCAATCACAGCCAGTTGCCTGCCGTCAAACCCGTCATCCAGCGAAAGCAGGCCAGGCCAGTTGGCGGCGTCAACGAACTCTTCGATACAGTCCACCCGGCAATCTGGATGGATACGCGCAATGCGCTCGCGCATGGCCTGCACCTTGGCCTGACCCAGCGTCGTATCCAGCGCATGCACCTGGCGGTTGATGTTGGACTCAGCAATGTGATCCAGATCAACCAGCGTCAGACGAGCCACGCCGCTGCGCGCCGCTGCTTCAGCCGCCCATGAGCCGACGCCGCCCAGGCCCACCACGACTATATGTGCGGCACGGATGCGCGCAGCGCCCGCCGCACCGTACAGCCGCGCAAG
>JAPLPS010000333.1 GCA_026400075.1 Polaromonas sp.
GCCGCCGGGCATCACCAGGTCGGACACCAGGATGCCCACCGTCGGCACGCTGGCCAGCAGCAGCAGCGCGTCGGCCGCGTGGTCGGCCTCCATCACCGGGTAGCCCAGGCCGACGAGCTGCAGCCGGATCACCCGGCGCACGTCCGGGTCGTCTTCGACCAGCAGCACCAGCGGGCGCTGCTCACCCGGCTGGCCCGCCGGGTGCAGCGGGCCGGGCAGGGTTTCGGGTTCCAGCTCGTCGTCGGCGCAGGGCAGCACCAGCGTGACCAGACAACCCTCGCCGAGCGCGCTTTGAATGCAGATGCCGCCGCCGGACTGCCGGGCAAAGCCATAGACCATCGACAGGCCCAGGCCGCTGCCCGAGCCAAAGCGCTTGGTGGTGAAAAAAGGCTCGGACGCGCGCGCCTGAGTGGCCGCGTCCATGCCCACGCCGGTGTCGGACACGCTCAAGGCGACGTAGCAGCCCGGCGCCACATGAAAATCGGCCGCCTGCGCCGCGTCCAGCTCGCGGCGCGCCGCGCCAATCGTCAGCTGGCCGCCGTCGGGCATCGCGTCGCGGGCGTTCAGCGCCAGATTCAGCAGCGCGTTTTCCAGCTGCTGCACGTCTGTCATCGCGTGCGCGGGCTCCAGCATCGGCGCGGTGCTGACGCTGATGTGCGCGGGCAAGGTGCGCTTGAGCAGCAGCAGCGAATCATTGACCAGCTCGGTCATGCTGACCCGGCGCAGCGACAGCGGCTGCTTGCGCGCAAAGGTCAAGAGGCGCTTGATCAGCGAGGCGCCCCGGCGCGAGGCCTTCAGCGCGGGCAGCACGTACTCGCCAATGTCCGGGTCGTCCGGGTAGCGCTCCTGCAGGCTGACCAGGTTGCCGATGACGACGGTCAGCAGGTTGTTGAAGTCGTGCGCCAGCCCGCCGGTCAGCTGGCCGACGGCCTCCATTTTCTGGGCATGCACCAGCGCTGCCTGGGCATTTTTCAGGTCGGTGATGTTGACCGACAGCACAAAGCAGCCCACCACCCGGCCCTGAGCGTCCAGCTCGGGCACCAGCTCGCTGCGCGCATAGGCGACGCGCCCGCCGGGGCGGTGCATCGCGTACTCGTAGCTGACGCGCTGGCCTTTGAGCGCCAGCTGCACATGGCGCGAAATGTCGGTATAGACCTCGTCGCCGACCACGTCGCGGATTGGCCGTCCCAGGATGCCTTCCTTGGCAAAGCCAAACCAGTCGGCATAGCCCTTGTTCACGTAACGATAAATCTCCCGATGGTCAAAGTAGCCAATCAGCGCGGGCACGGTGTCGGTGATCAGGCGCAGGTTTTCCTCGCTGCGGCGCAGCGCCTCGGTGATGCGCTGATTCGCGTCGTCGGCAATGATCAGGCGCCGGTTCGTCGCCTGCATTTCCTGGGTGCGCTCGGCGACGCGGCGCTCCAGCTCGGCGTTTTGCTGCTGGATCTGCTGCTCATCGCGGCGGCGGGCGGTGATGTCGGTGTAGAGCGTGACAAAGCCGTTGTGCGGCAGGGGCTCGCCGCGCACCGCCAGAATCTGCCCGTCGGGGCGGCCGCGCTCGGTGTAATGCGGGGTGAAATTGCGCGCCAGCCGCATCCGCTCGGCGACCAGCTCCTCGACATCGCCGGGGCCGTATTCACCGCGCTCGGCGTTGTAGCGCATGAAGGACTCGAAGCTGGCGCCAACAAAGGCCATTTTTTCCGGAAAGTCGAGCAGGCGCAAAAACGCCTGGTTCCAGGCGACGATGTTCAGACTGCCGTCGATCACCGTCAGGCCCTGGTCGAGCCGGTCCAGCCCGGCCTGCAGCAGCTCGTGCCGGTAGTGGATTTGCTGGGGATCAGGGGAAACAGGTGGTGGCATGGCAAGCGGGCTCCGGCGGGTTGCTGCATTCTAGGGCGCTGCCGGGGCCGCCAACGCGCCGCAATCATTCGATACATTTGCCGCGAAATTTCGCAACACTCCGCTGCCATCATCCAAGGCAAATCACCGCCTGCGCATTGACCCCATGCCTCAGACGCAGCCATTTCAATCGCGCCCGAATTCACCGCCGCCTGCGCCGCACCGGCGGGAAGCCAACGCTAGTTTTACTCAAGAACCATGAACCCCTCAGAAATTCTGGCCCAGTTCGGCCCCCGCGAAGCAATGGACTACGACGTGGTGATCGTCGGCGGCGGCCCCGGCGGCCTGGCCACTGCCATCCGTTTGAAGCAGCTGGCCGCTGAAAAAGGCACTGAATTATCGGTCGTCGTGCTGGAAAAAGGCTCGGAGCCGGGCGCGCATATCCTGTCCGGCGCCGTGATGGACCCACGCGCCTTGACGGAGCTGATTCCCGACTGGAAAGCGCTGGGCGCGCCGCTGAACCAGCCCGTCACCGCCGACGAAGTGCTGTTTCTCAGCGAAACCGACGCCACCAAGACGCCCGACTTTCTGGTGCCCGGCTGCTTTCACAACGAGGGTAATTACGTCATCAGCCTGGGCAACGTGACGCGCTGGCTCGCCCAGCAGGCGGAAAATCTGGGCGTGGAAATCTTCCCCGGCTTTGCCGCCGCCGAAGTGCTTTACAACGACGATGGCTCGGTCAAAGGCGTGGCCACCGGCAACATGGGCATTGGCAAAGACGGCGAGCCGACCGACAATTTTCAGCTC
>JAPLPS010000003.1 GCA_026400075.1 Polaromonas sp.
TGCAATTTAAAAGCGACTTCGCCGGGCAGCACCTGGACGCCATCGGCCAGCGCCGCGTCCAAAATCTGCATGCCGGTTTCCAGCGTTTCAAAAAAGCGCTCTTCTTCGGCTTTCAGCACCTCGGTGATGCGCGCAGCAGCGGCGGCCAGGCGCGGGTAGGCGTCGCCCATCAGCGCCGCCAAGTCGGCCACCAGCTTGTGGAAAAACGGCGTTTTCTTGCCCAGCAGATAACCGTGGCGAATCGCGCGGCGAATAATACGGCGCTGCACGTAGCCCCGGCCTTCGTTGGACGGGTTCACGCCGTCGCTGACCAAGAATGAAGTAGCGCGGATGTGGTCGGCGATCACGCGCAGGCTCTTGTGGCTCAGGTCGGTGCAGCCGGTTTCGCGTGACGCGGCTTTGATCAGCGCGTCAAAAATGTCGTTTTCGTAGTTGCTGTGAACGTGCTGCAGGATGGCGGCCAGGCGCTCCAGCCCCATGCCGGTATCGACGCAGGGCGCGGGCAGCGGCTTAACCGAGCCGTCTTCGGCCATGTCGAACTGCATGAACACGTTGTTCCAGATTTCGATGAAGCGGTCGCCGTCTTCGCCGGGGCTGCCGGGCGGGCCGCCGGGAATGTGGTCGCCGTGGTCGTAGAAGATTTCGCTGCACGGGCCGCACGGGCCGGTGTCGGCCATCATCCAGAAGTTGTCGGACTTGTAGCGCCCGCCCTTGTTGTCGCCGATGCGGATCACGCGGTCAGCGGGAAGGCCGATTTCTTTCGTCCAGATGTCAAAGGCTTCGTCGTCTTCGGCATAGACCGTCACCAGCAGGCGCTCGGCGGGCAGTTTATAAACTTCGGTCAGCAGCTCCCACGCCCATTTCAGCGACTCGCGCTTGAAATAGTCGCCAAAGCTCCAGTTGCCCAGCATTTCAAAAAACGTGTGGTGGCGCGCCGTGTAGCCGACGTTTTCCAGATCGTTGTGCTTGCCGCCTGCGCGCAGGCACGCTTGCACCGAAGTGGCGCGCACGTAAGGGCGCTTGTCCGCGCCCAGAAACACGTCCTTGAACTGGACCATGCCGGAGTTGGTGAACATGAGCGTCGGGTCGTTGCCCGGCACCAGCGAGCTGGTCGGCACGACGGTGTGGCCCTTGGAGGCAAAGAAGTCCAGAAACGTCTTGCGGATGTCGGCAACGGTAAAAGTCGGTGTACTCATGGATGGATTAACTCTGATGAAATTGGCAGGGAACGGCAAGGAGCGGCGGCGCAGGCGGCAGCGGGCCGCTGCCAGCACTGGCAAAGCGCTGATTTTAGGCCGCTTTGAGCGTGACCAAGAAACGCAGCAAGGCGTCGTCGTCGGCCCAGGCGACATTGAAACGCAGCCACGGACTCGGCTCCAGATCGACGGAAAACAGGTGGCCCGGCCCGAGCAAAATATCCTGCTCAGCCGCCTTGTAAGCCAGCTCACCGGCATTTTGAATCGCCGGATGCCGCGCCCACAAAAACATGCCCGCCTTGGGCTCGCAAAACAGCTCGAAGCCGACCGCCAGCAGCAGGCTGGCCAGGCGCCGCTGGCCCAGCGCCAGCCGGTCGCGCAGCGTCTCGGGGCTGGCCGCGAGATAGCCAGCGCGGATATTGGGCGAAATCGTTTTGGAAAAGCTGCCGATGTAAATGACGCGCTGCAGCTGATCCAGGCTGGCCAGCGACGGGCGGCTTTCGGGGTCAAGGTCGGCGTAAATGTCATTCTCGACGACGGTGAAATCGTATTTTTCGGCCAGCTGCAGCACCCGGTGCAGGTGCGCGAGCGTGGCGGTCGAGCCGGTCGGGCTTTGCAGGCGCGGCTGGGTGAAAAACACCTTCGGCCGGTGCTCGATGATGCGCGCTTCCAGTAAATCAAGGTCGTAGCCCGCCGGGGTGCGCGGTGCGCCCACCAGTTTCGCGCCCAAAAAGCGCAGCGCAAACAGCAAATTGGCGTAACCCGGCTCATCGACCAGCACCGCGTCGCCCGCCTGCACCAGACGCCGCGCCGCCAGATCGAGCGCCTGGCTCGACCCCTGGGTCAGCAACACCTGATCGGCCTTGACCAGCACTTCGCGGCTGGCCAGCAGGTCGCGCACCATCTGGCGCAGCGGCAGGTAGCCTTTCGGTTCGCCGTAGCCGCCCAGATCGACCTCTTCGGCGGCCAGGTTGCGCAGGCTGCGGCGCACGCCCTCGGTAAACAGCCAGTCGCTGGGCAGCCAGCCGCAGCCGGGCTTGCTGTGCAGCGCACGGTTTTCAAAAATGCGGCGTAAGTACCACATCGAATCAAAGCTGTATTGCCCCGAGCTGTCGGTGGATGCCGTATGCTGGCTGCTGCGACTGCGCACAAAAAAGCCCGAATGCGCCTGCGACTGGAAGTAGCCCAGCGCCACCAGACGGTCATAAGCATCGACCACGGTATAGACGCTGACGCCGTGTGCATGCGCAAACTGGCGAATAGAGGGCAGTTTTGCACCAGAACGAAGCACCCCGTCATCGACCATCTGACGAAATTCGCGCACGATCTGGCTGACCAGTGGCACGCTTGACTGGGGATTAAGGGAAAACATCAGGAAAAAAGCCCCATTGGGCAGGGTTTGTGTGTATTGGTCAAATGGGCTGCACAGTACATCGTGCAGCAAGGGTCATCTGTATATGGTAACGCTGGGGGCAACAGCCTAAAGTCACTACATCGGCCCAACGACTGCGGGCCTGTTTAGCTGCCAACTACCCGTCCAAGGAAATTTCATGCACCGTGAACCTCATCTGACCAACGCCGCTTTGTTCGCCCGCCGCCAGGCCGCTATTCCACGCGGCGTCGGCCACAGCCACCAGATTTTCATCGCCAAGGGCGAAAACGCCGAAATCTGGGACGTTGAAGGGCGCCGTTTCATCGACTTTGCCGGCGGCATTGCCGTGCTCAACACCGGCCACTGCCACCCGGAGGTGATTCAGGCGGTCAAAGACCAGCTCGACAAATACACGCACACCTGCTTTCAGGTGTTGCCTTACGAGCCCTACGTGGAACTGGCCGAGCGCATCAACGCCAAGGCGCCCGGCGATTTTGCCAAAAAAACGCTGTTCCTGACGACCGGCTCCGAAGCCGTCGAAAACGCCATCAAGATTGCCCGCTCCGCCACCGGCCGCTCGGGCGTGATCTGCTTTAGCGGCGGCTACCACGGCCGCACCTTGATGACGCTGGCGATGACCGGCAAGGTCGTGCCCTACAAAGCGGGCTTTGGCCCCTTCCCGGCTGAAGTGTTTCACGCCACCTTCCCGAACGCGCTGCGCGGCATCAGCGTCGATGATTCCATCGCCTCCATCGAGACGATTTTCAAGAACGACATCGAAGCCAGCCGCGTCGCCGCCATCATCATCGAGCCGATTCAAGGCGAAGGCGGCTTTGTCGTCGCGCCTACCGAGCTGCTGCAGCGCCTGCGCGCCCTGTGCGACCAATACGGCATCCTGATGATCTGCGACGAAGTGCAAACCGGCGCAGGCCGCACCGGCACCTGGTTTGCCGTCGAGCAAAGCGGCGTCGCGCCGGATCTGATCACGATGGCCAAGTCGATGGCGGGCGGTTTCCCGATCTCCGCCGTCGTCGGCCGCGCCGAGGTGATGGACGCGGCTGCGCCCGGCGGTCTGGGCGGCACCTACGCGGGCAGCCCGATTGCCTGCGCCGCCGCGCTGGCCGTGCTTGATGTGTTTGACAAAGAAAACCTGCTCCAGCGCAGCATCGACGTGGGCCAGCGCCTGACGGCCAGCCTGAAGGCCATCGCCGCCAAACACGCCAGCATCGGCGACGTGCGCGGCATGGGCGCCATGGTGGCGATGGAGCTGTTCAAGAACGGCGACGTACACCAGCCCGACGCCGACTTGGCCAAGCGCATTGCCGCCGAAGCCACCACACGCGGGCTGATTTTGCTGACCTGCGGCACTTACGGCAACGTGATCCGCATCCTGGTGCCGCTGACCGCCAGCGACGCGCTGCTCGACGAAGGGCTGGCGATCATCGCCGCCTGCTTTGACGCCGCCGCTTGATACAGACAATGGCACCGAAATTGCCTAGCTGTAAACCCCGCTAGCCACTTTGAAACCGACCGCAGGCCGAGAAATCACATGACCCAATCTTCAACCCTGGTGAGCTTCACTGGCGTCCAGAAAACCTATGACGGCACCCATCTGGTGGTGCGCGACCTGAACCTGGACATCCAGAAAGGCGAATTTTTGTCCCTGCTCGGGCCTTCTGGCTCAGGCAAGACCACCACCTTGATGATGCTGGCCGGTTTCGAGTCGCCCACAGCGGGCGAGATCAGCCTGGCAGGCGTGCCCATCACCCGCACGCCGCCGCACAAGCGCAACTTCGGCATGGTGTTCCAGAACTACGCGCTGTTTCCGCACATGACGCTGGCCGAGAACATCGCCTACCCGCTAACCGTGCGCAAACTGCCCAAGGCCGAGCGCGAAGCCAAGGTGCTCAAGGCGCTAGACATGGTGCAGCTGGGCCGCATGGGCAGCCGCTACCCCGGCCAGCTCTCGGGCGGCCAGCAGCAGCGCGTAGCGCTGGCGCGTGCGCTGGTGTTCGACCCGCAGCTGGTGCTGATGGACGAGCCGCTGGGCGCGCTGGACAAGCAACTGCGCGAACACATGCAGCTCGAACTGAAAGCGCTGCACCGCCGCCTGGGCGTGACCTTTGTCTATGTCACGCACGACCAGACCGAGGCGCTGACGATGTCCGACCGCGTCGCCGTTTTCAACGACGGCATGATCCAGCAAATCGACGTGGTCGATAACCTGTATGAAACGCCGGTGAACCGCTTTGTCGCCAGCTTTGTCGGCGACAGCACGGTGCTGGAAGCCAAAGTCACCGGACTGGACGGCGCGCATTGCCTGGTCAGCCTGCCCAACGGCGTGCAGCTGCGCGGCCTGAACGTCAACGCCGCCAGCGTCGGTGACGCCGTGCAGTGCGGCACCCGCCCCGAGCGCCTGAGAATCGCCGACACCGCTGGCGCCAACACCTTCCAGAGCAAGGTGCTAGACGTGATCTATTACGGCGACCACCTGCGCCTGCAGTGCGAACTGCCCGGCCAGAGCGACGCCACCATCAAAATGACGCTGGGCCACCACCAGCTGCCCGAGCCCGGCCAGATGATCCATGTCCATGCGCCGGTCGAGCACCTGCGCATTTATCGCTGAACGCCACTGATTCGCACCGATTCCCGCTTTTCACCCAGCCCTTTTCCCTTCCCCAACGTCTCCAACCCGAGGAATTTGCTATGACACTCAAGCCCCTGATGATGGCTGTTGCCGCCGCTGTCTGCCTGCCAGCGCTGGCCCAAAGCCAGCTGACCGTGGTCAATTTTGGCGGCGCCAACGGCGCGGCCCAGAAAAAAGCCTATATCGAAACTTTCGAAAAAGCGGGCACCGGCAAAATCCTGCCAGTCGAATACAACGGCGAGCAGGCCAAAATCAAGGCGATGGTCGAGACCAAAAAAGTGACCTGGGATGTCGTCGAAGTCGAAAGCCCCGATGTCAACCGGGGCTGCGACGAAGGCCTGTTTGAAAAGATCGACTGGTCCAAAGTTGGCAGCAAGGCCGACTTCCAGCCCGCCGCCGTGCATGAATGCGGCGTCGGCACCTTTGTCTGGTCCACCGTGATGGCCTACAACGCTGACAAGCTCAAGACGGCGCCAACCACCTGGGGCGATTTCTGGGACACCAAGAAATTCACCGGCAAGCGCGGCATGCGCAAGGGCGCACGCTACAACGTCGAATTCGCGCTGATGGCCGACGGCGTCAAAACCGCCGACGTTTACAAAGTGCTGGCCACCAAGGATGGTGCTGACCGCGCCTTCAAAAAGCTCACCGAACTGAAGGCCAACATCCAGTTCTGGGAAGCGGGCGCCCAGCCGCCGCAGTTCCTGGTCGCTGGCGACGTGGTCATGACCACCGCCTTCAACGGCCGCATCGACGCCGCCCAGCGCGAAGGCAAAAACCTGCAAATCACCTGGACTGGCGGCATTTATGACCTGGACTACTGGGTCATGCCTAAAGGCACGCCGAACAAGGATCTGGCACTGAAATTCATCGCGCTGGCCTCCAGCCCCGACGCCCAGGCCGAGTACGCCCGCAACATCTCCTACGGCCCGACCAACAACAAGGCGCTGGCCAAGTTAGATGCCAAGGTGCTCAAGCTGCTGCCAACCTCCCCGGCCAACAGCAAGGACGCGCTGCAGTTCAACACCCACTTCTGGGCCGACCAGGGCGAGGCGCTGGAGAAGCGTTTCGCCGCCTGGGCCGCACAGTAAGCTAAAAAAGTAAAGGTCTAGTGCAATGAACGCAACGGCGACTCTCCCCCTGCCATCGGCCTCTAAAGGCGCGGCTGAACCGGCTCTGGCCGTTCAGCTGCGCCGGGTGGAGCGCCGCAAACGCCTGCGCGCCATTGCGCTGACCCTGCCACTGCTGATCTTTCTGGCGGTCACCTTCCTGGTGCCGCTGGGCGCGCTGCTGGTGCGCGCCGTCGAAAACCCGGAAGTCGCCAGCACGCTCGGTAAAACCGGCAGCGCGCTGGCCGACTGGGATCGCAAGGAACTGCCGCCGGACGCCGCCTATGCCGCGCTGCTGGCCGACCTGGGCGCCATTCCCGAAACCGCGCAGGCTGGCGTGCTGGCCCGGCGCCTGAACACCGAAGTCAGCGGCGCGCGCTCGCTCATCATGGGCACCTACCGCGCGCTGCCGCTGGGCACAGCCCTGAGCCCGGCCCAGGCGAAAGAAAAACTGCTGGCGCAAGACCCGCGCTGGGGCGAGCTGCCCTACTGGTGGGCGATTGCCAAGAACAGCTCGCGCTGGACGCCCGACTATTTACTCGCCGCCGTCGATCTGAAGCGTGACGCTCAAGGCAGCGTGGTGCGCGTCGGCGCCGATGAAGCCGCTTTCAGCGACATCCTGCTGCGCACCTTTTCGATCAGCGCCGTCGTCACGCTGCTGTGCATTTTGCTCGGCTACCCGCTGGCCTACTGGCTGGCCACGCTGAACGAGCGCAAGGCCAATTTGATGATGATTCTGGTGCTGCTGCCCTTCTGGACCTCGGTCTTGGTGCGCATTGCCGCCTGGATCGTGCTGCTGCAAAGCAACGGCCTGGTCAACCGCTTTTTGATGTTCACCGGCATGACCGACACGCCGGTGCCGCTGCTGTTCAACCGGCTGGGCGTCATCATTGCAATGGTGCATATCCTGCTGCCCTTCATGATTTTGCCGCTGTACAGCGTGATGAAGTCGGTGCCGACCAACTACGTGCGCGCCGCCGTCTCACTGGGCAGCACGCCGCTGGCCGCCTTCTTTCGCGTCTATGTGCCGCAAACCTATCCCGGCGTGGCCGCTGGCGGGCTGCTGGTGTTCATCACCTCGATTGGCTACTACGTCACCCCGGCGCTGCTGGGCGGCGCAGGCGACCAGATGCTGAGCTACTACGTGGCCCAGTACACCAATGTCGATGTCAACTGGGGCATGGCCTGCGCGCTCGGCTCGGTGCTGCTGACCACCACGCTGATCCTCTACACGGTCTATCGCCGTTTTGCAAAAGCTGAACTGAGCCTGGGCTGACCACATCATGAAACCTTCCACACTTCCTGCTTACTACACCCCTTTTGACAAGCTCGGCTGGTATGGGCTGCGTGTGCTGTGCGGCGCCATCCTGCTGTTTTTGCTGACGCCGATTCTGGTCATCATTCCGCTGTCCTTCAGCGACAGCTCCTTTCTGTCGTACCCGATTCCGGGCTGGTCGCTGCGCTGGTATCGGGAGCTGTTTGCCTCCGACGACTGGGCGCGGGCCACGCGCAACAGCTTCATCGTCGCGCCGCTGGCCACCGTGCTGGCAACCTCGCTGGGCACGCTGGCAGCGGTCGGTCTGGCGCGGATTCAGTTCTTCGGCAAAGGCCTGCTGACCGGCCTGCTGATCGCGCCCATGGTGGTGCCGATTGTCGTCGTCGGCGTCAGCGCCTACCTGTTCTTTGCCAAGATCGGCCTGTCCGACTCCTACACCGGGCTGGTGCTGGTGCATGCCGCGCTTGGCGCGCCGTTTGTGCTGACCACGGTGATGGCCACGCTGCAGAGCTTTAACCAGAACCTCGTCAAGGCCAGCCTGAGCCTGGGCGCCGGGCCGCTGCAAACCTTTTTCCGCATCACGCTGCCAGTGATTGCGCCGGGCGTGATTTCCGGCGCGCTGTTTGCCTTTGCCACCTCGTTTGACGAAGTGGTGGTGACGCTGTTCCTGGCCGGGCCGTCACAGACGACGCTGCCGCGCCAGATGTTCACCGGCATCCGCGAGAACATCTCGCCGACCATCGCCGCCGTCGCCACGCTGCTGATCCTGTTCACCGCCTGCCTGATGATGACGCTGGAATGGCTGCGCGGGCGCGTGAATAAATAAACCCGTGCCAGCCCTCCCACCTCCCGCCCGAACCCATGAAGGTAGCCCCATGAGCACAAAAAATCTGATTCGCCTCCTGGCCACCCTCAGTGTGGCGACTGCGGCGCAAGCCCAGACGCTGATCGTTGCCAACTTCGGCGGGGCCAACGGCAAGGCGCAGGAGGTGGCCTTCATCCAGCCCTTCAAGCAGATACACAAAGTGGACGCCAAAGGCGTTGAATACCCCGGCGATCTCGCGGCCATACGCGCCATGGTCGCTTCGGGAAAAAACGACTGGGATGTGGTGGAGGTCGAATCGGCCGACCTCAAGACGGGATGCGAAGCGGGCCTGTTCGAGCGCATTGAGCGCAGCCGCATTCCCCATGCCAACATGCTGCTGCCCGGCACCGTGCAGGACTGCGGCATAGGCGCCTTCGTCTGGTCTACCGTGATGGCCTACGATCCGGCCCGCTTCAAGGAAGCGCCCAAAAGCTGGCAGGATTTCTGGAACGTAGAGCGCTTTCCCGGCAAGCGCGGCCTGCGCAAGGGCGCGCGCCACAACCTGGAAATCGCGCTGATGGCCGACGGCGTGCAGCGCCGCGAGGTTTACAGCACGCTCAAGACAGAAGCGGGCATGAACCGCGCCCTGGCCAAGCTCCAGCAGCTCAAGCCCCATATCATCTGGTGGGAGTCCGGCGTCCAGCCCATCCAGCGCCTGGCCTCCGGGGAAACCAGCCTGTCCAGCGCCTTCAATGGCCGCATCACCACCGCCAACCGCGAGCGCACAACGCCGCTGGCCATTTCCTGGATGGATGCCGTCTACGAGGTCGATTACTGGGCCATCGTCAAGGGAAGCCCCAGGCGCGATCTGGCACACAATTTCATCAGCTTTGCCACCTCGGAGCAGGCGCAAGTGGCGTTCTCGCACGAAATCTCCTACGGCCCGACGCATTTCAACGCCATCCTGCGCTACGACAGCATTCGGACGCCGCGCACAGACCCCAACACGCCGCTCACAGATCTGTCCATGAGCCCCAGCGATTCGCCTTCAGCGCCCAGCAATATGCGCCGCTCGCTGGCCTTCAATCCGGCCTTCTGGGCGCAAGGCAGCGGCGCAGAAATGGACAAACAGTTTGTCCAGCGCATGAAATAGCCGTGTTTTCGCCTGTTTACGCCTCTTACCTTCCCCGCGATGTCATTGCGCACCTTCCGCCCCCGGCCAGGTCTTAATGACATTCAAACCCGTCACACTCTCGAACAACCCAACCTCATGAGTTCCTCCATGCAACATCTGCCCGGCCCCCTGGCTCTGCTCAAAGACCCCAGCCTGCTCAAAACCGACGCCCTGATCAACGGCCTGTGGGTCGCTGGCGCCACGCGCTTTGACGTCACCGACCCGTCCAACGGCAACAAGCTGGCCGACGTGGCTAATCTGAACGCCGACGATGCCGAAGCAGCCATCGCCGCCGCCAACGCCGCCTGGCCCGCCTGGCGCAGCAAGACCGGCAAAGAGCGCAGCATCATCCTGCGCAAATGGTTCGACCTGCTGATGGCGAACCAGGAAGACCTGGGCCGCATCATGACCGCCGAGCAGGGCAAGCCCTTTGCCGAAGCCAAGGGCGAAGTCGCCTACGGCGCCAGCTTTGTCGAGTGGTTTGCCGAAGAAGCCAAGCGTGTCAACGGCGAGACCCTGCCCCAGTTCGACAACAACCGCCGCCTGATTGTGCTCAAGCAGCCCATCGGCGTGTGCGCCGCGATCACGCCGTGGAACTTCCCACTGGCGATGATTACGCGCAAGGTCGCGCCCGCGCTGGCCGCTGGCTGCCCGGTCGTCATCAAGCCCGCCGAACTGACACCGCTGACCGCGCTGGCCGCCATTGAGCTGGCCGTGCGTGCGGGCATTCCGGCGGGCGTCATCAACATCCTGACGGCTGACGCCGACAACTCGATTGCCATCGGCAAGGTGTTTTGCGCCAGCGACGTGGTGCGCCACATCAGCTTTACCGGCTCGACCGAAGTGGGCCGCATCCTGATGGCGCAAAGCGCCCCGTCGGTGAAAAAGCTCGCGCTGGAGCTGGGCGGCAACGCGCCCTTCATCGTCTTTGACGACGCCGACATCGACTCCGCCGTCGAAGGCGCAATGGCCAGCAAATACCGCAACGCGGGCCAGACCTGCGTCTGCGCCAACCGCATTTATGTGCAGGACGCGGTCTATGAGCAGTTTGTGCAGAAGTTTGCCGCCAAGGTCGCCCAGCTCAAGGTCGGCAACGGCTTTGAAGACGGCGTCGGCCAGGGGCCGCTGATTGAAGAAGCCGCACTGCACAAGGTCGAGCGCCATGTCAAGGACGCACTCGCCAAGGGCGGCAAGCTGCTGACCGGCGGCCAGCGGCTCGAAGGCCAGTTCTTCGCGCCGACGGTGATTTCTGAAGCCACCGCCGACATGCTCTGCGCCCGTGAAGAAACCTTTGGCCCGTTCGCGCCGGTGTTTCGCTTTCACACCGAGCAAGAAGCGATTGACGCGGCCAACAACACCGAGTTTGGCCTGGCCAGCTACTTCTACACCCGTGACGTGGGCCGGATTTTCCGCGTCGCCGAGGCGCTGGAATACGGCATGGTCGGCATCAACGCAGGCATCATCGCCACCGAGCATGTGCCGTTCGGCGGCGTGAAACAGTCCGGCCTGGGCCGCGAAGGCTCGCGCCACGGCATGGAAGAGTATCTGGAGATGAAATACCTGTGCCTGGGCGACATCCTGAAGTGAGCCCGCTAATCCGACCGGTCGCATCAGCAGCGAGCCCGATCCGCTGCTCATTGCCCGGCCGTTGGCAGAATGCGCCTCGGTGCTGGTGGCCGCACCGGGCTACCTGAGCTGCATGCCGCCCTGGCTGGCGGCGGCATCGCGCTGCAGCCCACCTACCTGGCCAGCCCTTACCTAGCCAGCGGCGCGCTGGTGGCGGTGCTGCCCGAGTGGCAGGTGCCGGCGATAACCGTGTACGCGCTGTACCCGTCCCGGCGGCATCTGTCACCGGCGGTGCGGGCATTGCTGGATTTTCTGGTGGAGCGGTTTCGTGGCGTGCCTTGGTAGGCGCAGGGCCGTGGCCGAGAGCAGAAAGTCGAGCCTACATCAGCAGTGTTTCAATAAGACTGGCTGCTGTCATACAACTTTTCGATCTGCGTGCTCCAGATCGGTCACTGAAGGCTACTGATTGTTGGTCGGCAATGTGGCGATGACTTCGATGAGGGTTACTCCCGCCATCGGTTACAGAAGCGGGAATTAACGAAGGCGTCAGCAACAGCCTGCGACTTCCTCAGTGGAGCTG
>JAPLPS010000370.1 GCA_026400075.1 Polaromonas sp.
GTGCTGCCGCGCCTGCGCATTCAAAACGCCAATGCCATTTCCAGCCCGCTGACCTGGGGCTTTCCAGCCATTACCGCTTTCACCGGCTTGATGACCGCGCTGGAGCGCCGCCTCGGGCCGCAGGCGGGCATCGCGTTTTACGGCGTCGGCGTGATTTGCCACGGCTTTGAGCCGCAGGTGACGCACGGCGGCTACACCCGCAGTTTTAACCTGACGCGCAACCCGGTTCTGCAAGACGGCAGCACCGCCGCGATTGTCGAAGAGGGCCGTGTTCACCTCGACATCACGCTGGTGTTTGATGTGGAATTGGCTTTATCGCAGTCGGGCGAAGCCGAACGCGCCGAACTGGCCGCCCGCATCGGCGAGCTGATGGCGGGCATGCGCGTGGCCGGTGGCAGCGTGATGCCCGCGCTGCCCGGCATGTTTCGCAGCCCGCCGCGCCCGCAACTGACGCTGCTGGCCGACGAGCCTGAAGCACGCACCCAGCAGTTTCAGCGCCTGAGCCGCCGTTGGTTGCCCGGCTTTGCGCTGGTTTCACGGGACGACCTGCTACAAGCGCGGCTGCTGGAACTGCAAACCAGTCAGCCCGGCGCCACGCTGCTCGACGCCTGGCTGGATCTGTCGCGCCTGAACTACCGCGCCACCCGGAACGCAGCCATCGACGAAAAAACCGGCGCCACCCAGGAAACCATCGAATGGAATCTGGACGCCCGCGCAGGCTGGACCGTTCCCATGCCCGTGGGCTTTGCGCCGCTGACCGCGCTGCACCCGCCTGGTGCGGTGGCGGGCGCCCGCGATGCCCGCGTGCCGTTTCAGTTTGTCGAAAGCGTTTATTCGATAGGGCAGTGGATCAGCCCGCACCGGCTGAGCGACATCGACCAATTCATGTGGCTGCCCAGCCACGACCCGGCAACCGGCCTTTACCGCTGCGTCAACGCTTTCAGGCCCGCAACTTTTTCCGCTTCTGTTTCTTCATCTGACTGAAATTCAAGGAATCTTCTCATCATGGCAACTACCGCCCTCAAAACCGCTTCTGTGCTGGCCTTTGAACGCAAGCTCGACCCGTCTGACGCGCTGTTCTTTTCCGGCCGCTGGGACGAGCGCGCCGCCAGCAGCGGCTGGCCCGCCGTCACCGTGCGCGCCAAGTCCGTGCGCGGCACCATCTCGAATCGCCTCAAAACCAAAGACCAAGACCCGGCCAAGCTCGACGCCGCGATTGAAAACCCGAACCTGCAAACCGTCGATGTCGCCACGCTGCCTGCCGATGCCGACACGCTCAAAGTCAGCTTCACGCTGCGCGTGCTGGGCGGGGCTGGCACGCCTTCGGCCTGCAACAACGCCGACTATCAGCGCAAGCTGCTGGACACCATCAAAGGCTATGTCGATGCCAACGGCTTTGCAGAACTGGCCAGTCGCTACGCCTGCAATCTGGCCAACGGGCGCTTTCTGTGGCGCAACCGGCTCGGCGCTGAACAGGTGCAGGTGCAAATCGCCCAACTCGTGCAAGGCCAACCCGCGCAAAGCTGGACTTTCGACGCCCTGGCGCTGTCGCTGCGCCACTTTGACGCGCCGCTTGACGCCGCCGCCGCGCTGGCTGAACTGAGCGCCTTGATCGCTGCCGGGCTGGCTGGTCAAAGCCATGTGCTGCTGCAAGTCACCGCCTTTGTGCGCGCCGGGGCTGGACAGGAAGTGTTTCCGTCGCAAGAACTGATTCTCGACAAAGAAAAAAGCGTCAAAAGCAAAACGCTCTACTCCGTCAGCAATATCGCGGCTATGCACTCGCAAAAAGTGGGCAACGCGCTGCGTTCTATTGATACCTGGTAT
>JAPLPS010000421.1 GCA_026400075.1 Polaromonas sp.
CTGCTGACCGGCGGCCAGCCACTGGGCGAACTCCTCGGGCGTCTCCAGCGTGATGCGGCCCAGCGTGGCGGCGCGGAATTCGTAAATCACGATTTCAGCGGCTTTTTGCAGATTGACACGGCCTTTCGTCAGCACCGCGCCGCGCTTGCGGCCGATTTCCTCTAACAGCTGCTCGTCGGTGATGCCGGGCGTCAATTCGATTTTGTAGCGCGCCGCCAGCATTTCCGGGTAGTTCGGAATCAGGTAGTCGAGCAATTCGAGCGCCACTTCTTCTTCTTCAAAGGCGTTGCGGCCAATCGCGCCGCTGGCGGCCAGGTTGTAGCCGCTCTTGGCGACGATGATGCGCGGCCAGAGCATGCCGGGCGTGTCCCACAGGTAAAAACCATCGGCCAGCACCAGGCGCTGCTCGACTTTGGTCACGCCCGCCTCGTCGCCGGTTTTGGTGGCGCGCTTGCCGGTCAGCGTGTTGATCAGCGTCGATTTGCCGACGTTGGGAATGCCGCAGATCAGCACGCGCATCGGCTTGACCATGCTGCCGCGTGTCGGCGCGAGCTGGTGGCAGGCCTCGATCAGCGCCTTGGCGGGCGTTTTCATGCTCGCGTCCAGGCCGATGGCGCGGGTGCTGCTCAGGCTGTTGTAGTGGTCGAGCCAGAGCGCGGTGCGCGCCGGGTCGGCCAGATCCTGCTTGTTCAGCACCTTGAGCGCGGGCTTGCCGCCGGTCAGGCCCGCGAGCATCGGATTGGCGCTGGAGCCGGGCAATCTAGCGTCGAGCAGCTCGATCACCACATCAATTTCCTTGATGCGCTCCTGAATGGCTTTTTTGGTCAAATGCATGTGACCGGGAAACCACTGAATGGCCATCTTGAGATTCTTTCTTGGGTTGACGGGCGCTGCGTGAGCGCCTGATGAGAAGGGGTGGCACGGCGAACATCCCTGAAAAATGCGCCGTGCGAAGGTTTCAATTGTCGCCGCTGCGGTGCTTTGACTCGCCCGTGGGGCAAAATCGCCCGCCTATGTCCTCGTCCCTTGCCTTTTTCACCACGCCGATTTCAGACCGCGAAGCCGCGCTGGCCCTGTTCAGCGCCTTGCAGCAGCGCGCCCGCGCCGCTGGCCTCACGCTGCGCCAGCCGCCACCCGAGCCCACAAGCTGCTGCGGGCGCGGCTGCAACGGCTGCGTCTGGGAGGGCTTTTACAGCGCCGCCAATTACTGGCGCGAAGAGGCGCTGCTGATACTGCAGGATTGAACCGCCGCAGGCTCTCAAGCCAAGGTGGGCGGCCCGCGCCCAGTGCAAGCCAGCGGCGTCAGTGCGCTTCTAGCGCCGCTTCCTGCACTTCCAGACACTGCGGCGACACATAGTGCTGGCGGTATTCCTCGAACGGCAGCGTGTCAGCAGCTTCGATTTTTTTCTGTTCCAGCACCGACTGCTGCGCCAGCGCGGCAAAGCGCGCCTGCTGCTCGGCAGAAAAAGGCAGGGCCAGCAGCGCGGCCTGGGTTTTTTCCGACTGGGCACGGACAAACTGGACGAAAGAATTGTCAAAATTCTGCTTCATGACTTCCAACACCCGCGCCGAGGGCAGGCTGCTGGCGTCGTCCAGCCGCGCCTGGGCGGCGGCCACGGCATCGCGGTAGGCGCTGCCGCCATGCACCGCGTCGAGCGCGGCGGCAATCGGCGCGCATTCGGCGACGATGTCAGTGGCCCACTCGGTCAGCAGCACTTCGCCGCCGCCGCGCTTGAGTTTCAAACCGGGCTCGCGGCCCCGCGCTGCGGTCTGGTGCTGGTTGAATTTCAGCTCGTCAATTTCGGCGGGCGTGTCCGGCGGGCTGTCGCTGAGCAGGCAGTGCAGCAAAAACACATCGAGAAAACGCATCGTCTGGGCGTTGATGCCGACCGGCTCGAACGGGTCTAAATCCATCAGCCGCACTTCGACGTATTCGACGCCGCGCTCGCGCAGCGCGTGCAGCGGACGCTCGCCGGGGTGAATGACGCGCTTGGGCCGGATGGTGCCGTAGAACTCGTTTTCGATCTGCAGCAGCGTGGTGCCCAGCTGGTTGTAATCGCCGCCGGGGTTGCGGATGCCGACCGCTTCGTAAGCCGGATAAGGCCGGGTCAGCGCGTCCTGCAGCGAGGCGGCGTAGCCTTCCAGGCTGTTGTAGCTGACGGCCAGCGAGGCCTGCGCGTCGCTCTGGTAGCCCAGGCGCCCCATGCGCAGCGAGGTGCCGTGCGGCATGTACATGGCGCGCTCGGTCAGCGCCTGCAGCTCGTGCTGGCGCCCGGCGACAAAGGTCGAGCACACGGCAGGCGACGCGCCAAACAGATACAGCAGCAAAAACGCCTGGCGCCGGAAGTTACGGATCAACGCGAAATACTGCCCGCTCGACACGCCCGGCAGAGACCAGTTGTAGTGAATGCCGGAAATCGTCTGCATGCGCCGCCCGTAGCGGTGGCCCAGCCCCATCCGATAAACGCTCTTGGCGCGCCCGACGTTCGAGGAACCAAAGCGCGCCAGCGGAATGGTCTCGTCGGTGGGCAGGCCGCAGGGCATGCTGGAAACCCAGAGCATTTCATCGCCCGCGTCCTGCAGCGCCCGGTAGGTGCATTGGTGCAGCTCGGTCAGCTCGTGCAGCGCCGCTTCCGGGCTTTTGTGCGCGCCGGTGACCAGCTCGATCTGCGACTCGCTGAAGTCGGTGGTGATGTTCGGATGCGTCAGCGCCGAGCCGAGGGCGGCTGGATGGGGTGTGAGCGCCAGCGCGCCGCTGGGCTGGGCGCGCAGGCTTTCTTTTTCGATGCCACGGCGCATGCCCTTGAGCTGCTCGGGGTGAAGCGCCTTGAGGCGGTGTTGTAAAAGCGCACTGGCGGAGGCCGACAATTGGTTCATGGTGTTGTTCTCTCGGATTCCTGGACTGGCGTGGAAGTTATCACAGGCCGCTTCTTCGCGCTGTGACGGGCGATTTTCCGGCTGGCGGTGTCGTGTCTTGTGATCCAAAAAAGATAACAAGCCGCAATGTTCGAGTTTCACATTTAAGTTTTAAACTTATGTAACTGCTCCCCAGGACGACTATGCGGGTCATTCCTGGCTTTGGAGGTGAGTTTTTTTTCGCTAGAAATACCAAAAATGAATGATTTTTTCAACAAACTGTTTGGCAAGCCTCCTCCAGAAAACCTCCCCAAGAAGCCTGAAAACCTGGTCACCCCGCAAGATGAAACCGAGCATGTAGCGCATTACAAACTGGTGCAGATGGTGCTGCGCCTGCTGCTGCGCAAGCACGGCATACCGGGTCACTGGATCGAGTTGCAGGAGCTGGCTGTCCCCGGAAAAGTCCGTGGTCTGGGCATGCATGTCCGCCTGGTTCTGAAGTACTGGGATCCGAACCTGATGAACCACATCCAGGCATTCCAGAACCAGTTCCTGGCCGACATCAAGCGCTATGAGCCCAAGCACAAGGACTGGCTGTACGGGCTGACATGGCAGCTGGAAACCGGCAGCAGCTGCCCCACCACCACCCTGCCCGACAAACCCTTCTGGACTGTGCCCGGTCGGCCCGCACCGATGCCGGACGCCAGCGCGGCGGCGACTGCGTCAGCGGCCGCCGCGCTGCCCTTGGCAGCGGCCGGTACAGCAGCTGCCGTCGTAGCACCACCGCCTGCACCCGTGGACCACACCAAGCTGGAACGCCTGTTTGCCGATCGCGACCAGGAAATGAAAAAAAATGCGGAATCCGGCGAGGGCCCGGAATTCCAGGACACGCAGCCGCTGGACGATCAGGACACGCAATCAATGGACAAAGAGGCGCCTGAAAGCCAGAAGCACTGATCAGCCCAGCACGCGCAGCAGCCACTGCTGCAGGTCGGCGACTTCCTGCGCACAGACCGAATGCTCCATCGGGTAGTCGCGCCATTCGACGCGATAGCCAAGCGCCGTCAGCGTCTCGTGCGTAGCGGTTGCACGCGGCAGCACCACCACCGGGTCATGCGTGCCGTGCGCCAGAAACACCGGCACGCCCTGGCTGGCCGCGCTGCGCTCGGCGGCAGTCTTGTCGGCCAGCGGCAAATAACCGGACAGCCCGGCAATGCCCGCCAGCGGCTCGGCATGGCGCAGGCCAATCATCAGCGCCATCGCGCAGCCCTGCGAAAACCCGGCCAGCACGATGCGGCCAGCGGGCATGCCGCGCGACTTTTCCTCAGCGATCAAGGCTTCAATTGACGCCTGCGTCTGGCGCATCCCGGCCTCGTCCTGGCGGCTGACCAGGTCGGCGCCCAGGATGTCGTACCAGGCGGGCATGCGGTAGCCGCCGTTGATGGTCACCGGAATTTCCGGCGCGCTGGGAAACAAAAAGCGCACCGCGCCGATGCTGGACAAATCAAGCTGCTCGGCAATCGGCACGAAATCGCGCCCGTCCGCGCCGAGGCCGTGCAGGATGATGATGGTGGCGACAGGGTTGTCGCCGCTCTGGGCTTCGAGCACTTCAAGAGACATGGGGCGCATCCAATACAGGTAAAAAAGACCGGCTGACAATCAGCCGAAAAAACAGCCGTCCGCCCGAAACATCCGGGCGGCGCGGCGACAGCAAGGGCGGATTTTAAAAGCCTGCCTGCGGCGGCGTCGGCTTGCCGCCCGCCGGGCGCTCAGCTGACGGCTTTTTCCACCAGTCCCAGCCGCTTGGCCAGCCTGACCAGATTGGCGCGATGCAGGCCCAGT
>JAPLPS010000068.1 GCA_026400075.1 Polaromonas sp.
GGCGCGGGTTTTGCCGACACCGGAAAAAATTACCTTGCGCATGTCGCCGCCGACCGCCTGGACGCGTGCCAGCTCGCCGCTGGAGACGATGTCAAAGCCGCAGCCCGCGTTGGCAAACACCTGCAGCACGGCCAGCGAGGAGTTGGCCTTCATCGCGTAGCAGATTTGCGCGTTGCGCCCGGCAAAGCCACGCTGATAAGCGGCCAGCGCCGATAGCATGGCCGATTTTGAATAGACAAACAGCGGCGTGCCGTGTGCGCCGGCCAGTTCGCTGACACGCACATCTTCGGCAAATAATTCGTCGCCACGGTAGGCAAAATGGGGATGGCCGGGAAGGGTGGAATGTGTCATGACGGGCTGGTTGAAGGTATTTTGAAGGGGATGAAAATCTGGAATGCAACAGCCTGCACAGGCCCGGATGGTTGGCTGGGGCTCTGTGCGCAGCCGGACTATTTGCAAGTGCGATGCTGGATACAGGCCCGAGATGCTCGGTGGCGGGGCTGGTTTTGGGCGCTTACTGAGCGGCCGAAGCTGACGCCGCCGGGGCGCTGGCTGCCGCTGTAGTTGCGACGGCCCCTTGAACTTGAAGCGGTGCAGGAAGAAACAGCGGGCCTTTTTGACCGCAGCCGGTGAGCATTGCGGCGGCCATCACGGATGCCAAAAAGCCATGCCGCATGCGTCCAGCAGCAAGGCCGCCTAGAATTCGAGTTGAAAAAACCATCACAGGATTGTAATGACGGACCTCGAATATCAGAATCTTGCCGAAAGTGTTCTCAAGGCTATTGAAGGGGCTTGTGACCGGCTCAATGACGAGTCGGACGTGGACATCGATAACCAGCGCAGCGGCGGCATGATCACGCTGGTTTTTGCCAACCGCAGCCAGATCATCATCAACCTGCAAAAACCGCTGCAGGAAATCTGGATGGCCGCCAGGGCGGGCGGTTTTCACTACAAATTCAGCGGCGTCCAGTGGACGGATACCAAGGATTCCAGCGAATTTTTCGCCAGTCTGTCGCGCTGCGCCAGTGAGCAGGCGGGCCAGCCGCTGGCGTTCACGCCAGCCTGAGCCGTCTTCCCGGATTCAGAAGGCGCTGTGCTTGCGCACAGCGCGCCGGGCTAGTTTTTGAACAGATCCAGGATGCGTTTTCTTTCGTCCGTCGGTGGTAGAACCTGAATGCCGCCTGGCGCGGACTGCCCGGCGGGCGGCTCCGTATTGGCGGCTGAATCTTGCAGACCTGCCTTGCCAGCGCCTGCGCCTGGCGCGTATTCGCTGTAATACCATTCACCATTGAGATTGGTCACGCCTTCAGGCGGCTGGTATTCGGTGACGGGCACGCCTTTGAGTGCATATTCCATGAAGTTGATCCAGATCGGCAGGCTCAGGCCGCCGCCGGTTTCCTTGTCGCCGAGCTTTTTCGGCTTGTCGTAGCCCATCCAGACTGCCGCTGCCAGCGTCGGCTGAAAACCGACGAACCAGGTGTCTATCGAGTCATTGGTGGTGCCGGTTTTGCCAAAAAGATCGGGCCGCTTGAGCGTGGCCTGCGCCTTGGCCGCCGTGCCCGAGCGGGCCACTTCCTGCAGCAGGCTGTCCATAATGAAGGCATTGCGCGCATCAATGCCGCGTAGGGATTCGTCGAGCACGGGTGGTTTGACATCAAGCAAGACATTGCCGCGCTGGTCGCTCACCTTGGTAATCAGGTAGGGGTTGACGCGGTAGCCGCCATTGGCAAACACCGAGTAGCCGGTGACCATCTGCATCGGGGTGACAGAGCCAGCGCCCAGCGCCATCGTCAGGTAAGCTGGGTGTTTTTCTGCCTCAAAGCCAAAGTGGGTCACCCATTCCTGGGCGTACTTCGGGCCTATCGACTGCAGGATGCGGATGGACACCATGTTTTTTGATTTCTTCAACGCGGTGCGCAAGTTCATCGGGCCGTCGAAATTGCCGTCATAATTTTTCGGCTCCCACGGCTGGCCGCCGGTAAAACCGGCATCGAAAAACAGCGGTGCGTCGTTAACCACTGTGGCGGGCGTAAATCCTTTTTCCAGCGCCGCCGAATAGATAAATGGCTTGAAGCTCGAACCGGGCTGGCGCCAGGCCTGGGTCACATGGTTGAACTTGTTTTTCTCAAAATCAAAGCCGCCGACCAGCGCGCGAACCGAGCCGTCGCGCGGATCCAGTGCCACGAAAGCGCCCTCGACCTCGGGCAACTGGGTGATTTCCCAGGTATTTTTCGGCGTTTTGGTGACGCGAATCAGTGCGCCTCGGCGAATCTTGATGTTGGCGCCCGCTTTTTCTGACAGGCCGGACATCGCGGGCCGCAGGCCTTCGCCGGTGATAGTGACGGTTTCGCTGTTCTGGCGCATAGCCACAATGCGCTTGGCATTGGCCTCCAGCACCACCGCCGACATCACATCGCCGTTGTCGGGCTTTTCAATCAGCATTTCATCAATGGCGTCCTGCATTTCCTGCGGATCGGCTGGCAGGTCAATGAATTTTTCCGGTCCCCGGTAAATTTGCCGACGCTCGTAGCTCATGATGCCATCGCGCAAGGCTTTGTACGCTGTGGTTTGGTCGGCGGCGCGCAAGGTGGTGTAAACGTTGAGACCGCGTGTGTAGGTTTCTTCACCGTACTGGTTGTGCATCAGCTGACGCACGGTTTCGGCGACATACTCGGCATGCACCCGCCCGGTGTCGTAGCCGGTCTTGATGGTGAGCTGTTCGGCCTTGGCGGCCTTGGCCTGAGCGGCGGTGATGAAGCCGTTTTGCTCCATGCGCTCAATGATGTAGAGCTGGCGGGTGCGGGCGCGTGTCGGATTGGCAATGGGGTTGAAGGAGGAGGGCGCTTTGGGCAGGCCAGCGAGCATGGCGGCCTCGGCAATGCTGATGTCCTTGAGCGGCTTGCCAAAATAGGTTTCCGACGCGACAGCAAAACCGTAGGCCCGGTTGCCCAGAAAAATCTGGTTCATATAGATCTCAAGAATCTCGTTCTTGGTTAGCATCTGCTCCAGCTTGAACGTCAGCAGGATTTCGTAAATCTTGCGTGTATAGCTCTTTTCGGTGGACAGATAGACGTTGCGCGCCACCTGCATGGTGATGGTGGAGGCGCCCTGGCTTTTGGCCCGGCCCAGATTGGCCAGACCGGCCCTGACCATGCCGATGTAGTCCACGCCGCCGTGGGAGAAAAAGCGTGCGTCTTCAATCGCCAGCACGGCATCCTTCATGATCTGTGGAATCTCCTTGATCGGGGTCAGGCTACGGCGCTCCTCGCCGAACTCCCCGATCAGCACGCTGTCTGCCGTGTAAATGCGCAGCGGCAGCTTGGGCCGATAGTCGGACAGGGCGGAAACATCAGGCAGGTTGGTGTAACCCACCGCCAGCGCAATGGCGATGAACAAGGCCAGACTGGCAATGCCCGCCAGCACCAAGCCCACGCCCCAGAACGAAAATTTAAGAAACCAGTGCAACTTGTGGGGCTGCTTTTCTGGGGCGGATGTTGAGTCGGAAGCGTTAGGCGGCATGAAGGATCAATCGTAGGGTCGCACGGCAATTATAAAAATTCCAGAAAGGCAAGACGTATCCGGTGCTGTTCTAAAAACCATACTGTTACATACATCGTATCCGGGTTACGCGTGGTTTACGCCGTTATGATCAGCGGGCGCGTGTGCTTTTGACAACGCCTGTGCCGCCTGGAGATGTAAATCGCCTTACCGGACAAGGGTCTTGCTGATAACATTCAAGCAATTTCTTACATTAGCCAGGCTACCTGGTAGCCGTCATTCGGGGACTTACCTTGATCTCTTTGGGGTCGTTATTTAGCCGCCAACAGCCCCCTTTATTGGGTCTTGATATCAGCTCGTCCAGCGCGATGCTGGTCGAGCTCAGTCGTAATAAAGCGGGCAATCTGGTGCTTGAACGCTGCGAGATCGAGCCGCTGGAGTCGGGCTGGGTCACCGATGGCAACATTGAAAAGTTTGACGAGGTGGCCGACGTGGTGCGCCGCCTGGTCAAAAAAAGCGGCACCCGCACCAAAAATGTGGCGATGGCACTGCCGCCCTCGGCCGTCATCAGCAAAAAAGTCATTCTGCCCGATGGACTCAGTGAAGCCGATCTTGAAGCCCAGGTTGAAACCGAAGCGAATAAATACATTCCTTTTTCGCTCGATGAAGTCAGCCTTGATTTTTGTGTGATAGGCCCGAGTTCGGCCTCCACCGGCGACATCGAGGTCTTGATTGCTGCTTCGCGCAAGGAAAAAGTGCAAGACCGTGAAGGACTGGCGGAGGCGGCCGGACTCAAGCCAATTGTGATGGATGTGGAGTCTTACGCTTCGCGCCTGGCCATGACGCGCCTGATTGAAAACATGCCTGACAAGGGGCTGGACACCATCGTTGCCCTGTTTGAAATAGGTTCCCTGACCACCAGTTTGCAGGTCATCAAAAACGACGAGGTGCTGTATGAGCGCGACCAGGCCTTTGGCGGCGCCCAGCTGACCCAACTGATCGTCAGGCAGTACGGCTTTTCTCAGGAAGAGGCAGAAGCCAAGAAACGCAGCGGTGACTTGCCCGAGGACTATGAGTCCAGCATTCTGCAGTCTTTTGTCGAGAACATGGCGCAGGAAATTGGCCGGGCGCTGCAGTTCTTTTTCACCAGCACGCCGCATAACAGGATTGACTATGTGATGCTCGCGGGCGGTTCTTCCGCCTTGAGTGGGTTGCCCCAGGCGGTAACGCAGCAGACTTCGTTTGACTGCCAGCTGGTCAATGCTTTTGACGGTATGGAAATCGGCAGCGGTGTCAAAGAAAACAAAATGAAGCGGGAAGCCTCGTTTTATCTGACCGCCTGCGGCCTGGCTTTGCGAAGGTTCATTCAGTGATTTTGATCAATCTTCTCCCACACCGGGAGGCTGCGCGCAAACGCAAGCGCGAAATGTTTTTCATCTCTCTGGGCATTGCTGCAGTGATTGGCGGCCTGATCTGCGGCGCCACCTATTCCTGGTATCTGGCGCAGATTGAAGCCCAGCAAGGGCGGAACAAATTTTTACAGACGGAAATAGCCCGCCTTGATGCACAGATCAAGAGTATTGCCGCGCTGCAGTCTGAAATCTCGGCACTGAAGGCGCGCCAGACTGCCGTGGAAAATTTGCAGGGCGACCGCAATCTTCCGGTCTACCTGCTCAGCGAGCTGGTCAAACAGTTGCCTGATGGGGTTTACATCAACAGTATCAAGCAGGAGAACCAGGTTGTTCTGATGACCGGTATTGCCCAGTCCAACGAGCGGGTTGCGGAGTTGTTGCGTAACCTCGGCGACGCTGAGCGCAGCCCTTGGTTGCGCAAGCCTGATTTGGTGGAAATTACCGCCAGCACGGTAAAACTGACTGCGCGTGATCAGCGGCGGGTGTCAAATTTTTCGATGCGCACCGAGATACGGCGTCTTAGTGATGAGAAAGCTTCTGCTGCTTCAGCGCCTGCCTCAAGGGCTGCTTCGGCACCTGCTTCTTCTCCCGCATCTTCTGCTGCCAAGATTTGAGAGGGCCTGCGGAAATGAAACTGACCATCGCTAAAAAATCCAAACCCTCTATTGATTTTGCCGAACTTCAAAACCGGCTGCAATCCCAGTTCGTCGGGCTTGACCCGAATGATCCTTCTTCCTGGCCTGCATTTCCGCGCTACCTGCTGTGCGCGGGTGTCACGGTGCTGGTGGTTGTGGCGATGTGGTTTCTGTGGTTGTCCGCATCTGATGATGCGCTGACGGCGGAAAAAGCCAAAGAAGTTCAACTCAGGGATGAGTACAAGGGAAAACTGGCCCAGGCCGTCAATCTCGATGTCCTGACAAAGCAGCGCGAGCAGGTCGAGCAATATGTGACGCAGCTGGAAAAGCAGTTGCCCAGCAAGGCTGAAATGGATAAATTGCTGTCGGACATCAATCAGGCGGGTCTGGGGCGAAGCCTGCAGTTTGAATTGTTCAAGCCTGGCGTGGTGAGTGTCAAAGACTATTACGCAGAGTTGCCGATTGCGGTGCGCGTCACCGGCCTTTACCACGACATGGGCTCTTTTGCCTCTGATATTGCCAACCTTTCCCGCATTGTGACCCTGAACAATATTTCCATCATGCCCTACTCCACCAAGGAAGGCAGCAACACCCTGGTGATGGATGCCACAGCTAAAACCTTCCGTTATCTGGATGAGAATGAGGTGGCTTTGCAGAGCAAAGCCAAGGCTGATGCAAAGGCCAAGGCTGAACCCGCCAAGGATGCCAAGAAATGAGGCTGATTAATCATCCGACGCTGGTTGTTGGCGTGGTGCTTGGATTGCTGGGCTTGACGGGCTGTGGACCCTCTGACCAGCAAGAGCTGCAGCAATGGATGACAGAGCAGCGTAACGCGACGCGTCCCAATGTACCGCCCCTGACCAAGCCGACAAAATTCACGCCGGAAACTTATACGCAGGAGGGGGCGGTGGAGCCATTCAGCAGCCAGAAATTGACGCAGGCGCTGATGCGCGACTCTAGCAAGGCGACGGCCAATGTGGCCTTGATTACCCCCGAATTGATCCGGCGCAAAGAGCCCCTGGAGGCCTCGCCGCTGGATACGGTGGTCATGGTGGGCAGCTTGATCAAAGCCGGGCAGCCCGTGGCGCTGGTTCGGGTAGACAAGCTGATTTACCAGGTTCGTATCGGCAACTACCTGGGTCAGAACTATGGCCTGATCAAGTCCATCACGGAGTCGGGCATCGTATTGCGTGAAATCGTGCAAGACGCTGCGGGTGAATGGATAGAGCGATCGGCGGATTTACAGCTTTCAGAGGAAGTAAAAAAATGAACAAGCAGACATGGGCATTCAAGGCGCGGGCAACTCTGCCGCGTTTGCTTGGACGTGCGCTACGCGGCGTTGTGCTCGGTGTGGTGATGCTGGCAGGTGCTATGCCTTTGCTGGCCAGGGCTGAAAATGCCATCAAGGCCATTTCAGGTTCTATTCAGGGGGGGGCAGAGGTTTTGCGCATCGACATGGCGGAAGCTCCAACGGCGGTGCCGACAGGATTCAGCATTCAGACGCCAGCCCGGATCGCGCTTGATTTTCAGGGTGTCAGTACAACTCTGGGGCGCTCGCCCATTGATTTGAATCTGGGCAACCTGCGTTCGGCCAATCTGATTCAGGCTGGCGAGCGTACCCGACTGGTGCTGAACCTGAAGACCCCAACTGGCTACAAAGCCGAGATACAGGGCAAGTCCTTGCTGATTATTCTGGAGGCACAGGCTGCGCCAGCGCCGCCTGTGACAGTCTCGCAGGTATTTGCCGAGAGCCGCAATCGCGACACATTGCCGCTGAAGGATATTGATTTTCGCCGTGGCACCGGTGGTTCCGGCCGTATTGTGGTGACCCTGCCGAACAATGAAGTGGGCGTTGATATTCGCCAGCAAGGCAAAATCCTGGTGGTTGAGTTTTTGAAAACAGCGCTGCCCGAAGGTCTGCGCCGTCGCCTGGATGTGGCTGATTTCGGTACCCCGGTGCAAACGGTGACTACGTCTCAGTCCGGAGAAAAAGTCCGCATGGAAGTTGAACCTAGCGGCGACTGGGAGCACAGTGCTTATCAAAGCGAAAATCAGTTTGTACTGGAAATCCGGCCACAAAAAATTGATCCTAATAAATTGAATCAAGGGCCAGGTTACAGCGGCGAAAAACTCTCCCTGAATTTTCAAAATATTGAAATTCGCTCACTGCTGCAGGTGATTGCCGATTTCACCAATTTCAATGTGGTGACTTCGGATACTGTCACCGGCTCTGTAACGCTGCGCCTGAAGGATGTACCGTGGGATCAGGCGCTGGACATTATTTTGCAAGCCAAAGGGCTAGACCGGCGTAAAACCGGCAACGTCCTGCTGATCGCCCCCAAGGACGAACTGGCCGCCCAGGACAAGCAGAATCTTGAAGCGCGTAATACCCTGCAAGGCCTGGAGTCCGTGCGTACCCAGGATTTCAAGCTGAACTATGCAAAAGTCGCGGACATCGCCAAAGGGCTGCTCGGTTCCGGCGAGTCTGGTGCAACCAAAATACTCTCCTCGCGAGGTAGCGTGATTTCTGAAGTTCGCACGAACCAGTTGTTTGTGACGGATATTCCCACAAAGCTGGAGCAGGTGGCCAGTTTGATCCGCAAGCTGGATATTCCGGTTCGTCAGGTGTTGATTGAGGCGCGTATTGTGGAAGCCACAGATACTTTCGGCCGATCGCTGGGGGTTAAGTTGGGTGCTACGGATTTGCGGGCACAAAATGGTGGGAATGGTGGCTACCAGCTCAGTGGCAACAATAGAATCGCATTCGGCACCACCTATAGCAACGTCGTTAATTCCAGTGTTACGGGGGGCACAGTAGATACATCCAGCAATTTTGTGAATCTTCCTGCATCAACACTGGGTGTAGCCAATGCTGCTGCCTCGTTTGCGGTGTCGATTTTCAATGCAGCAGCCAATCGTTTTCTTAATCTTGAGCTGTCCGCCTTAGAGGCAGATGGAAAAGGCAAGATTGTTTCCAGTCCGCGAGTCGTCACGGCAGACCAAACCAAAGCCTTGATTGAACAGGGTACTGAGTTTCCTTATCAAACGGCCAGTTCCAGTGGCGCAACATCACTTGCATTTCGCAAGGCCAACCTGAAACTGGAAGTCACGCCGCAAATAACCCCAGAGGGGAATATCATTATGGAACTGGATGTGAATAAAGATAGCCGTGGCGAGACCACGGCTGCAGGCATTGCCATCGATACCAAACATATAAAAACCCAAGTTTTGGTCGAAAACGGTGGCACGGTTGTGATTGGGGGCATTTTTACACTCGATGAGGCTGAAAATGAAACCAAAGTTCCGTTTCTTGGGGATATTCCCTACCTCGGCAACCTTTTTAAGAGCCGCGAACGAACTTCTAAAAAGCAAGAAATGCTGGTATTCATCACCCCAAAGATGATTGCTGATGGGGTGGCAGCGCGTTGAATAGGGCTGGAATTTATTATTTTAAAGTGTGGGAAGTTTGATATGAAATTTATGAAGTATTTGTTGGCCATTGCTGTGGCCATCACTTTGGCCAGCTGCGGTGGCGGCGGAGGGAATGCAAGTGCTCCTTCAGGCGGAACTGGAACTGGAACTGGAACTGGAACTGGAACTGGAACTGGAACTACCGTACCAGTCGCCGCAGACTTTGTTTTTGAGCTGAGCAAGACGACTATCGTTAACGGTGGTAGCGATAGTGCGGTGTTAAAGGTGACGACGCTGGATAGCGACCGGAATATTGTTTCTGGTGTTCCTGTGTCGATTAAAGTCGATAGTTCTGGAATTTTTACGCCCAGTTCTAGCGAAAAAACTACGAATGCATCAGGGCAGTTCTCTGGTGTCATTTCGATGGGGGCTGACAAGACCAATCGGATCATAAAGGCTGTTATTACGGCTGGGAATATTTCAAAGGAAGCCTCAATAGTAGTGACGGGAAGTCAAATATCTATTACACCTTTGCCTGCAACTCCATCACCTGGGGAGCTGGTGACGCTTAATATTTCAACTGCTGATAGTGCTAGTATTTCAATTCAGTACGCAAAAATTGATTTGAGCGGCAATGCGGGTGCAACAGGTTCTTTTGCCACCGATGTAGCAGGTAAAAAAACTCTGACTTTTAATGCACCTACGGCAGCTGGAAGTTACGAAGTGGTGGTGGATGGTTTGGGTGTATCGGCGAAGAAAATTATTCAGGTAATAGTTCCTGGTGGGTCGGGAAAGCCCGAGGTTACTGCTGCTGTGAGTTCTAAATCGCTGAATCCAGTGCCAACTACAATTGCTGCTAATTTACTTGGAAGTACGGTAAGTCGATCTAGGCTTTCTGCTAAGTTTATGACCTCAGAGAATGTTGGTATTCAAAATATGCGCGTGCGCTTTGACATAGCAGCTCCATACCTTGGCAATGGCGAGGATATATCTACGAAGACTGCGACCGTTTACACAGATGCCAGTGGTTTGGCTGAGGCTGACTATATTGCAGGAACACGAACCAGTCCAACTAACGGTGTGAAAGTTCGCGCTTGTTACAGTAAAGTTGATTTTGCGAACGCTGACGATTGTCCTTCTGAGGTGGATGCTACGTTGACTGTGGCAGGGACACCTTTAAGTATTAGTATTACTGATGATAATGCGCTGCAAAAAGGTTTGGGTGGCAATGCTTATTTGAAGCAATTTCTTGTTCAAATTAATAATTCCTCTGGTGAGGCGGTTGCTGATGCCGTTGTGTCAGCGAGTGTCGATATTACGCATTATGGAAAAGGTTCTTTTGGTGTTGGGTCTCCATTGGGGGCAATTGCGCCAACTGTTAATAATTTATCTATGGCTTTTGTTTCGATTGCTGATCCTGTTACTGGACTTGTTACCTATAATTATGTTGATTCGGTTTCGGCAAACTCAATACTTCCATTTTCTGTAAATCTAGGAACGGACGCTTCTCCACGGTATATAGGAAATGTTTGGTGTGCCAATGAAGATACAAATAGAAATGGCTTTCTTGATTCCTTGGAAGATGTGAATGGTGATGGAGTTCTTCAGCCCCGGAAGGCTGAAGTCATCGTGTCCTACGTCAATGGAAATAAAACAGATAAAAATGGTCAGCTGCTGTTGCAGGTTAGTTATGGTCAGAATATGGGGCGGTGGCTAGCTTATACATTGCGCGCCACAACGGGTGTAGATGGTTCAGAAGGAGATGTGTCAAAGAGCTATATTACAGATGTACTTAAAAATGATGTAGAAAATGGCTCCTTCTTGACTCCGCCTTTTGGCACCGGAGCTTGCAATTCACGCAACTAATAAAGTTGACTTCTTCGCAAATCATATTGATCGGCCTTCCCGGCTCCGGCAAATCGACCGTCGGGCGTCAGCTCGCCCGGCGGTTGCAGCTGGCCTTTCTCGACTCAGACCACGTCATCGAGGAGCGCCTCGGCTGCTCCATCCGTGACTACTTCGAGCGGGAAGGGGAGGCATCTTTCCGGGATGTCGAGGAGGCGGTGATTGACGAGTTGACGCTGCGGGCGGGCGGGGTGCTGTCCACCGGCGGCGGCTCCGTGCTGCGTCCGGCGAACCGCCAGCACCTGCGCGAGCGCGGTTATGTGGTTTATCTGCGCTCCTCGCCCGAGGAGCTGTTTCGCCGCCTGCGCAACGACGTGAACCGGCCGCTGCTGCAGGTGGCTGATCCGCTGGGCCGTCTGCGCGATCTGTATGTGCAGCGCGATCCGCTGTACCGGGAAACGGCGCATTTCATCATTGAAACCGGCCGCCCCTCGGTTTCCACGCTGGTCAACATGATCGGCATGCAATTGGAACTCTCCGGCATCGTGTCCGGTCAGTAAACGATATATCCCGCAGCGCAGCAACCCCGGCAGGGTCGCGCTGTCCACCTTCCCGGCAGCAGAAACTGCCTCTACACTTGCCTGATGCAAGCAAATTCTTCTTCTCCCGCCACGGCGCAGGTTCAGATTGATCTGGCCGAGCGCAGCTATCCCATTTTTATCGGCAGCCAGTTGCTGGGCCAGGCGCAGACTTACCAGAAGTTGCCCAAGGCCGCGACGGCGCTGATCGTCTCCAACACGACGGTGGCGCCGCTCTATGCCGCGCAACTGACGCAGGCGCTGCAGGCGCACTATCCTAAAGTGCTGCTGGTCAGCCTGCCCGACGGCGAGGTTTACAAGGACTGGCCGACTTTGCAGCTGATTTTCGATGCGCTGCTCGAAAATGGCTGCGACCGCAAGACGGTGTTGTTCGCCCTAGGCGGCGGCGTGGTCGGCGACATGACCGGCTTTGCGGCGGCCAGCTATATGCGCGGCGTGCCTTTTGTGCAGGTGCCGACGACGCTACTGGCGCAAGTCGATTCGTCCGTCGGCGGCAAAACGGCCATCAACCACCCGCTGGGCAAAAACATGATTGGCGCGTTTTACCAGCCAGTACAGGTAATTTGCGACTTGGATGCGCTCCAGACGCTGCCCGAGCGCGAGCTGAGCGCGGGCCTCGCCGAAGTCATCAAATACGGGCCGATTGCCGACATGGAATTTCTGGACTGGATCGAGGCCCATCTCGACGCGCTGCTGGCCAAGGAGCCCGCCGCGCTGGCCCACGCCATTCAGCGCAGCTGCGAGATCAAGGCCTGGGTGGTCGGCCAGGACGAGCGCGAATCGGGCCTGCGCGCGATTTTGAATTTCGGCCACACCTTCGGCCACGCGATAGAGTCCGGCCTGGGTTATGGCGAGTGGCTGCACGGCGAGGGCGTGGGCTGCGGCATGGTGATGGCGGCGCATTTGTCGCAGCGCCTGGGCTTGGTTGATAGCGCGTTTGTCGAACGCCTGACCCGCTTGATTCAGCGCGCCGGGCTGCCGGTCAAGGGGCCAGTCTTGTCGGCCACCGACAACGCCGGGCGCTATCTGGAACTGATGCGGATCGACAAAAAATCCGAAGCCGGTGAAATCCGCTTTGTGCTGATCGACGGGCCGGGCAAGGCGGTGATGCGCGCCGCGCCCGACGCGCTGGTGCGTGAAGTGATTGACGCCTGCTGCGCGTGAGCGGCGCCAGGGCGCAAGCTGCACTGATGAAGCCGTAGGCATTGACATTCATGGCCCGCCTGCCACGCCTGACTGTTCCCGGCTACCCGCACCACATCATCCAGCGCGGCAATAACCGGCAGGCGATTTTTTCGTCTGTCGCCGACTACCAGATGCTCTTGGGCCTGCTCGATGAAAACGCCCACAAATTCGGTGTCGCGCTGCACGCCTACGTGCTGATGGGCAACCATTTCCACCTGCTCGCCACGCCCGGCACCGAGGAAGGCCTGCCGCAGATGATGCAGGCGGTGGGGCGGCGCTATGTGCGCTATTTCAACGACAGCCAGGGGCGCACTGGCACGCTGTGGGAAGGGCGCTACCGCTCGACGCTGATCGAGACCGGGCGCTACCTGCTGGCCTGCATGGCTTATCTGGATCTGAATCCGGTGCGCGCCGGTCTGGTCAAGGAGGCTGGCGCCTACCCGTGGTCTAGCTACGGCCACTATGTCGGCTTGCGCAGCGACAAAATGCTGACGCCGCACCCGCTGTACTGGGCCTTGGGCAACACGCCTTTTGCGCGCGAAGCGGCTTACGCCGAACTGGTGCGCGCAGGCACCACGCCAGAGCAGCAGGCGCTGCTGACCGACGCCACCTTGGGTGGCTGGGCGCTGGGCAGCGAAAGTTTTGTCGCAGATTTACAAAAACGAACAGAGCGCCGGGTCAAAAAAAACCAGCCTGGACGGCCATTTCTTCAGCCCCCGGACGCCTCAAAATAAGCAAAACTCGTTGAATTCATTGCACTGTCTGCTATGATTTTCAATATGTCCCTGATTATTTTTGCGGCTGTGATGTTGAAAATTAATTGGAATCTGACCCCGATTAATTTGCTTGGCATTTTTGTTGCTGTGAATTATGCTTCGACTCCCTATCAATCATTTGAACCCTGGCGGGGAAGGTGCGCGCGTGTCTGCTAGACGCGCCGCTTTTTTCCGTCAACCGACGAGGATTTGCCATGACCACGGCTGCTGAAATCAAGCATTTTGAAGAAAACGGTTTATACGCGGGCGCCAATGAGCACGACGCTTGCGGCGTCGGTTTTGTCGCCCATATCAAGGGCCACAAGAGCCACGCCATCGTTCAGCAGGGCCTGAAAATCCTCGAAAACCTGGACCACCGGGGCGCTGTTGGCGCCGACAAGCTGATGGGCGATGGCGCCGGTATCCTGATCCAGCTGCCGGACGCGCTGTACCGCGAAGAAATGGCCGCGCAAGGCGTTGAACTGCCGCCGCCCGGCGAGTACGGCGTCGGCATGGTGTTCCTGCCCAAGGAACACGCCTCGCGCCTGGCCTGCGAAGAGGCCATGAACCGCGCCGTCAAGGCCGAAGGTCAGGTGCTGCTCGGCTGGCGCGATGTGCCGGTCAACCGCGACATGCCGATGTCGCCGACCGTGCGCGAAAAAGAACCCGTGCTGCGCCAGATCTTCATTGGCCGTGGCAACGACGTGATCGTGCAGGACGCGCTGGAGCGCAAGCTGTATGTGATCCGCAAGACGGCGAGTGCCGCCATCCAGCGCCTCAAGCTCACGCACAGCAAAGAGTATTACGTGCCCAGCATGTCCAGCCGCACCGTGGTTTACAAAGGCCTGCTGCTGGCCGACCAGGTGGGAACCTATTTCATGGATTTGACCGATGTGCGCTGTGTCTCCGCGCTGGGTCTGGTGCATCAGCGTTTTTCGACCAACACCTTCCCCGAGTGGCCGCTGGCTCACCCGTACCGCTACGTCGCGCACAACGGTGAAATCAACACCGTCAAGGGCAACTACAACTGGATGAAGGCCCGCGAAGGCGTGATGTCTTCGCCAGTGCTCGGCGCCGACCTGCAAAAGCTGTACCCAATCAGCTTTGCCGGCCAGTCCGACACCGCCACCTTCGACAACTGCTTAGAGCTGCTGACGATGGCCGGTTACCCGATCAGCCAGGCCGTGATGATGATGATTCCCGAGCCTTGGGAACAGCACACGACGATGGACGAGCGCCGCAAAGCGTTTTACGAGTACCACGCCGCGATGCTGGAGCCTTGGGACGGCCCGGCTTCCATCGTCTTCACCGATGGCCGCCAGATCGGCGCCACGCTGGACCGCAACGGCCTGCGCCCGTCGCGCTACTGCGTGACCGACGACGACCTGGTCATCATGGCGTCCGAGTCCGGCGTGCTGCCGATTCCTGAGCACAAAATCGTGCGCAAATGGCGTTTGCAGCCCGGCAAGATGTTCCTGATCGACCTCGAACAGGGCCGCATGGTCGATGACGAGGAAATCAAGGCCACGCTGTCGCACAGCAAGCCCTACAAGCAGTGGATTGAAAACCTGCGCATCAAGCTCGACGACGTGGCGCTCAAGTCGGCTTCGACCATTGCCGCGCCCGCCGCTGCCGAGTCCCAGCCCAGCCTGCTGGATCGCCAGCAGGCGTTCGGCTACACCCAGGAAGACATCAAGTTCCTGCTCTCGCCGATGGCCGCCAACGGCGAGGAAGCCACCGGCTCGATGGGCAACGACAGCCCGCTGGCCGTGCTGTCAAACAAAAACAAGCCGCTCTACAACTACTTCAAGCAGCTGTTCGCCCAGGTGACGAACCCGCCGATTGACCCGATCCGCGAAGCCATCGTGATGTCGCTGGTGTCCTTCATCGGCCCCAAGCCGAACCTGCTGGACATCAACCAGGTGAACCCGCCGATGCGTCTGGAAGTCAGCCAGCCGGTGCTCAACAGCGCCGACATGCAAAAGCTGCGCGACATCGAAAGCCACACGCAGGGCAAGTTCAAGAGCTACACGCTGGACATCACCTACCCGCTGGTCTGGGGCCATGAAGGCGTCGAAGCCAAGCTGGCCTCGCTGTGCGCCGAAGCCGTCGATGCGATCAAGAGCGGCAAAAACATCCTGATCGTCAGCGACCGCGCCATCAGCGCCACGCAAGTCGCCATTCCGGCGCTGCTGGCGCTGTCGGCGATTCACCAGCATCTGGTCAAAGAAGGCCTGCGCACCACCGCCGGTCTGGTCGTGGAAACCGGTTCGGCCAAGGAAGTGCATCACTTCGCGGTGCTGGCCGGTTACGGCGCTGAAGCGGTTCACCCGTACCTGGCGCTGGAAACCCTGGCCGAACTGGCCAAGGGCCTGCCGGGCGACCTGAGCCCGGAAAAAGCCATCTACAACTTCACCAAGGCCGTCGGCAAAGGCTTGTCGAAAATCATGTCCAAGATGGGCGTGAGCACCTACATGAGCTACTGCGGCGCGCAGCTGTTTGAAGCCATCGGCCTGAACCGTCAGACCGTGGACAAGTTCTTCACCGGTACGGCGACCCAGGTCGAAGGCATGGGCGTGTTCGCGATTGCCGAAGAAGCGCTGCGCATGCACAAAGCCGCTTTCGGCGCCGACCCGGTGCTGGCCAACATGCTGGACGCAGGCGGCGAGTACGCCTGTCGAACACGCGGCGAAGACCACATGTGGAGCCCTGACACGATTGCACAGCAGCAGCATTCGACACGAGCCAACAACTGGAACACCTACAAGGAATACCCCCAGCTCGACAACGACCAGAGCAAGCGCCACAGGACGCTGCGCGGCCTGTTCGAGTTCAAAATCGACCCGTCCAAAGCAATTCCGATTGACGAAGTCGAGTCGGCCAAGGAAATCGTCAAGCGTTTTGCCACCGGCGCGATGTCGCTGGGCTCGATTTCGACCGAAGCCCACGCTACGTTGGCCGTCGCCATGAACCGCATCGGCGGCAAGAGCAACACCGGCGAAGGCGGCGAAGACCCGGCGCGTTACCGCAACGAGCTCAAAGGCATCCCGATCAAGCAAGGCGATTCGCTGAAAAGCGTGATTGGCGCCAACCGCGTTGAAGTCGATCTGCCTCTGCAGGACGGCGACTCGCTGCGTTCGCGCATCAAGCAGGTCGCATCCGGGCGCTTTGGCGTCACCGCCGAATACCTGGTGTCGGCCGACCAGATCCAGATCAAGATGGCCCAGGGCGCCAAGCCCGGCGAGGGCGGCCAGCTGCCTGGCGGCAAGGTTACCGAATACATCGGCAGCCTGCGCTACTCGGTGCCCGGCGTCGGCCTGATTTCGCCGCCACCGCACCACGACATCTATTCGATTGAAGATCTGGCCCAACTGATTCACGATCTGAAGAACGTCAACCCGCGCGCCGACATCAGCGTCAAGCTGGTCAGCGAAACCGGCGTCGGCACGATTGCCGCCGGTGTTGCCAAAGCCAAGGCCGATCACGTCGTGATCGCCGGTCATGACGGCGGCACGGGCGCTTCGCCTTGGTCGTCGATCAAGCATTGCGGCTCGCCTTGGGAAATCGGCCTGGCCGAAACCCAGCAGACGCTGGTGCTGAACCGCCTGCGCGGACGCATCCGCGTCCAGGCCGACGGCCAGATGAAGACCGGCCGCGACGTGGTCATCGGCGCGCTGCTGGGCGCCGACGAGTTCGGTTTCGCCACCGCACCGCTGGTGGTTGAAGGCTGCATCATGATGCGCAAATGCCACCTGAACACCTGCCCGTTCGGCGTCGCGACGAAAGACCCAGTGTTGCGCCAGAAATTCAGCGGCAAGCCCGAGCATGTCGTGAATTATTACTTCTTCGTCGCCGAAGAAGCGCGCCAGTTGATGGCGCAGCTGGGCGTGCGCACGTTTGACGAGCTGATTGGCCGCGTCGATCTGCTCGACATGCAAAAGGGCGTGGAGCACT
>JAPLPS010000289.1 GCA_026400075.1 Polaromonas sp.
GACGCCGCCACAGCCCAGCGGCTGATGGACGAAATGGCGTTTTTTGCGCCGGATTTGCGCTGCGCCATGTTTCCCGACTGGGAAACCCTGCCTTACGACAGCTTCTCGCCGCACCAGGATTTGATCAGCGAGCGCCTGGCCACGCTCTGGCGCATACAGCAGCGCGACAAGGACACGGGCGCCGATGTGGTCATCGTGCCCGCTACCACGGCGCTGTACCGGCTGGCGCCGCCCGCTTTTCTGGCGGGCTACACCTTTGAATTCAAGGTCAAGCAAAAGCTCGACGAGGCCAAGTTCAAGGCGCAACTGACGCTGGCCGGTTACAGCCATGTCACGCAGGTCGTCAGCCCCGGCGAATACGCGGTGCGCGGCGGCTTGATTGATTTATTTCCGATGGGCTCGCCCATGCCGTACCGCGTTGATCTGTTCGATGACGAAATCGATTCCATTCGCACGTTTGACCCGGACAGCCAGCGCAGCCTCTACCCGGTGCCCGAAGTGCGCCTGCTGCCGGGCCGCGAGTTCCCGATGGACGACGCGGCCCGCGCCAAATTTCGCAACCGCTGGCGCGAGCTGCTGGAAGGCGACCCGACCAAAAGCCGCATTTACAAAGACATCGGCAACGGCGTGGCTACGGCGGGCATCGAGTATTACCTGCCGCTGTTTTTTGACGACACGGCCACCGTCTTCGACTACCTCGGCAAGCAAGCAACCGTCGTGCTGCACGGCGACCTGGAACCGGCCTTTCAACGTTTCTGGCAGGATACCAAAGACCGCTACCGGCTGGTCAAAAACGCCCCCGACCGCCCGGCGCTGCCGCCCGAGTCGCTTTTTTTAAGCACCGAGCAGTTTTACGCCAAGGCCAACGGCTACGCGCAACTGGCCTTGAGAGCGGCCAGCCCGGAGTCAGAATCCGCCGGATTTGCCGCCCTGCCCGCGATGGCCGTGGTGCGCGGCGCCGACGACCCGCTGGCGCGTTTTAAAAGCCACGCCAAAAACACCACCCGGCGCGTGCTGCTGCTGGCCGAAAGCAACGGCCGCCGCGAAAGCCTGCTCGACTTCCTGCGCGCCAGCCACGTCAGCCCGCCCGCGTTCGAGTCGCTGGAAGATTTCCAGACCAGCAGCGAAAAAATCGGCATCGCCACCGCCGCGCTGAACGTCGGTTTTAGCTGGCTGGACGAAGGCATCGATTTCGTCACCGAAACCGAGCTGTTTGCCGCAGGCGTGACCATCCGGCGCCGCAACAAGCGCCAGGAGCAGGTCAGCGACGTGGAGGCGCTGATCAAAGACCTGGCCGAGCTGAACGTGGGCGACCCGGTCGTTCACAGCGCGCACGGTATTGGCCGCTACCGGGGGCTGATTAACCTCGATCTGGGCGAAAAAGCCCCCGACGGAACCGCGCTGCTACAGGAATTCCTGCACCTCGAATACGCCGACAAGGCCACGCTCTACGTGCCGGTCAGCCAGTTGCATCTCATCAGCCGCTACACCGGCGTCAGCGCCGACGAGGCGCCGCTGCACAGGCTGGG
>JAPLPS010000085.1 GCA_026400075.1 Polaromonas sp.
ACGTATTTGTGAAATTAATTTGACTAGAAAGCAAAAATTGACAGTAATCGATTCGCGTTGGCTTCAATTTAAATCCAATTGTTTTATCAATTTCAGAACTAAATAATTATACTATTTTATAATAGTTTGCGTAAGTCCTAAAAGAGTCAACTAGGCATTCTTTGTGTCGTCCATGTCGGTAGTGTTCGTGGGCAAGCAGAAACTCATCGTTAGCCCCTTTGAAATCATTCCCCCTGAGCACTGTGAGGACTGGTTTGACAGCCTCTGCATGCAAAAACTCTGAATCAGTTCGAATCAATTTATTTGACTCGAACTGATAGCCAATACCATGTTCTTTGAAGCGTTCGTTGAGTTCTAAAACAGCATCTTTAGGTTCTATTTCTCGCCTTGTATATCTCTGATAGTCTTTATTGTTAGCAATAAAATCATTAATCACAAAAAAACAAATCTCTAAAACGTCAAGTGCGTGTTCGATGTTTTCCTCCTGCAAGAAAAAATCAAATATTGAGTCGGCATCAGAGGTTGAATATTTTACCAGCTCAAGTAGGCCTAATTCCCTACAGAGGGTTTCTTTCACAAATTTGTAGGCATTCAAGGTATAACCATTATTCACCCCAAATGCATCTTTTATAATATAAATAGCTTGAACTCGAAACTTCTGCGGAAGAATATCGTAAACATATACATCGGGAATTTCACCGCGATTCCTCTTTTGTCGTTTGGAAAAAGTATCAAAAACTTTCATGAGTTTCTCGCAATTATTAATTGCAAAATAAATACTGTATATTTAATAGTCAGAGGCTATAGCTTGGCGGAAACCCCCTCAAGCCCGAATCGCCTGCACCGGATCCATCCGCGCCGCACTCCTTGCCGGTATCGCCGCCGCCGCCAGCCCGACGCCGCAGGCCACCACCGACGCCAGCAGCACCAGCCCCGCGTCCAGCTGGGCGGCAAACAGCGGGCTGCCGTCCGGGCTTTTGAAGATGTGCGAAAACACCACCAGCAGCGCAAACGCCAGCGCCGAGCCGAGCACCGAACCGGCCAGCCCGACCAGTCCGCCCTGCAACAAAAACACCGTCATGATGCGGCGCCGCCCGGCGCCCATCGCCCGCAAAATGCCGATTTCGCGCTGCTTTTGCACCACGCTGACCACCAGCACGCTCGAAATCCCCAGCGCCACGATGATGACGACAAAGCTGCGAATCAGGTTGTTCGACACGGTCTGGTTGCTCAGGGCGTTCAAGAGGCCCGAGTTGGTTTCCATCCAGCTATCGACCGTCAGCGCCGTCTGGGCGCGCAGCGCGCTAGCGACCTGATTCGCGCTGAACAGGTCTTTCACGGTCAGGTCGATGTTGGAGACGCCGCCGGGCAGGTCCAGCAGCGTCTGCCCGAGTTTCAGGGTGACAAACACCCAGCGCCGGTTTAAATCGCGGTTGCCCATGTCGAACAGGCCGGTGATGTCCAGCGTTTCGCTGCGCCCGCTGGCGCTGGTCACGCGCAGCTTGTCGCCGACGCTGACGCCCAAATCCTGCGCCAGGTCGGTGCCGATCAGCGCGCCGCTGCCGCTCACGTCAAAGCGCCCGCGTGTCATGTAGTCGTCCATTTTCACGACGCGGCGGTAGGCTTCGGGCTGGACGCCGATCAGCGCCACGCTTTTGCTGCTGTTGCCGCGTGCCGCAAAAGCCGGGCCGGTGACGACCGGCGACACCGCCAGCACGCCGGGCGTGGCGGCGGCCAGCGCGGCGATGCGCTCCCACTGATCGACCGAGCGCAGGCGCTGCTCACGCGGCTGCACGATGGCGGCGATGTCGCGCCCGGCGCTGGGCGCCAGCACGCGCTGGCTGATCTCTTCCAACGGGCGAATCACCACATGCGCCTGCGAGCCCATCACGCGGTCGATGATGGTCGATTGCAATTGATTAATCAGCTGCGTCAGAAAGATGATGACGGCCACGCCGCCGGTCACGCCGGCCAGAATCAACACGCTCTGCATCCGGCCTTCGCGCAGAAAGCGCAGCGCGACCAGCAGCTCAAACGGCATCCAGCTGGTCCAGGAACTGAGCGCGGGGCGGTGGCGGGCGGGGCGGGCCATCAGCGCATCATGCCGGAGGGCACTTCAAAACCTTTGTTACCAGCGGCGGCCGGGCCGGGGTACACGCGGTCGCCGGGCAGGGCTTTTTCGGTTTGGGGAATGACCGGGTCGCCTTCGCGCAGGCCGGACAGGATTTCCACCGCGCCGACGCCGCGCAGCCCGAGTTTGACCGGCACGCGCACGGCGCGGCCGTCCTGCAGCGCCAGCGCCCAGGGCGCTTCGCGGCCAGCGTCGCGCACCGCGCCCGAGGGCAACACCAGCGCGTCTTGTTTCACGCCGCCGACGAGTTCGACCGACACCGTCATGTCGGGGCGCAAAAAGGCGGGCGGATTCGGCACGGCGAGGCGCACTTCGACGGTGCCGCGCTGCGGATCGACGGCCGGGGCGATGTAGCTCAACTGTGCGTCAAAGGGCTGGCCGGGGTAGGCGTCGGCCACCGCCTTGGCGGCCATGCCGGGCTGAAGCAATCGCAGGTTTTTTTCGTCGATATTCGCGTCGATGCGCGTGCCGCCCTGCGCGGCCAGCGTGAGCAAGACGTGGCCGGGCTGGGCCATTGAGCCAGGCTCGACGCTGCGCGTCAGCACCAGCGCATCGACCGGGCTGGTGATGGCTAGGCGCGCCAGCCGCGCCTGGGCGATTTGCACGGCGGCGGCGGCTTGATCGACCCGTGCAACGGCCAGCGTGCGCTCGACGCCGCTGGGCTGATTCGACTGGGCCTGCACCTGGGCGGACTGCAGCGCGCTTCTGGCGGTGTCCAGCGTGCGCCGGGCGTCATCGAGTTTTTGCTGCGGGAAAAAACCCTGCGCCACCAGTTCGCGGGCGCGCTGGTGGTCGCGCTCGGCGGCGGTGAAGGCGGCCTGCGCCTGCACCACAGCCTGCGTGCTGACCGGGGCGGCGACGCTGGCTTGCTGGGTGGCGCGGCCGCGTGCTTCGGCCAGCGCGGCCTGCGCCTGCACCAAGGCGGCGCGGGCTTCAGCGTCGGACAGGCGAATCAAGAGCGCGCCCGCTTTCACCTTGTCGCCCTCGCGCACGCGCACGTCGAGAACGGTGGCGGTGACTTCCGCGCCGATGTCCATGCGCGCCGGGGCGTTGAGCCGCCCGGTGGCGACGACGGATTGAACAATGCCGCTGCGCGCCACCGGCACGACCTGCACCAGCGCGCCGCGCTGACCGGCCAGCAGCCAGGCGCCACCGGCCAGCGCCAGCAGCAGCGCCGCGCCCCCACTCCATTTGACAACAGGTTTCATGCGGCCAAGCGTAGCAGTTAGCGGCGGCCCTGCCGGTGCGGCGGGCAGATTTTCTGTAACCTGACCGGCCGCTGGCCCGCGCCATCGTTGCTAAGATTGACCGCCCGCAGCAGCCCATTTCATCCTTTTCAACGGGCTGCGCTTTCCGAAAGAAATCCCATGAAAATTGAAAAAAACACCGCCGTCACCCTGTTCTTCAAAGTCGCTGACGCGCAGGGCAAGCTGATCGAGGAAAGCAAGGAGCCGATGGTTTATCTGCACGGCGGCTACGGCAACACGCTGCCGAAGATCGAAGAAGCGCTGGACGGCCAGGAAAAAGGCTACCAGGTCACGCTCAATCTGGCCGCTGAAGACGCTTTTGGCCTGCGCGACGAGAGCCTGGTGCAGACCATTCCGCGCACCCAGTTCCCGGCGGGCGTCAAGGTCGGCGGCCAGCTCGAAGGCCAGGGCAGCGACGGCAAGGTGCATGCCTTCAACGTCGTCAAGATCAAAGGCCCGGTCGTCATTTTGGACGGCAACCACCCGCTGGCGGGCAAGGCGCTGCGCTTTGTGCTTAAAGTGACTGATGTGCGCCAGGCGTCCGAAGAAGAAATCACCCACCAGCATGTGCATGGCGAGCACGGCCACCAGCACTGAGCGGCCGCTTGGCAGCGTTTAGCCGCGCTTGCCGCTGATATAGCCTTCGAGCTGCTCGATGATGAATTTCTGCTCCGAGATGATGTCCTTGACCAGATCGCCAATCGAGATCAGGCCGACCAGCTGGCCCTCGTCCATCACCGGCAGGTGGCGCAGGTGCTTTTCTGTCATCAAGGCCATGCAATAGTCGCTGGTTTGCGCCGGGGTGACGAACATCACCGCGCTGGTCATCACCTCCTGTACCTGCGTTTGCGGCGACAGGCGGCCTTTCAGCACGATTTTGCGGGCGTAATCGCGCTCGGTGAAGATGCCCCTGACCTCCTGCCCCTCCATCACCAGCAGCGCGCCGATGTTCTTGCTGGCCATCAACTCCAGCGCCTCAAAAACCGAGGCGCCGGGTGTGATCGACTGAATCGCGTTGTCAGCTTTTGAGTTCAGAATATGGGCAACAGATGTCATGGACAAGCTCCAGATGGGGGGTGGGGGCGGGGTCAAATGAAGCAGCAACAGGCGCTTTCATTGACTCAGTTTGCCAGAGCCCCCTGCAAGAGTCCACATTTCCCCCAGTTTTTTTACATGGCCGATTTGAGGGCATGATCCTGTCACAAAATGTTAACTACTGAGTAATCCTCCGATGACGATTCTTATTCCTTCAATCGGCAGCTGCACTTCACGCATGAGTTCCAGCGAGCGCCGCCTGGCCGAGCGGCTAGAACAAAAACTGGGCGACGACTACCTGCTCTGGTACGACGTGCCCGTCGGCCCCCGGCGCTCGCACCCTAACTTCATGGTCATGCACCCCCGGCGCGGCTTGCTGATTCTGGAAGTGCGCGACTGGAGCGCGAAAAACATCCACCGCGCCAGCGAACAAAACTGGCAGCTGTTTTCCGACCGCATGCTCTCGACCCGGCCGAACCCGGCGGGCGTCGCCCGGCAGTACGCGCAGGAAGTGTTTGAGGCGCTGATGCGCGACCCGCAGCTGGTCGAGCCGGGCAGCCGGGCGCAGCCGGACAAGCTGCGCTTTCCGTGGAGCTGGGGCGTGGCGTTTCCGAACCTGACGCGCGAGGAATTCCTGCGCGGCAAGCTGGGCAGCTTCATCGAGCCGCAGCGGGTGCTGTGCAGCGACGAAATGCTCGAAAGCGTCGAGCCGAAAGCGCTGCAAAGCCAGCTCTGGGACATGTTTCCGCTGATGATGGGCGGCTTGATGACGCCCGCGATGCTGGAGCGGGTGCGCTGGAGCCTGTTTCCGGGGCTGCGGCTGCAGCGCGGCGCGCTGTTTGACGATGACGACGCCAGCGCCAAGCTGCCCGAGCCGCTGCGCGTGCTGGACTTGCCGCAGGAGCGCCTGATGCGCAGCCTGGGCGACGGCCACCGGGTGATTCACGGCGTGGCCGGTTCCGGCAAGACGCTGCTGCTGACCCAGCGCGCCGACCATCTGGCCAGGGCGCACACGCCCGACCCCCGGCCGATTCTGATTCTTTGCTACAACGAGCCGCTGGCCGTCATGCTGGCCGGGCAGATGCAGGCCAAGGGGCTGGGCAACCGCGTGCGGGCGTTGCATTTTCACAAATGGTGCCGCGACCAGCTGGTCGCTTTCGGCCAGGAACTGCCCGCGCCGAACATGCCGGTCGGCGCCAAGATGGAGGAGATGGTTCAGCGCGTCATCCGCGCCGTCGAGGCCGAGCAGATTCCGTCCGGCCAGTACCAGGCCATCCTGATCGACGAGGGCCACGACTTTGCGCCCGAGTGGCTCAAGCTGATCACGCGCATGGTCGATCCGGCCACCAACAGCCTGCTGCTGATGTACGACGACGCGCAAAGCATTTACGAGCGCAGCCGCAGCAAGCAGTTCAGCTTTAAAAGTGTCGGCATTCAGGCGCAGGGGCGCACTGCCATCCTCAAGGTGAACCATCGCAACACCCGGCAGATTCTGCACACCGCCAGCCTGATCGCCGCCGACCTGCTCACCGCCGACGCGCAGGA
>JAPLPS010000238.1 GCA_026400075.1 Polaromonas sp.
GCTGGCGCGTCATCTCGTTGAGCAACTGAAAATCGATGTAGATTACACGCTGCACGCCAAGGCGGGCAGCGTGGTTCACTTCACCGAACAGGGCAAGCGCCAGATCGAAACACTGTCAGGCGGCTTTAGCAGCTACTGGCAGGTGCCGACCCGGCGCGAGGAAATTTTCAACCTCGCGCTGATGGCCAGAGACGTATTTCAGCTCGACCGCCACTACATCATCAAGGATGGCGAAGTCGTCATCGTCGATGAAGGCACGGGCCGCAGCATGCCGGGGCGCTCGTGGAGCCACGGCATTCACCAGTCCATCGAAGCGCGCGTCGGTGTCAAGATGACGCCGCTGACAAAAATCTCGGCGCGGATGACGTTTCAGGAGTTTTTCCGCCACTACCACCGCCTCAGCGGCGCCAGCGGCACGCTGCACGGCCTGGACATGGAGCTGTGGAAAACCTTCGGTCTGTATATTTTGCGCATTGCGCCGCGTGCCAAAAGCCGCCTCGACGTGCTGCCGAAAAAAACCTATTTCTCGCGCGCTGACAAGCTCGCCGGGTTTGTCGGGCGCATCGAAGCGCTGCATGCGCAGCAACTGCCGGTGCTGGTCGGCACCCGGCGCATTCTCGACAGTGAAGAAATCGCGGGCATTTTGCGCGCCAAAGGCATTGTCTGCACCGTGCTCAACGCCAAAGAGCACGAGTTTGAAGCGCAGGTCGTGGCCAATGCGGGCGAGTTGGGCTGCGTCACCGTCGCGACCAACATGGCGGGCCGGGGCACCGACATCAAGGTCAGCGCCGAAGTCGAGGCCGCCGGTGGCCTGCAGGTGCTGATGTTTGAAGCCCACGAGTCGCCGCGCATTGACTGGCAGCTGTTTGGCCGCGCCGGGCGGCAAGGTGCCAGGGGCAGCGCGCAGGCCTTTGTCTCGCTGGAAGAGGAGTTGATCGTCAAATACACCCCGGCCTGGGTCAAGCCCTTGTCAGCTTTGGTTCACGACCGGCTGCACACGCGGCTCAAAATCAAAGTCCTGCAGTGGCTGTCGCAAAAGCAGGCCGACAGCATCGGCCGCAGCCAGCGCAGCCACCTGGCTTTTGTGCAAAAGCAGGTGCGCGAGCAGCTGGGGTTTTCAAAGAGCCATTAAAAAGCTTATTGCCCGGCGCGCACCAGGCGCAAATGCATCGGCGTGCTCATCAGCGTCTGCCCAATGCTGCCGTCCAGAAAATTGACTGACCAAAGACGCGTCGTTGGCGCATCGGCGTCCAGCGTTGCCGTGGCAAAGTTCAGCGTGCCGTTCAGCGGCATGATGGATGCTGGCGCCGCCAGACGCCCGGTGCAGTTGCGCGCCAGCAGCGACGCCATTTCATTGCGCGTCGGAATGCGCCAGTCCGCGTAACCCAGACCGCTGGCCGAACCCGCCACATTGGCCGCATTGAGCTGGGCCACCAGCTGCGCCGCAGAGCTAAACGCCGAGGCGCTGCCTGCGCTGCAGGCATTGCCAGAGCTGCCCTCCGGGCACTGTTTCCACATCAGGCCTTTGTTTTTGTCTTCAACCGTGCCGTCGGCAAAGTTGATAAAGCGGCCATCCGAGTTATCGCACAGCTCGCTGGTCGGCGTGCCGCGCACCAGTCGAATTGCATTGCTGTCGGTTTTCGCCGCCACCGATATCGCGCCGCCATTGCTGGCATCCAGATACCAGGCATCAGCCGTGGCCGTGGCGCCCGACTCGCCCGTCCAGTAACGGCCTGTCATCGCATCTGCCGATCCGGTGCGGTCTGCATTCGGCGCATTGCCGCTCGTGCTGGCCGCGTTCATCAGCGAGAGCAGCTCATTGGCCGTTGGCATGCGCCAGTCACTGTAGCCGCAAGCCGCCTGCTTATTGGCTTGGTCCATGCTGGCAGCCAAGGCGGCGTAATTCACCGGTGCAGTCGGCACCGGGCTTTGCCAGGTCAGCCCGCTGACCCTATCGAGCGTACAGCTGACGTTGTGCTGCCGGTTGGTAAAGGAAAATCCGAGCGGGCCATCATCGTTGCTGTTGGTCAGCGACTGGGTGTCGCGGCCGAAAGGCGCCAAACCGCCCAACAGTTCCGTCGCGCCGGTGCCGCCTACGCCGCCCGCATCGTCGTTCAAAATAGTGCCGGTCACGCCGCCACCGGCCGCGCCAGTCGAGCTCCAAACCACTTTCAGGCTTTCATCGGGCTCGAACACGGTATCGCCGCACACGGTCACTGTCAGCGTGCCGGTGGTGGCGCCAGCCGGGAGCGTGATTTTTGCGTTGCTGACAGTCTTGTAGTCGGTGCCCGATGTGCCGCAAGCAGCGCCGCCAGTGGCCGAACCGGTCGAAGCTAAACCACTCTTGGCGGTGCTTTCGGTATGGAAATTCACCTCCAGAGCGCGCACCACGGGCTTGTCGAGCGTGATCGAAAAGTTCAGCTGCGTGGTGGTTCCGGTGCTGCCTTCCAGCACCTGGGCGGCGTCCACCGAGGTGACAACCGCTTCCGGCACCAAGGCTTCCCCCCCGCCGCCGCCACCACAGCCACCCAGCAAAATGGCGCAGGAAACGCCCCAGCCCAAACGTTGCCGGGAAGTTGCCATCAACGATGTCAAGGTTTTCTTTTGCAGTGTGATTTTCATTTTGGTTCCATTACCTTCTTGGCTTGTGAGTCTTGGTTTGCTGGCGCATCAAAGCGCCAGGGTATCGACAGAGTAGTCATAGTTGCCAAGGCTGAACCCGGACAGTCCGCTGATCAGTGGCTGCTCGCCGGGCGTGCCCAGCACATAGGACTGCTGCAGCCGGTCAGCGATGCCGTAGCTGGCATCGGAGAGCAATATATCGCTGCTGGCGGTAGTGCCGCCATTGTCCATGCTGCCCATCAGTGAAGACGGCTGGCCAGTCAGCGCGCCGGTGTCGGACGCGGCCAGGTAGTGGAGCACCTTGAGATTGCCCACTTCCTGAAGCGGCGTGACGTAGCCGATCAAGTCAGCCAGCGGCTGCAGGGAGACCGATTTTGGCGAACTCAACAGCGCGCTGCTGAGCGGCAAACCGGCTGCGATCAGCGCCGCATCGTCCTTGAGCAGCAGCGTGGCGGGATTCTCTGTCACCCGGGTCACGGCATTCATGACGACCATCTGTTCATATAGACGGCCCGCGTTGATCAGCTCAAAGTGGGCATAGCCATTCAGATCCGAATGGCGCAGCACCGTGCCTTGCGGCGCGCTAACCCGCACCACCTCGGCCTGAACCTCGATCACATTGCCCGCCGCCGCACTGTCCGGCCCATAGCCAAAGAAGTTGACCGCCTTGGCGTACACATTGACCGCGTCGTCATTATTCACATCGGTGATCGTGCCGCTGCCGGACTCGATCGTCACGATACCACTGCCCTGCACCGCTCCGGCCGCCCGGGTGTCAAGCACGCCCAGGAAGATGCTGTGGCCATCGCTGACCTTGAGCTGCACATCGCCGCCGCTGCTGCTCAAGCGCGTGCCCGCCGCCATCGCAATGCTGCCGCCGCTGCTGGTCAGCGTGATGCTGGCCGCAGTTGTCATGCTCAGGCTGGCGTTCAGCATGATGCTGTCGTGGGTGTCAATAAGCAGCGCGGCGGACATCTGCACCGTGCCGCCTGCCGCCGTCACGCTGGCCGCACGCAGCTCAAGGACGGTGCTGGTGCCGACCGAGGTCAGGTCGGCATTGGTCGCCAGGGTGATGGCGCCGGTATCGGCCTGACCCAGCACGACACGGCTAAAGCCGCTGCCAATGGCGGCAATTTCACGGCTCGTCAGGTTCAGTGCATTGGCCGTTGCGGGCTGGCTCACATCGGCGCCGACCACGATGGCATGGCCGCTGTTCGCCGAGGTCAGCGTCAGCACGCCGCCGCTGGAGGACAGGGAATCGGCCCCACCGAGCAGCGCCAGCGATTTGGCATCTATCGTGATATTGCCATCGACGGCGGTCAGCACGCCGCTGCCAAACACCACGCTGGTGGCCCCGCGTATCGTCAGCGTGCCGCCGTTGGTGATTTTCAGGTTCTTGGCAAAGCTGACGATGCCCGAAGCCTCAATCACCACATCACCGCTGACCGCCAGCGTGTCGGCAAAGCTTACATTGCCTGCCGCGCGCACGCTCAAGCCATCAATGCCGGAGATGCTGGCGCCAATCACGACATCGCTTTCCGACACCAGGCTGAGCAGCTCGCCCCCGGCGGCGCTGCCGACGATAGGGCCGTTGATGCGCAGGCTGCCGGTCACGGCGTCAGCCGCGTTGCTGCCTGCGGTGATCGTGCTTTGGCCGCTGGCGACCTGCACCACACCGTTGAGCGTCACATTGCCCACCATGCTGATATCGGCCGCCGTCAGCGTGCTGGTGGCGGTGCCCGGGCTGCCGTCGATGCTCAGGCTCTGGCCCTGCAGCTGACCCGATACCGCCAGCGTGCTGTTGACGCCTATGAGGTTCAGGCTCAGCGGGTCTTTGAAGACAGCAGCTTTGGCCGCGCCGGTGCTGTCCTGGCCCAGAATCGTCAGCGACTGATTCGCCTGGCCGTTGCCCAGACTGATCTGCGCAAAGCCGGGCTGCAGCAGCGCCAGCTCGTTCAGGCTCAGTTGCAAGGCTGGCGCTGTAGCCGGCCCGCCAATGACGATAGGCACGGGAGTCGCAGCGGGCAGCGGTGCAAAGCTCAGATTGGCGCCCACGCTGGTCAACGTCGCCCGGATGTCCACCTGATCGGCAACCACCGTGATGGCCTGGCCCCGGCCGTCGATGTCGGTAGTCAGGACGAATGCAGCGCCGTCAGTCAAGACCTTGGCCGCCGTCTGCACCACGCCAGGGGTAAGCGTAGCGCCTGCCTTGAGCGTCACGTCCCCGGTGGCGCTTTGCACCTTGGCGTTGTTGAGCAGATTCGAGCCCGTGCCCAAGGCGCTGATGCGGATACTGCCGCTGCCAGTGGGAGAGACGGCGACGCCAGGATGGCTCACACCCTCGTTGAGGGTGACGCTGCCCCCGGCCAGCAGCACGATGCTGCCATTGCCTGCAGTGGTCGTGATGTCGGACTGGGTTTTCGCTGGCACCGGGAACGCGCTGCTATGACCGAGCAGATCGACCCGCTGCACTGCAACGCTGACCGTATCCACCGTCACCGCATCGGTTTCTGTCAGGTAAATGCTGCCTGCGGCCTGGGCGCTGAGCGTGCTCACCGAGGTTTTGAGCGCATCGCTGGCGCTGCCGATGCTGCCGCCTGCAGTCAGAATCAGTCCGCTGGCGCTGATGTTCGCCGCCGCACTGCCGCCGTTGGCAATGCCGCCGGTTTCTGCGATGACCGCGACCTTGCCGCTGCCTGCGCTGAGGCTTTGCAGCGTCGCGTCCTGGCCTGCGTTGAGCAGCAGGTTGGCGTTGTTTGAGCTGGTGGCCGCGCCCGCGCCCATCGTGATGTCG
>JAPLPS010000294.1 GCA_026400075.1 Polaromonas sp.
CGATCTGGCCTTTGAAAACGATGTCGAAGCATTGCTGATGCTGCGCCGTCTGTACAACTACCTGCCGCTGAACAACCGCGAAAAAGCGCCGGTTCGTCCGAGCGACGACCCGGCCAACCGCATGGATCGCAGCCTCGACACGCTGGTGCCCGAGAATCCAAACAAGCCCTACGACATGAAGGAACTGATCGCCAAGACCGTTGATGACGGCGACTTCTTTGAGATCCAGCCCGAGTACGCCAAGAACATCATCATCGGTTTTGCGCGCATGGAAGGCCAGTCGGTCGGCATCGTGGCGAACCAGCCGCTGGTGCTGGCCGGTTGCCTGGACATCAAATCGTCGATCAAGGCGGCGCGTTTTGTGCGCTTTTGCGATGCGTTCAACATTCCCGTGATCACCTTCGTCGATGTGCCCGGCTTCATGCCCGGCACGGCGCAGGAGTACGGCGGCATCATCAAGCACGGCGCCAAGCTGCTCTACGCCTACGCCGAATGCACAGTGCCAAAGATCACCGTCATCACGCGCAAGGCCTACGGCGGCGCGTATGACGTGATGAGCTCCAAGCACCTGCGCGGCGACGTGAACTTTGCCTGGCCCAACGCCGAAATCGCCGTGATGGGCGCCAAGGGCGCGGTGGAAATCATCTTCCGCGAGGACAAGGGCGACCCGGTCAAGCTCGCGGCCAAGGAAGCTGAATACAAGGCGCGTTTTGCGAATCCGTTTGTCGCGGGCGCACGCGGCTTTATCGACGACGTGATCCTGCCGCACGAAACGCGCAAGCGCATCTGCCGCTCACTGGTCATGCTCAAGGACAAGAAGCTCGAAAACCCGTGGCGCAAGCACGGCAACATCCCGCTGTAAAGCGGGGCTTGCCGACACCTTCAGGTCATTGAGTCATCATGATGCGTTCAAACTTCAAGCCGTGGGCGCTCGCCGCGATGGGCGGCTTGCTGCTTGCGCAAAGTGCTTATTTGGTGACGGTGAAGGTGACGCATCTGGGGGTGATGCTTCCGGCGGCGCTGGGCGCGGTGCTGGTGTTTCTCGGGACGACTCAAAGGTCGTGGCAGCTTTGGCTGGAAGATCAGCCGCTGCGGCAACTGGTGTGGCAGTGGGTGCTGGCAGGGTTCTGGCTCTGGCTGGCGTCGCTGGCTGGCTTTTTTGGCCTGCTAGCGCTGCGCCAGCAGGGGCAAAACCTGCCCGGCTTGCGGCCGGAGGTGATTGTCGTGCTCGGTTCGAGCACGCCCAACGCCCAGCCTTCGCCGACGCTGGCGCAGCGGCTCGATCTGGCTTACACGCTGGCGCTACAGCATCCAAAAGCCCAGGTGATCGTTAGTGGCGGGGTCGATTTTCGCCAGCGCACTTCTGAAGCCAGTGTGATGGCCGCTTACCTTGAAAGCAAGGGGCTGGACAAAAGCCGCCTTTTGCTCGAAGACCGCAGCACCAGCACCTATGAAAACCTGGTGTTTTCGTTGCGCCTGCTGCAGGCCAGCGGCCGGACTGCAGAGGCGGCGACGGTGCTGGTGACTAGCGACTTTCACACGCTGCGGGCGAGCTGGATTGCCAAAAAGGCGGGCTGGAAAAACGTCGCCACCGCTGGCGCGCCGACGCCGCTGTACATGCGCTACAACGCCTGGCTGCGCGAGTATTTCGCCTTTGTGTCGGGCTGGCTGTTGAGGGAGTATTGACTCCATGCCAGTGCAAATTTTCAAACTGATTTCTCGTTAGGACAATTCCATGTTTACAAAAATTCTGATTGCCAACCGGGGCGAAATCGCCTGCCGCGTTATTCTCACGGCCCGCAAAATGGGCATCAAGACGGTGGCGGTGTATTCCGACGCCGACAAGGATGCGCGCCATGTAGAACTGGCCGACGAGGCCGTCAACATCGGCCCCGCGCCCAGCCGCGAGAGCTACCTGCTGGCCGACAAAATTATTGCCGCCTGCAAGCAGACCGGCGCGCAGGCCGTTCATCCCGGCTACGGTTTTCTGAGCGAAAACGCCAGTTTTGCCAAGCAGGTCGAAGAAGAAGGCATCATCTTTATCGGCCCCAAGCACCATTCGATTGCCGCGATGGGCGACAAGATCGAATCGAAAAAGCTCGCGGGCGCTGCTGGCGTCAATTGCATTCCCGGCGTCAACGACGCGATTGAAACCGCTGAAAAGGCCGTTGAAATCGCCCAGAGCATCGGCTACCCGGTGATGATCAAGGCATCCGCTGGCGGCGGCGGCAAGGGCCTGCGCGTCGCGTTCAACGACAA
>JAPLPS010000286.1 GCA_026400075.1 Polaromonas sp.
TTTCACCCAGATCGCCAAACACGTCGGCAATTTCAGCCCACGCACGCGCCCGCTCGCCCCACGCATCCAGTAAATCACTGTCGGCTCTGGATTCCTGCTGTGCCATTTCCTGCATGGCCTGTTCACGCAGGCGCTGCATCGTTTCCGGGGTAAGCATCATCGGATGCTTGGGCTGGTTCTTGCGATGCACTTGGGACTGGGCTTGCTCAAGTTCTGCAGCCAAGTCATCAAGCGCAATTCGTTTTTTACGGCGCGCTTGTTCAGCTTGCTCTTGCTTGAGACGCTCCCGCTCCAATGTTTCGAGTTCTCGCAGACGCGATGCCACTTTGGAGCGAAGCACATCAAGCACCCCGGCCTGACGTGTGAATGCAGCCAGAATTTCCTTCATCAGTTTATCGACCAACTCAGGCTGGTCTTTGCAGAAGCGAACCAATCCGAGTTCGGTGAGCGCCATACGAACTGGGTTACTGATTTCAGCCGGTGGCCAAGTGTCGTCAGGCGGCAGGCGTCCCGCCAGCAAGGCATCGTGCCAACGACGAGCGCCACTGACACGCTCGGCCAGCGTTCCTATAGGCAGAGTGACGATGTCGTCAAACAGGTTTTCTGGGCAGTCGTCGAGAAACGCGTAATTGCGTTCAAGTGATGCTGCGTCGAAGGCGGCGCTCATGGGGCCACTGCTTCTTCTTCGGCCTCATCCTCCGTTGGCTGAACAAAATCTACCTCACGCGGGAGGAGTTGAAAACCTTCCCGTGTCTTGCTGACTCTGGCAAGTAAAGTTTCGACGTTTTTCTGAGTTTGCTTGAGGTTGTTAGCTGCTGGAAGCATGAAATCAGCGGTTACCCAGAGATGGGTTTTAATTTCTAACTCTATCCCCTGAAGGTGTTGATTCAGCTTTTCCTGATAATTAATAACCTGATTTTTCACATCATCAAGCTGACCCAAACAATCATCAATATGTGATTTTTTATGTTGCGTCGGCTCCATCATGGGTGGCAATTCAGCATCTTTCATATGCCAATTACTGCGCTCAACTAAATAAGCATGACGTTGCTGAAAATCTGAAAACTGAATCCTATTACCACGTTGCGGATCAATGATTATTAAGTCATCAAGCTCTTTATTTGTATAACCCTTTCCACCATTAGTTCTATCTTGAATTTCCCCATACCCATTATTATTCAGAGACCTTAATGGTGCCAAATAAAGTGACTCGTGAGCACGTTTAGCTTGCGTAGGCCCGATATGCTTAGATGTTTGCTTTCCATCAGAACCCTTAAATAAAAGTTGCCCGCTCTTATCCCGCATCTGTGACCGGCTGCTTTGATCCGCCTTCAGCCTGCCCTCCCACGATGCCACAATTCGCGTAAGTTTTGCTGGGTCCATTGCCGCACTCGCTCCCACCCGTGCCGCATACCACTCGTAGATTTTTGCCCGATCCTCGGCCTTGTTCCACAGGCAATGTTGAAGCAGCCAGCAATCCCAAATCGACACAATCTCCCGGCCGTTGGTCAATGCAGATACCTGGAGCAGCTTGACGATCTTGCGCCAGCGCCGGTCTGACACTTGAATGGATTCGGCACCGCACCACTCGCGCAGCGCACCAAGCAGCGACACCACATCGTCAGGAACCTGAACCTTCTCCGCCGCCACCTGAATCGCAGCCACATCGACATCTGTCAGCTTGAGCGATTCGGGCACATCAGGCGCAGCATGACCGCGCAGGCTAATCAAATCCGAAAATCCAGCCTTGGAGACGGCCCCCACATGCACGCGCAGCAGAAAGCGGTCAAACAAGGCATCGAGGTCTTCACTCTCGGGCAATTCATTGCTAGCGCCGATAACCGCAATCAGCGGGGTCTTGTCGCGCCGGGTGCCATTGTCAAACTCGCGCTCGTTCAGCAGCGTGAGCAGCGAATTGAGAATCGCGCTGTTGGCCTTGAAAATCTCGTCGAGGAAGGCAATGGAGGCTGATGGCAGGTATTTTTCCGTCAGACGCTCGTAGCGGTCTTCTTCCAGCCCCTTGATGGACAGCGGCCCAAACAGTTCTTCAGGCACAGTGAAGCGCGTCAGCAGCCGCTCAAAATAACTCGATTTGGCAAAGGCCAGATGCAAGCGGCGGGCAACCAGGCTCTTGGCCGTTCCCGGTGGCCCCACCATCAACAAATGCTCCCCGGCCAGCGACGCTATCAGCGCCAAACGCACCGGCAAATCACGCTCAACCAAGCCCGTGAGCAAGGCATCGCGCAATTGTCGAAGGCGTTCAGGTTCGCACGGCTTATTCATGTTCTTATCCCTTTTTTGTCGTTTGCAGATTCAAGTTTGAAATTCAACAGACGAAGGGCTTCCCCATGAAACCCATCGCCTCATCGGCGGGGGCCATTATCCAGCCGAACAGAAAGAACTTGCTTACACCACTCAGCGTTTACGTGAAGGTTTTCCGCCCAGCACCGGCTTCCCAGCCCCATTCACCCGTGGCGGCAATCCCGTGTGCTGCGTCAGCATCCGCCCTTTCACCGGCACAGCCGGAGCCGCCGAAACAGCCGTCGAATTCTTGCGCCGCGCACTGGTGTAAGTGCCGTCCGTCATCGGCTGGAAGGTCGGAATCAGGTGGTGTTTGCCGTTGCCGATCAGGTCGGCGCGGCCCATCGTTTTGAGCGCCTCGCGCAGCAGCGGCCAGTTGTTGGCGTCGTGGTAGCGCAAAAAGGCTTTGTGCAGGCGGCGGCGCTTTTCGCCGCGCACGATGTCCACGGTTTCGCTGTCGCGGGTGATCTTGCGCAGCGGGTTCTTGTTGCTGTGGTACATCGCCGTGGCCGTGGCCATCGGGCTGGGGTAGAAGGTCTGCACCTGGTCGGCGCGGAAACCGTTCTTTTTCAGCCAGATCGCCAGGTTCATCATGTCCTCGTCGCTGGTGCCGGGGTGGGCGGCGATGAAGTAGGGAATCAAAAACTGCTTTTTGCCCGCTTCCAGACTGAACTTTTCAAACAGCGTTTTAAATTTGTCGTAGCTGCCGATGCCGGGCTTCATCATCTTGGTCAGCGGCCCCTGCTCGGTGTGTTCGGGCGCGATTTTCAGGTAGCCGCCGACGTGGTGCGTGACCAGTTCTTTCACGTATTCCGGGCTTTGCACGGCCAGGTCGTAGCGCAGGCCGGAGCCGATCAGGATTTTCTTGATGCCTTTCAAGGCGCGGCCACGGCGGTAAATTTTGATCAGCGGGCCGTGGTCGGTGGTCAGGTTCTGGCACAGGCCTGGATAGACGCAGCTCGGTTTGCGGCAGGCCGCTTCAATCTCGGGGCTGCGGCAGCCCAGGCGGTACATGTTGGCCGTCGGGCCGCCCAGGTCGGAAATGGTGCCGGTAAAGCCTTCCACCTTGTCGCGGATTTCTTCGATCTCGTGAATGATGGATTCTTCCGAGCGGCTTTGGATGATGCGGCCTTCGTGTTCGGTGATGGAACAAAACGTGCAGCCGCCAAAGCAGCCGCGCATGATGTTGATCGAAAACCGGATCATTTCCCACGCCGGGATTTTGGTCGCGCCGTCGTGGCGGCCTTGCTCGTCGGCGTAGCTGGGGTGCGGGGCGCGTGCGTAGGGCAGATCGAACACGTAGTCCATCTCGGCGGTGGTCAGCGGGATGGGCGGCGGGTTCAGCCAGACATCGCGGGCGGTTGTGCCTTCGCCGTGGGCTTGGACTAAGGCTCTGGCGTTGCCGGGGTTGGTTTCCAGATGCAGCACGCGGTTGGCGTGGGCGTAGAGCACCGCGTCGCTCTTGACCTGTTCGTAGCTGGGCAGGCGAATCACGGTTCTGTCACGCGGCGGGACTTTCAGGCTGCCTTTGCCGTACAGCGCGGGGTTCGGGAAGAAAGTCAGCGGCTGGACGGTGGCGCGGCCCTCTTTTGGCGGCTGCGCTGGCGCTTTGCTTGAGGAGGAAACCGGGGATGCGCTATCGGTTAATTCTTTGTATGTAGATAACATTGAAGTGGCTGCGGCGGCAGAATTTGGCGCATCTTGGCTGGCGGCTTCTTTTTCGCCGTCTTCCTTGGCGCAGGTCGCGCCCTGCCCGGCCGCCTGTTCGCTGGTCGTCATGTAGGGGTTGATGTGCGACTCGACGCGGCCCGGCTCATCGACTTGCGTGGAGTCGATCTCGAACCAGCCTTTGCCCGATTCGTCGTCCTGGCGGCGCACGAAGGCGGTGCCGCGCACATCGGTGATTTTTTGCACCGGCTCTTTGGCGGCCAGCCGGTGGGCGATTTCGACCAGCGCCCGCTCGGCGTTGCCGTAGAGCAGCAAATCGCTTTTTGCATCAACGACGATGGAGCGGCGCACCTTGTCGCTCCAGTAGTCGTAATGGGCGATGCGGCGCAGGCTGCCCTCGATGCCGCCCAGAATGATGGGCACGTCTTTATAAGCTTCGCGGCAGCGCTGGCTATAGACGACGGCGGCGCGATCCGGGCGCTTACCGGCCACGTCGCCGGGCGTGTAGGCGTCGTCGGAGCGGATTTTGCGGTCGGCCGTGTAGCGGTTAATCATCGAGTCCATGTTCCCGGCGGTCACGCCCCAGAACAGGTTCGGCTTGCCCAGCGCGCGGAAGGGTTCGGCGCTTTGCCAGTCGGGCTGGGCAATGATGCCGACGCGAAAGCCCTGCGCCTCCAGCATGCGGCCAATCACCGCCATGCCAAAGCTGGGGTGATCGACATACGCGTCGCCCGTGACCAGCACCACGTCGCAGCTGTCCCAGCCGAGCTTGTCCATTTCGGCGCGGCTGGTGGGCAGGAACTTGGCCGTGCCGAAGCGCGCCGCCCAGTATTTGCGGTAACTGGTCAGCGGCTTGGCGGCGCGGGCGAAAAAGGAGACGTCAACGGGGGCGTTCATGGATGGCAATCGGTGAAAAACGCGCCCGCCATGCTGGCTGCACGGCTGGCGCGTCAAAAGAACAACCGGCGATTTTAAGGTTTTACGTCGGTCTGCGCGCCTTTCATGGGTACTCGCTGCGGCGCATCGGTCTTAATTGCGCACCGCCATCTGGCCGCGCACCTCGCCGCCGGGATAGGCGGCGGTGTGAATGTTGGCGTACCAGCGCCCGGCCAGCAGGTCAGCGGCCTGCGCGGGGCTCAAGGTGGCGCGGCCTTCCATCGGGCTGGTGATCGGTTGCGCCCAGGGCAGCGCCACGCCCGCATTCGCGCCGACTGCCGCCGGGCCGTGGAAATGGGCGGCGGTGGCCGGGCCGCTCAGGCCGGTGAAGCTGACTTTCCAGCGCAGCTGGCTGGTGTCCTTGTTAAACACCGCATCGACTGTGCCGCTGGCCGGGCTGGCGTTGGGCGGCACTTCGTTGCTGGCGCGCAGCTGGGTGGTGAACGTGAGCAGATTGGCGTCCGGCGCTGACTGCATCTGCTGCGGCATCATGTCGCAGCCGGTGAGGGCGGCAGCAGCCACGGCGGTCAAAACGGCGAAAGAAAAACGGGTCATCTGGCGGCGTGTGGACATACGGTGCTCCTTGAAGGATTTAAAAACCGGGAAAGCCTCCCCATTAAAACGCCACGGCCCGCGTGCGGCCCGCATTTCAAAAAGAAAATATCTGCTTTATCTGATTTACCCGTGATCCGGCGCGGCGCGGCCAGTGCGGCTGCGGTAGGCTATAGCCCTCCTATCAACCCGTTCTGAAGTAAAAAAACCATGTTCAAGCACATTCTTCTGGCCACCGACGGTTCCGCCGCCTCCGAACACGCCGCCAAACTGGCCGTGGGCATGGCGCAAACCCACGGCGCGCGCCTGACGGCGCTGTACGTCGTGGACCCTTATCCTTATCTGGGCATTGGCGAGTCCAATCCGCTGGGTTTTCAGGCCTACATGGCCGCCGCCCACGAAGACGCCGCCCAGGCCCACGCCAAAGTGGCCGCGCTGTGCGCGCAGGATGGCGCGAAGATTGACCTGCAGGCACGCATGGTTGAAGACATGACCGCCTCGGCCGGCATCGTGCATACCGCCAAGGACGAGGACGCCGACCTGATCATCGTCGGCTCGCACGGGCGCACCGGACTGACCCGGCTCATGCTCGGCAGCGTGGCCGCCAAGGTGCTGGCCGAAGCCACCGTGCCGGTGATGGTGGTGCGCTAAGCGCGAACTGCGGCGAACCCGCTCACTCCAGCGGCGCCCCGGCCTCCGGCATCTCCTGGCCGACCAGCGCCTCGTAATAGTGGAACTCGTGGCAGCTCTTGGCCCAGTGGCGGTTCGTGTTTTTGCTGGTTCCGATGCCAATCAGGCGGCGCCCGGCCGCCTTGACCTTTTGCGACAGCGGCATGAAGTCGCTGTCGCCGCCGACGATGATCCTGCAGCAGCGCATCGCGGTAGCGGCTGAAATACTGCCAGTTGCAGTAAGCCCGGTTGATCGCAATCGGGCCGAAGGACGCGGCCAGCTCGACGATGGCCTGGACATCGGCCAGCGGCTCCTGCACCTTGAAGCGGTTGTCCTGCTTGCTGTAGGCGCCCTCTTGCCGGGCTTCGGCCAGACTGGCGTGGAGGTTTTCAAAATCCCAGTACAGGGCTACGGAGGCTTGTTGTTCGCTGCTGCGTTGTTGCATGGGGTTTTCCTAAAAATTCAGGCAATCAGCGATTGCAACACGCCGGGCTCGAAATGCTGTTCGATGTAGTCGGCCAGCCCGTCAAAGACGGAATCCAGCGTCGGCGTGGCCGCGCCGAACAGCGCCTGCAGCACACGCGGGTCTTCAAACAGTCCGTGCAGGTACAGGCCCAGCACGTTGCCCGCGCCGTTTTGCCAGCCCAGGCCGTCCGGCATGGCCGGATAAGCCAAGTCGCCCGCCGCCGCCATCGCCGAATGGGGGCGGGTCTGGCCGTGGTGGATTTCATAGCCCTGCGCCTGTACGCCCGACAGCGCCGCCCACGGCCCGCGCACCTCGGCAAAAGCGGCCTGGCGCTGCTGCACCGTCTTGGCTTCCTCAAACACCGTGACCACCGGCAGCAGCCCCAGGCCGGGGCCGTTGCCGTCGATGCCGTGCGGGTCGATCAGCGCCTCGCCCAACATCTGCAGACCGCCACACACGCCGAGCACCGCCCCGCCCTTCTCGGCGTGCGAAGCCACCGCACGGTCCAGGCCTTGAGCGCGCAGC
>JAPLPS010000192.1 GCA_026400075.1 Polaromonas sp.
GTTGCGCTCTGCCCCTGATGAACCGCCTTGACTGCTTGCTGGCGCATCACCTCCAGCACAGCGTGATCATGTTTGCGCGCGTCTGATGTTCTTTTGCATTTCATTGGCGTATTATGGCAATACTTTTTGAAAGGTTAGTAACACCCGCCATAGTTCTTGTTGCCGTTGGCTGTAAGTGTGTAAGTGCCGCCACTAGGGCCTGTGTAGCAGGTTTTAGTCGATGTGGGCGTACCGCCTGAAACCGGGATGGTGGTAGTGCTGTTTGCAGCGGTTCCAGACCAGATTGGCAAGTCGCTCGTACAAGTAGGCGTGACGGGTTCAGTCCCATTTCTATAAAACCAAGGTGCTTCTGGGTCGCTTTGCGCCCAAAGGCCTATTTTTGCATTAATCGCATTGTCTTGAGCTTTTACGAACTGAGCGCGTACTGCTGCGCTCACTTCACATTGATATGCTTTGTAGAACCATGCAGCGCCTGTTGTGACTTGATTTAAGTTGACGTATTGGCAGCTGTCAGTGAAGACTGCACCAACAATTCGATCATACTGATCTTTTTTGGTGTAAGCCACTCTCACTGATTTACCGAGCACTGTATTTGCCAGCATGCTTTGCGAAGAACTGCCGAACGGTTGCGCCAGTTCCGGTGCATCGATGCTATCCAGTCTGATCTTATACACAGTTCCAGCGCTGGTTAAGGTGATGGTATCCCCGTCGTGAACTTCCGACACCGATCCTTCTAAACGTTGGAGGCCCACATCAATACCGCACAGTGTTTCGCCTTGTACTGAAATAGTGGGCGCTGGCGCCGCAGCATGATTGCCGCCTTCGCCCCCGCCCCCGCCACCGCAGCCAACAAGCAATGCGCTTACAAAAGAACAGCTAAAGAGATATTTAATAATCAAGTGTAATCACAGTATGTTTTGGGAACTTGAACGACATGGATGGTTTTTCCTGTCGGAATAACCTGAAGTTCTATACGGCATGATACACGATGTAGCGAGTTGATTATAAATTCTCTTGTTTTTATGGGGCAGTGCGGAATATTTTCTATTGCAAGATATTCATTCCACCACGCGGAAGAATGAATTTGCACTGCCGTCACGACATGCCCCAGCCTGATATTCAGCCCACGGTCACGCTGGCACCGTCGCCAATCGCCGCAATCACGCCAATCTCATAAACCGTCTCGCCCGCGTCGCGCAGCGTGGCCGCGCAGGCGCTAGCATTGGCCGCGTCGATCACCACCACCATGCCAATGCCGTTGTTGAACGTGCGGTTCATTTCAAAATCCGAAATCGCAGCGGTGGCTTGCAGCCAGGCGAACAGCTCGGTTTGCGGCCAACTGCCTTTGACCAGATGCGCGGCGGTGCCTTCGGGCAGCACGCGGGGGATGTTCTCCAGCAGGCCGCCGCCGGTGATGTGGGCCAGTGCCTTGATCGGGTGGGCGGCCAGCGCGGCCAGCACGTTTTTCACGTACAGGCGCGTCGGGGCCATCAGCGCTTCCTTGAACGGCTGGCCGTCCAGTGTGGCGGGCATGGCTCGGATGATAGAGGCGCGGCCTCTAGCGCCCGGCCAGCGAGTTCATCTCGATGATGGGCAGAAGCACGGCCAGCACGATCAGCATCACGACGGCACCCATGCCG
>JAPLPS010000045.1 GCA_026400075.1 Polaromonas sp.
CGCTGCTGGCCTGGGACAAGGCCAGCTTCAAGCCCGGCGCCTCCGGCGTGGCACCCGCCTGGGCCGTGCTGGCCTGCCTGCTGGCGGTGCTGTGCTACGGGATTTCAGCCAGCTACACCAAGCGCCATCTGGCCGGTCTGCCGCCGCTGGTGACGGCGGCGGGCAGCCAGATCGGCGCGACGCTGGGTCTGGCCCTGCCCGCCTGGTGGCTGTGGCCAGCGCAGATGCCCGGCGCTTCGGCTTGGCTGGCGCTGCTGGCCGGGGGCGTGGTCTGCACCGGGGTAGCCTACATTTTATTTTTCCGGCTGATTGAAAACGCCGGGCCGCCGCGTGCGCTGGCCGTGACGTTTCTGGTGCCAGTGTTTGCGGTGCTATATGGCCGACTGTTTCTGGGCGAATCGGTCACGCTGTGGATGGCGGGTTGCGCGGCGGTCATTGTTGGTGGCACGGCGCTGGCCACCGGCCTGCTCAAACTGGGGCGTTGACGAGTGCTGGGCGCTGCACCTACTGCAGCGCGCTGGCCACCATGTTGATGCTCAGCGCCAGAATCAGCATGTTGAAGCCAAACGACAGCACGCCGTGAACCAGCGTCAGCCGCCGCATTTCGCGCGAAGTCACCTGCACATCGGAGACCTGCGAGGTCATGCCGACCACATGCGCGTAGTACAGAAAATCAAAATAATCCGGGTCCAGCCCGCCCGGAAACGCCAGCCCCGGCCCGTCCGGCTCGTTGAGTTTTTCCTCGTGGTAGTAGCGATGGGCGTAGCGAAAGGCAAATATCGTCTGGATAAACAGCCAGGACGCCATCAAGGCCAGCACTGACAGCGCCACATGCAGTGCGCGCTCGGCACCCGAGAACATCCGGGACTGCTGCAGCATGACAGCGATAGCGCCAACGCAGGCCATCGTCGCCAGCAGCATCAGTAAAAACAGCACCACGCTGGGTTCATCCTGCGCCTGCGCACGCTCGCGGGTGCGCTGCGCATCAAAGCGCTCACACAGCCACCAGGCCTGCGCCAGATAGACCGCCACGCCCACGCTCCAGCCGAGCAGGCCGCGAAACTGCCAAATCAGCGGCAAGGGCAAAACGGCCGTGCCCAAGCCAGCCACCAAGCCATAAAGCAGGCGCTGCAGCGCGCCGGTTTCAGAAAAATGTTTGCGCATAGCGCTGATTGTGATGCCCAGCGGCGCGGGCAATAATCAAGGTTTCACTCGCCCCGCCCGATCACCTTCCATGTTCAAGAACCGACACCCTAAAAAAATGCATATTGCCCGTAGAGGGGTGATCTACTCGCTGATTCTCTGCGGCGTAATTTTGTTACTCGGCGGCCTCGGGTTCTGGCTGCTGGATCCAAATGTGAAGACGATTGCCGATGGCCTGTGGCTGGCCTTCACCACAGCGGCCACCGTGGGCTATGGCGACATGGTGCCCAGCACCCACGCTTCGCGCGGATTTGCCGTGATCGTGGTGATGCTGGGGCTGGCCGTGCTGTCACTGACGACAGCTTCTTTGTCGGCGATTTTTGTCGAAAAAGATGTCGAGGAAGCCGAAGTGCGCCCCATTGAACAAGAGTTGATGCGCGAAATCCGGCATCTGCGCGACGAGGTGCATGCGCTGCGGCATGAAGTCCGAAGCGGGCAAGCGACCCACCCGGTCACCGTTCCTGCAAAACCAAGCAAAGCGGGGGGGAAATAAAAAAGCCGTTGCAAACAAAAATTTGCAACGGCTTTTAATAACTGGCGGAGCGGACGGGACTCGAACCCGCGACCCCCGGCGTGACAGGCCGGTATTCTAACCAGCTGAACTACCGCTCCACCGAAAAACCAAAACCGCCATCCGGGGCAGGATGGTGGGTGCTGAGGGGATCGAACCCCCGACACTCGCCTTGTAAGGGCGACGCTCTACCGCTGAGCTAAGCACCCCCCCAAGGGGCGCGCAGTTTAACGGAGATGCTGCGTCGCGCCAACCCTTTATGAAAATTAGTGGGCCGCCGGCGCGCCCTTTCCACCCCGGCGC
>JAPLPS010000191.1 GCA_026400075.1 Polaromonas sp.
TTTTTCTTCCCCGCCTCGCCGGTCGTGGCGATAACGCACTCCAGATTGCCAAGGCGGATGTCGGCCTGCCCGAAGACAGCGGCCCAGTCGGCAAACGGATCCTGCCCCCGCGCAATCATCTCGCCAGCCGCGCCATCGAGCACAATGTCGCCCGCAAACACCAGGCTGACCGGGCCGGATGCCGGGGCAGCCGCAGCCAGCGCGCCCCAGGCCAGACACAGGGCCGCCAGCCCCCGGCGCAAACCGGCCGTCATCGCGCCACCCCGGTCACGCCAGCCATGCCTGCCACACCTTCGAGCGTGCAGCGGTAGATCAGCTCGCGCTCTGCCGGGCCAGCGTACAGGCGCTGCTCGCCGGTCAACGACACCGGCCCGGCCAAGGCCGGAAACGGCGGCAGGTACTTGGCCTGCTGAATCAGCACAGGGCGCCCTTCGACATTGAAATACGTGTACAGCAAGATGCGCTCGGCCTGCTCAGGACTACCCACCAGCACCGCCTTGAAATAAAAGCGCCCGCCAATCTCCACCGATGGCACGGGATAAGGGTCGGCCACCGGCTTGGCCTCAATCACCTGCGTGGCGTCGGCGTAAGTCACCTCACAGCGCAACAGCGGCCCGGCCAGCACCGGCTGGTGCCAGAAAAAGCTCGCAGCCAGCGCCGCCAGCGCAAACAGTCGCAGCGGCTTCACAGTCGTCCTGTCACTCATAAACAATCTTCACCAGCCCCTGATGGGCTTGCGCCGTCCAGCTGGCCAGCGCCGCATCGCTCGGAAAAAAGCGCGCCGCCTCGCCCAGCTGCAAATCGGCCACCACGCCGGGGCGGCGCAGGTTCAGCCGCACCGGCAGGCTGCGGCTGACTTCGCCCTGATCAGACGCCTCAGCGCGCGGCGGGAAATCCTGCACCAGCTTTGCAATATCCGGCCCCGCGCCACTGACCGCCACCTTCAAAAACTTGCCAAAGCGGCAGCGCGCCGTCTCCAGATCCCACACCTGGGTGATCTTGAAACGCCGGCCAAAGCGCTCTGAGCCGGGCTGCAACGTGCCCTGCACAATCACCAGCTCGTCGTCTTTGAGCAGGTTGCGCTGGGCGTTGAACAGGGTTTCATCGACCGAGCATTCCAGCGAGTCAGTCTTGTCGTCGAGCTTGAAAATAATCAGCTTGCCCCGGTTGCCGTTGATGATGCGCAAATCGCTCATGATCCCGGCCAGCAGTTGCGGGTCGCGCGAGTCGCCAATGCTGTCAATGCCGCGCTTGGCAAACAGCCGCACGTCCTCGACCACCTCGTCAAACCGGGGGCCGGACCGGTACCAGCCACTCGCCGTCTTCTCCACCACCCGCCGCGCCTTGACGCCGACAGCGGGCATTTCGACCAGCGGCGGTTCCGGCGTGCTGGCCGCGTGCGAGTCCGACATGTCGAACAGTCCGCACTGGTTCGCGTTGGCCTGGGTGGCGGCGGCAAACTCGAAAGCGCGCTCTACCGAGGCCAGCAGCTCGGCGCGGTTCAAATGCAGCTTGTCAAAAGCGCCGCCTTTAATCAAGGCTTCGACCGTGCGCTTGTTCATCTTGCTGCGGTCTACGCGCACGCAAAAGTCATACAGCGAGGTGAAAGCGCCGCCTTCCTTGCGCGCCGCGACGATGGCCTCAATCGCCTGCTTGCCGGTGCCCTTGATCGCGCCCAGACCGTAGCGCACGGCCTTGGTGCTGATCGGCTCGAAGCGGTAGTCGCCCTGGTTGATGTCCGGCACTTCAAAGCTGATGCCCATTTTCTGCGCATCGCCGAACAGAATTTTGAGCTTGTCGGTGTCGTCCATTTCCACCGTCATATTCGCGGCAAAAAACTCGGCGGTGAAATGCACCTTCAGCCAAGCGGTGTGATAAGCCAGCAGCGCATAAGCGGCCGAGTGCGACTTGTTAAAGCCGTAGCCCGCGAACTTTTCCATCAAGTCAAAGACCTCGTCGGCCTTTTCCAGGCTCAGGCCGTTGACGCCCGCGCCCTTGCGGAAAATCTCCCGGTGCGCGGCCATTTCCTTTTCGTCCTTCTTGCCCATCGCCCGGCGCAGCATGTCGGCGCCGCCGAGCGAGTAGCCGCCCAGAATCTGCGCCGTCTGCATCACCTGCTCCTGATAAACCATGATGCCGTAGGTTTCCTCCAGCATCGGTTTGACACGCGGATCGGGGTAGTCGGGCACTTCCTTGCCGTGCTTGCGCGCAATGTAGGACGGAATCAGGTCCATCGGGCCGGGCCGGTACAGCGCATTCATCGCGATCAGGTCTTCGAGCCGGTCCGGCCTGGCGTCCTTCAGCATGCGCTGCATGCCGCTACTTTCAAACTGGAACACCGCCTCGGTATTGCCCTCAGCAAACAGCGTGTAAGTGCGCCTGTCGTCCAGCGGCAGGTTTTCAAACTGGAAGTCTTTTTGCAGCGGATGGTTCTTGATGATGAACTCGCGCGCGATTTCCAGAATCGTCAGCGTCGCCAGCCCCAAAAAGTCGAACTTGACCAGGCCAATGGCCTCCACGTCGTTCTTGTCGAACTGACTGACCGCCGACGTGCTGCCCGGCTGCAAATACAGCGGGCAAAAATCCGTCAGCTTGCCCGGCGCAATCAACACGCCGCCCGCGTGCATGCCGACATTGCGCGTCAGCCCTTCGAGCTTGCGCGCCAGCACCAGCAGCGTGTGAACGTCTTCTTCCTTGCTTTCGCGCTCGGCCAGAATCGGCTCGGCTTCGAGCGCATAGACCATCTTGTCGTTTTTCTTGCGCTCGGCCGGGGGCAGCTGCAGCGTCACCGCCTGGCCGGGCTTGTTCGGAATCAGCTTGGAAATGCCGTCGCAAAAGCCGTAAGGAAAATCCAGCACCCGGCCCACGTCGCGAATCGCCGCCCGCGCCGCCATCGTGCCGAAGGTGACGATCTGGCTGACCGCCGCGTGGCCGTATTTGTCCTTCACATAGTCGATGACGCGGTCGCGGTTGCTCTGGCAAAAGTCGATGTCAAAGTCGGGCATCGACACCCGCTCGGGGTTCAAGAATCGCTCGAACAGCAGGTTGTAGCGCAGCGGATCGAGGTCGGTGATTTTCAAAGCGTAAGCCACCAGCGAACCAGCGCCAGAACCGCGTCCCGGCCCGACCGGGCAGCCGTTCGCCTTGGCCCACTGAATAAAATCGCCGACGATCAAAAAGTAGCCGGGAAAGCCCATGTTCAAAATCGTGTTGATCTCGAATTCGAGCCGGGCCACGTACTCGGGCCGCTTGGCATCGCGCTCGGCCGGGTTCGGGTACAGGTGCAGCAGACGCGCCTCCAGCCCCTCGAACGAGGTGTGGCGAAAGTAATCGTCCGGCGACATGCGCACGCCGTCCACCTCAGGCGTCGGGTAGTCGGGCAGCATCGGCTTGCCCAGCGCCAGCGTCAGGTTGCAGCGTTTGGCAATTTCCAGCGTGTTCGCCAGCGCCGACGGAATGTCGGCAAACAGCGCCGCCATTTGCTCCGCCGACTTGAAATACTGCTCGCGGGTAAATTTGCGCACGCGCTTGGCGTTGCCCAGGATTTCGCCTTCTGAAATGCAGACGCGCGCTTCGTGGGCTTCGTAGTCCTCGTAGCTCAAAAACTGGACTGGGTGCGTGGCCACCACCGGCAGGCCGAGCTGCGCGGCCAGCTGTACGGCGGCAATGACGTGGCGCTCGTCGTCCGGGCGCTGGGCGCGTTGCAGCTCCAGGTAAAAGCGGTTCGGAAACAGCGCGGCGAGATAGCGGGCGCATTCGGCGGCGCGGGCGCTGTCGCCCTGCAGCAGCGCCTGGCCGACGGCGCCGCCCTGCGCGCCGGACAGCGCAATCAGGCCCTCGCCCAGCTCCTGCAGCCATTCGAGCTTGACGATGGCCTGGTCGCGCACGACGTTTTTAGTCCAGGCGCGGGTGATCAGTTCGCACAAATTGAGATAGCCCTGCTGGCTTTGCACCAGCAACAGCAGGCGCACGGCCGGGGCGCTGGCGTCCTTGCCCGGCACCGGCACCCAGACATCGGCGCCAATCAGCGGCTTGACGCCGGTCTTGCGCCCTTCCTTGTAAAACTTGACCGCGCCAAACAGGTTGCTCAGGTCGGTAATGGCCAGCGCAGGCTGGCGGTCGGCGGCGGCGGCGCCAACGATTTCGTCGATGCGGCAGGTGCCGTCAACAACTGAAAACTCGGTGTGGATTCTTAAATGGACAAACATGGGCGCCATTGTGGCACCGGCCAAGCGCCTACAGATGAAACACAAAACCCCTTTGCCATCCTGCACAATGCGGGATTACCTTTGACGAACCGCGCTTTGCTGCGGTTTTTTTATTCATGCCCGCACACCCTGAACACCTCCCCGTCCTGAACATTTCCACCTACAAGTTCGTGCCGCTGCCGGACACGGCCCGCCTGCAGGCGACAATCCTCGAAGCCCTGAAAACACGCGGCATCAAAGGCACGGTGCTGCTGGCCGAAGAGGGCATCAATATGTTTCTGGCTGCCGCCAGTGCCGAGATTCACGGCTTTCTGGACTGGCTGCGCCAGGATGCGCGCTTTGCCGACCTGCAGGCGAAAGAAAGCTGGTCTGCCGTCCAGCCGTTTCACAAGCTGCTGGTCAAGATCAAGCCGGAAATCATCCGCATGAACCACCCGACGATTCGCCCTTCGGCGGGCCGCGCCCCGGCCGTGGCTCCGGCCACGCTGAAACGCTGGCTCGACGCCGGGCATGACGATGCGGGCCGCCCCGTCGTCACGCTGGACACGCGCAACACCTATGAAGTCGATGCGGGCACGTTCAAAGACACGATTGACTGGCGGCTGGAAAAATTCACCGAGTTCCCGCAGGCGGTGCTGGATCACCGCAGCGATCTGGCGGGCAAGACGGTGGTGAGCTTTTGCACCGGCGGCATCCGCTGCGAGAAAGCGGCGATTTACCTGCAGGAAGCGGGAATCGAACACGTTTACCAGCTCGAAGGCGGCATTTTGAAATACTTCGAGGAATGCGGCTCCGCCCATTACGAGGGCGACTGCTTTGTGTTTGACGACCGCCGGGCGGTGAACGCGGCGCTGCAGCCCAAGGTGGACGCGCCCGGCCTGTCCAGCATGGCACAGCGCTTTATGCAGGTTCGCCACCAGAGCGAGCATTTGATTGCGCCGCTCAGCGCCGAAGACTGCCAGCTCCAGTCCATGCCCGACGCCAGCCCGGCCAAGTGGCATCTGGCGCATGTCACCTGGTTTTTTGAAACCTTTGTGCTGGAAAAGTTTGAAGCCGGTTTCACGCCGTTTGACGCCAGCTTTCGGGTGCTGTTCAACAGCTATTACAAAGGCGTCGGCGACCAATACCCGCGCCCGCAGCGCGGCTTGATCAGCCGCCCGTCGCTGGCGCAGGTGCTGGCTTACCGGGCGCAGGTTGATGCGCGGGTGCTGGCGCTGCTCGTCAGCCCCGGTCTGCGCGACGATGCAGAACTGGCGCAACTCATCACGCTGGGCCTGCAGCACGAGCAGCAGCACCAGGAATTGCTGCTGACCGACATCAAGCACGCCCTGTCCTTCAACCCGCTGCACCCGGCCTGCGAGGCCAGCGCCCGGCCCGCAGCCAGCGCCCAGCCAGCGGCCAGCGCCCACCAGCCAGCGGCCAGCGCGCCCGCCGAGCCGCTGCGCTGGCTGCGCCACGAGGGCGGCCTGGTTCAGCACGGCTTTGATCCGACTCAGGACGGCGGCTTTTCTTTTGACAACGAAACGCCGCGCCACACGGTGTATCTCGCACCGTTCGAGCTGGCCAGCCGCCCGCTGACGAATGGCGAGGTGATGGCCTTCATCGCCGATGGCGGCTACCGCCAGCCCGGCCTGTGGCTGTCAATAGGCTGGGACTGGGTCAACGCGGGCCAGCGCGACAAGCCGCTCTACTGGCAGGGCGACGCGGGCGACTACCGCCATTTCACGCTGCAAGGGCTGGTCAAAGTCGATCCCAACGCCACCGCCTGCCACCTGAGCTATTTTGAAGCCGACGCGCTGGCGCGCTGGTCCAGCGCCCGGCTGCCGACTGAATTTGAATGGGAGCTGGCCGCCCGCGCACAGCCCGCGCCGCTGCCGGGCCAAGTCTGGGAATGGACTCAGTCCAGCTACAGCGCCTACCCCGGCTACGCACCGTGCGAAGGGCCGGTCGGCGAGTACAACGGCAAATTCATGTGCCAGCAGTTCGTGCTGCGCGGCGGCTCCTGCGCCACGCCGCCCAGCCACATCCGGGCCAGCTACCGCAACTTTTTCCCGCCCGAAGCGCAGTGGCAGTTCAGCGGCCTGCGGCTGGCGCGCGACGCTCAGGGCGCCAGGTCAAACACCAGCACTTCAGCGGCCTGACCGTTGGCCAGCGTCAGCTGCGCCTCGGCCTCCAGCATCAGCGCGTCGCCCGCCAGAATGCGCCGCCCGTTCACGTCAAGCTGGCCGCGCACCAGATGCACGTAAGCCTTGCGGTGCGGATTCAGCGCCAGCGTGGCGCTTTCAGCCCCGTCGAACAGCCCCGCATAGAGCCGCGCATCGGCGTGAATCTGCACCGAGCCGTCGGCGGCGTCGGGCGACGCCACCAGCCGCAGCTGGCCGCGCTTTTGCGCTTCGGGAAAGCTTTTTTGCTCGTAGCCGGGCGCAATGCCGGTCACTGCCGGTTCGATCCAGATTTGCAACAAATGCGTGGTCTGGCCTTCTGCGTGGTTGAACTCGCTGTGCTGCACGCCGGTGCCTGCGCTCATGCGCTGCACATCGCCGGGCGGAATGCCGACGACGTTGCCCATGCTGTCCTTGTGCGCCAGCTCGCCGCTGAGCACGTAGCTGATGATTTCCATGTCACGGTGGCCGTGCGTGCCAAAACCCCGGCCCGGCGCAATCACGTCCTCATTGATGACGCGCAGATTGCCAAAGCCCATATGCGCCGGGTCGTAATAACCGGCAAAAGAAAACGAGTGAAACGACTTGAGCCAGCCGTGGTCGGCATAGCCGCGTTCGCTGGAAGCCCGGTAAGTCATCATGGCATGCGCCTTTCAAAAGGATGGGATGCCCCTACTTTAGGCGCCAAACCGCTCAAGCCAATTGCCCCCATTTGATGGCATCATTCAATTTTTTTGAACGAAAGTGTGGCAGTCCTCACCCTTCAGGGCGGGGAAGAATAGCGCGGACACCATAGGTGTCCTTGAGAATGCCACCACCCCTAGTGGGTCACTTCTCGCAACTAAATCAGTGGGTTCGGGCGCCTGCACACGCCGTCCGCTGCGGCATCGGCGATCTGTGCTGCGGACATCACTATCTGGTTGCCAAGTGACCCACTAGTCCCGGCTGCAGATGTTATTATTTCCAGCTGATTTGACAATAAAAAGAGGGAAACGCAATGAAAACAAACGAAAAAGCGTGCCCGTATTGCGCTGAAGTGATCAAAGCACAAGCAATTGTGTGTCGGTTCTGTAATCGTGATTTGCCAAGTTCTAGCATGATGGAGGTTGCACCTCAGCAGCCCACAGCTGATCAGATTTCAGAGCTTATAGATACAGCTCCAAGCATCAAAGAAAATCATGATGATCCCGACTCCCTGACGGGCGCCGCATGGCAGGGCAAGTGGGCGACAGTGAAGACGCTGATCGCCAATGGCGCGGACGTCAGCAAACCAAATTCAGCAGGCCATACAGCGCTGGACTTAGCCCGCGCACGCCGAGACAAGGAGTTGGTACGCCTCCTTCTTACCCCGGCAAAGCCAACCAATGCCGACAATCAAAAATTTTCGCAAACCCCTTTGACTGGACAACCTCTTGGGGTTAGCCCCGCACAGGCACCTGCTAATCGAGTACCGTGCCCAAGCTGCGGTGAGCTCGTAACCCCCTCTGCGACGCTTTGCCCCTTCTGTAAGCAGGCGATATTCAGCAAGGACAAGGGCATGAACGCTATTGCTAAGGTTGTTGCCTACGTCGTTACGTTCCTTGTCCTGTTCTACGCCATCAGCGCTTTTACACGTCATGAAGCAGACAAGGCGTACAAGCGCATCACGGGCGATGCACAGGAGCAAACAGAGGAAATGCTCCGCAACCGTTCGTAACAACGAAAAAGTCTCTAGTGGGTCATTTGGCAACTAAATCAGCGGGTTCGGGCACCTGCACGCGCCGTCCGCTGCGGCATCGGCGATCTGTGCTGCAGACATCACTATCTGGTTGCTAATTAACCCACTACTTATCATTGGCTAATGCAGCGCCTCCAAGCCTTCCAATACGAACTGATGCCGAACGGCGAACAACAGCGTGATATGCGCCGTTTCGCTGGGGCATGTCGGTGGGTTTACAACGAAGCGCTCAAGCGGCAGCAGGAAATCTACGCGGCGGGTGGCAAATATGTCGGGCACTTTGATATGTGCAAATGGCTACCGGCGTGGAAACAAACCAATCCGTGGCTGAAAGAATCGCCCGCGCACACGCTGCAAAAGGCGCTCAAAAATTTGGATAACGCCTACCGGAATTTTTTCGCAGGCCGTGCAAAGTTTCCGCGTAAAAAGCGCAAAGGCATGGGCGATAGTTTTCAAGAATTTGATGCCAAGTGTTTCAAAATTGACCTGTCCAACAGCCGCCTCAAATTACCCAAAATGGATTGGATGCGCTATCGCAATAGCCGCGATATTCTGGGAACGGCGAAAAATGTCACGGTGAGCCAGAAAAACGGCAAGTGGTTTGCCAGCATCCAAACGGAACGGGACATTGAAAAACTAATTCCCACGGCAACAACGGCTATCGGAATCGACGTAGGCATCGCCCGATTCGCCACGATGAGCGATGGGAGTTTCATCGAACCCTTGAGCAGTTTCAAAAAGCACGAAAAATGCCTTGCAAAGTACCAGCGGCGCATGAGCCGAAAAGTGAAATTCAGCAAAAACTGGCACAAAACGAAAAGGAAAGTTCAACAAATTCATAGCGTGATCGGCAATTCTCGTAAGGATTTCCTGCATAAAAGGACAGCTGAAATCAGCAAGAACCACGCGATGGTGGCTGTCGAAAATTTGCAGGTTAGCAACATGAGTAAATCCGCGACAGGCAAAGGCAGTTCGGCGAAATCGGGACTGAACAAGGCGATATTGGATCAAGGCTGGTTCGAGTTTCGGCGGCAGTTGGATTACAAACTGGCGTGGAATGGCGGGATGCTGGTGGCTGTGCCGCAGCAGTACACCAGCCAAACCTGCCCGTGCTGCGGGCATATCGCCAAGGAAAATCGGCAAACGCAAGCCAGATTCGAGTGCGTGGATTGTGGCTACGAAAACAACGCCGATGTAGTCGGCGCAATAAACATATTGGCGCGAGGACATCGCGTTGCAGCCTGTGGAGAGGAGGGCTCTGGCTCGGTTCGCAAGAATCGAACGAAACCAGCCTCAGTGAAGCAGGAACCCACCGAAGCGACTTCAGTCAGCAGCAATGTCGGCTCAAGCGCAGTAGGAATCCCCGTCCTTTAGGGCGGGGAGGATGTCAATCCTTATGGCACTCATCAACAACCGGGTTCGCGACGCGCTGACGCCCGAGACGATTGAACTGATCGGCCTGGTCGATCGCAGCGGCAGCATGGCGGCGGCGGCGCGTGAACTCGGCGTCGTGCCGAGCGCGCTGACTTACCGCATCCGCCAGGTCGAAGACGCGCTGGACGTGCTGCTGTTTGACCGCTCCTCCCGTCAGGCGCGCCTGACCGAGGCAGGCAAGGAATTGCTGCGCGAGGGCAACCGGCTGATGGTCGAACTCGACGCGGTGGCGAACCGCGTCAAGCGCGTGGCCACCGGCTGGGAGCCGCAGCTGACGCTGGCCATTGACAGCATCATTTCCCGCACCACGGTGATGGAGCTGTGCGAGGCTTTCTTTGCCACGCAAACGCCGACGCGCCTGCGCATCCGCGAGGAAGCCCTGTCGGGCACGCTCGAAGCGCTGACCTCCGGCCAGGCCGATCTGGCCATCGGCATTCCGCTGGAGCCGACGCTGAACAAGTCGGTGCAAAGCCTGCCGCTGGGCAATCTGAGCTTTATTTACGCGGTGGCGCCGCACCATCCGCTGGCCAACGCGCCGGAGCCGATCAGCGACGCCGCGTTGATGCCGCACCGCGCCGTGGCTGTCGCCGACTCGGTGCAGCGCGGCAGCGGCATCACCAGCGGGCTGCTCGGCGGGCAAGACGTGTTCACCGTGCCGGGCATGCAGGAAAAGCTGGACGCGCAGTTGCGTGGCCTGGGCGGCGGCTTTTTGCCCGAGTACCTGGCGCGCCCGCACATCGCCAGCGGCCGGCTGGTGGAAAAGCAGATGCAGCGCCCGACCCGCATCATTGCGATGCGCTACGCCTGGCGCTGCACCGGCGCCCAAACCGAAGGCCGCGCCCTGCAATGGTGGCTGCAACAACTGGCTCAACCGGCCACCCGGCAGGCGCTGCTGGAGCGCCCGCATTCGCTTTAAATTTGCCCCCACAGCGAACCGGCTGCGCCAGCGTGTAGAGTGTGTAGCGGGTGCTCCAAAATTCCCTTTTTTCCACTCCTAAAAAAGACCGAGACATGACAAAAAAATCCCGCACCACCCCCTCCTCTGACGCCGCTGCGCCGCGCCACATCGCCATCATTGGCGCTGGCATTGCCGGCATCACCTGCGCGCGCACGCTGGCCAAAGCCGGGCACCGCGTCAGCGTTTTCGAGAAAAGCCACGGCGCCGGTGGCCGCATGGCCACGCGCAACACCGAGTTTGGCGAGTTTGACCACGGCGTGCAGTATTTCACCGTGCGCGACCCGCGCTTTGAAGAAGCGCTGTCCACCGTCTCCGGGCTGGTGCGCCCGTGGAGCGCGAACACGGTGCGGATTCTGGACGATCACGGCCGGGTCATGGCCGCCTCGCTGCCGGTGCCGGAAGCGCACTGGGTCGCCAAGCCGGGCATGAACGCGCTGGTCCAGCAATGGGCCAAACCGCTGCAAGACGCTGGCAGTCTGGTGCTGGACACCCAGGTGATCCGGCTCGAAGCCGACAAGCTGCACCCCGAGCGCTGGCAGCTGCAAACCCAAAGCCCCGGCGGCGAAAGCCATGTTTACTGTGGTTTTGACACGGTGATTCTGGCCATGCCCGCGCCGCAGGCGCAGGCTTTGCTGCTCAGCTCGCAGCAGGCCAAGGGGCTGCAAGCCGAACTCGCCCGCGTCACGGTGGCGCCCTGCTGGACGCTGATGGTGGCCTTTCCGCAGGCGCAGCAGCCCACGCTGTGCAGCCTCGGCCCGCAGTGGAACGTGGCGCGCAGCACGCACCACCGCATCGCCTGGCTGGCGCGCGAGTCGTCCAAGCCCGGACGCGGCCCGATTGAACGCTGGACGATTCAGGCGAATGTCGAATGGTCGCAGCGCCACCTCGAAGACAACGCCGAACGCATCAAGGCCAAGCTGCTGCGCGGCTTTGCCGAAATCACCGGCATCCACGCCGAGCCGCCGTACGCCGAGGTGCATCGCTGGCGCTACGCCCAGACCAGCAAACCGTTGGGCCAGACTCATGCGTGGGATGGCGTGTCAAGCATTGGCGCCTGCGGCGACTGGTGCCTGGGCCACCGGGTTGAAGACGGTTTTGTCTCGGGCCTGGAAATGGCGCTGGCGGTTCTTTAAGCCCTTGAGTGCCACCGCTTACCGGGGCCGGTTTGCGCCCTCGCCCACCGGCCCGCTGCATGCGGGTTCGCTGGTCGCGGCGCTGGCCAGTTGGCTCGACGCACGCGCCCACGGCGGCCAGTGGCTCATCCGCATCGAAGATGTAGATACGCCGCGCTGCCAGCCCCACGCGGATCAGCTCATCTTGCAGCAGCTCGCCGCCTGCGGCCTGCTGCCCGACGCGCCGCCGCTGTACCAGTCGCAGCGCGGCGCGCTTTACCAGCAGGCGCTCGATCAACTGGTGGCGGCGGGCCTGGCCTACCCCTGCGGCTGCACCCGGCAGGACATCGCCCGCGCACTGGCCGCTGCGGGCTATGAGCGCGAGCGCCACGGCGAGCTGGTCTATCCCGGCACCTGCCGCTCCGGCCTGCACGGCAAAGCGGCGCGGGCCTGGCGCTTTTTGACGGCGCGCAGCAGCCTCGCGCCGCTGCCGCCGCCTTCAAGCCGCCAGACGCCCGCGCCCGCCAGCGCCGCGCCGCCAGCGCGTTCAGCCCCTGCGGGCTGCGGCGATGACCGCGTGATCTGGCAAGACTGGCGACTCGGCCCGAAAAGCCAGAACGTCAGCCGC
>JAPLPS010000291.1 GCA_026400075.1 Polaromonas sp.
TCTTATGTCGGTCCAGACAGATTAAGATTTGATTTTAGTCACAACAAACCTATTAACGATGAAGAAATGATCAAGATTAACGACCGACATCCTCGGCAAGATGAAGAAAACCGCCGAAGACTACCTCGGCGAGCCAGTCACCGAAGCCGTCATCACGGTGCCCGCGTACTTCAACGACGCGCAGCGCCAGGCCACCAAAGACGCAGGCCGCATTGCCGGTCTGGATGTCAAGCGCATCATCAACGAGCCTACCGCTGCAGCGCTGGCCTTCGGCCTGGACAAGCAGGAAAAGGGCGACCGCAAGATCGCCGTGTATGACCTGGGCGGCGGCACCTTCGACATCTCCATCATCGAAATTGCCGATGTGGACGGCGAAAAGCAGTTCGAAGTGCTGTCCACCAACGGTGACACCTTCCTCGGCGGCGAAGACTTTGACCAGCGCATCATTGACTTCATCATCGACGAGTTCAAGAAAGACTCGGGCGTCAACCTGAAGAACGACGTGCTGGCCCTGCAGCGCCTGAAAGAAGCCGCTGAAAAGGCCAAGATCGAGCTGTCCAACAGCGCGCAAACCGACATCAACCTGCCTTACATCACCGCAGACGCGTCCGGCCCGAAACACCTGAACATCAAGCTGACCCGCGCCAAGCTGGAAGCACTGGTTGATGAGCTGATCGAGCGCACGATTGCTCCTTGCCGCATGGCCATCAAGGATGCAGGCGTCAGCGTCAGCGACATCCAGGACGTGATTCTGGTCGGCGGCATGACGCGCATGCCCAAGGTGCAGGAAAAGGTCAAGGAATTCTTCGGCAAAGAGCCGCGCAAGGACGTGAACCCCGATGAAGCCGTCGCTGTCGGCGCCGCGATTCAGGGCCAGGTGCTGTCCGGCGACCGCACCGACGTGCTGCTGCTCGACGTGACCCCGCTGTCGCTGGGCATTGAAACGATGGGCGGCGTGATGACCAAGATGATCAAGAAGAACACGACCATCCCGACCAAATTCGCCCAGACCTTCTCGACCGCTGAAGACAACCAGCCGGCCGTGACGATCAAGGTGTTCCAGGGCGAGCGCGAAATTGCTTCGGGCAACAAGGCGCTGGGCGAGTTCAACCTCGAAGGCATCCCGCCAGCCGCACGCGGCACGCCGCAAATCGAAGTGTCGTTCGACATCGACGCCAACGGCATTCTGCACGTCGGCGCCAAGGACAAGGGCACGGGCAAGGAAAACAAGATCACCATCAAGGCCAACTCCGGCCTGAGCGAAGCTGAAATCCAGCAGATGGTGAAAGACGCCGAACTGAACGCGGCCTCCGACAAGGAAAAAGTCGAGTTCGTGCAGGCGAAAAACAGCGCCGAAGCGATGGTTCACAGCGTGAAAAAATCCTTGGTCGAGTACGGCGACAAGCTCGATGCCGCTGAAAAAGAAAAAATCGAAGCGGCCATCAAGGACATGGAAGAAGCCTTGAAGAGCGACGACAAGGCCGCCATCGAAGCCAAGAACGAAGCGCTGATGGCCGCCAGCCAGAAGCTGGGCGAAAAAATGTACGCCGACATGCAATCCACCCAGGGTGGCGACGCTGCAGGTGCAGCCGGTGCCGAACAGCCCCAGGCCAAGCCCGCCGACGACAATGTGGTCGATGCCGAAGTCAAGGAAGTCAAAAAAGGCTGATCCAGCCTGAAACGGCTTGCTGACTTCGTACAACACGCCTAGCCAGTGCAAAGCGGAAACCAGGAGCAATCCCGGATTTCCGCTTTTGTGTTTTATTTTTCCTAAAAAGATTCCTGACCCGAAATGGCCAAAAAAGACTATTACGACACGCTAGGCGTTCCCAAGAATTCCAGCGATGAAGACATCAAGAAAGCCTATCGCAAACTGGCGATGAAGCACCACCCCGACCGCAACCAGGGTGACAGCTCGAAGGTTTCCGAAGAAAAATTCAAGGAAGCCAAAGAGGCTTACGAGATGCTTTCCGACAGCCAAAAGCGCGCGGCCTACGACCAGTACGGCCACGCGGGCGTTGATCCGAACCGGGGCGGTGGCCCTGGCGCGGAAGGCTTTGGCGGCTTTGCCGAAGCCTTTGGCGATATTTTTGGCGATGTATTCAGCGGCCAGCGCGGCGGCCAGCAGCATGGCGGGCGTCAGGTGTACCGGGGCGGCGACCTGAGCTACGCGATGGAAATCACGCTGGAAGAAGCAGCGCACGGCAAAGACGCACAAATTCGCATTCCGAGCTGGGACGACTGCAGCACCTGCCAGGGCAGCGGCGCCAAGCCTGGCACCAAGGCTGTCACCTGCACCACCTGCCACGGCCACGGCGTGGTGCAGATGCGCCAGGGTTTCTTCAGCGTGCAGCAAACCTGCCCGCAGTGCCGGGGCACCGGCAAGCTGATTCCTTCGCCTTGCGTGGCCTGCCACGGCGTGGGCAAAACCAAAAACACCAAGACGCTGGAAGTCAAAATCCCGTCCGGCATCGACGATGGCATGCGCATCCGCTCGACCGGCAACGGCGAGCCCGGCACCAATGGCGGGCCGCCCGGCGATCTGTACATCGAAATCCGCATCAAAAAACACGAAATTTTTGAGCGCGAAGGCGACGACCTGCATTGCGCCGTGCCGATCAGCTTCACCACGGCTGCGCTGGGCGGCGAAATCGACGTGCCGACGCTGGCGGGCAAAGCGGCCATCGACATTCCCGAAGGCACGCAAACAGGCAAGCAGTTCCGCCTGCGCGGCAAGGGCATCAAAGGCGTGCGCGCAAGCTACCCCGGTGACTTGTATTGCCACATTGCGGTGGAGACGCCCGTCAAGCTCAGCGAACACCAACGCCGTTTGTTGCGTGAACTGGACGAGT
>JAPLPS010000211.1 GCA_026400075.1 Polaromonas sp.
ATCGTCGTCGTGGTGATGCGGATCAGCGCATCGTTTGGCCCGACATCGGGAATGGGTTTGTCGGCCAGTTCAATGCGGCCTGGTTCGATAAAAATAGCGGCTTTCATCATGGCAGTCATAGCTCTGTCCTTTTGAATGGTCGTCTTCAATCGCTCAGTGTCTCCATGCACGGTCACGCACGCGGCCGCCCAGACCTGGCCTTCCAAATACTAAAGCAATCCTGTGATGCATCCGCACCGGGCGTGCGCGCACCTTGACCTGCATCAGTCCGCCCCACAGCCAGCCGCCACAGCCGCCAGCGCTGGCCGCCGCTACCATCAGCCCATGCGCGCCCTACTCCAAACCTTCTCGTGGCAGGAACTTCGCCACCACCCGTGGCGCAATGCCGCCGCCGTCGTCGCCGTCATGCTGGGCGTGGCGCTGGCGTTTTCTGTTCACCTCATCAACGCGTCGGCGCTGTCGGAGTTCTCGCAGGCAGTGCGCGCCGTCAACGGCCAGCCCGATCTGGAGCTGCGCGCCGCGCAGGGCAGCTTTGACGAAGCCCTGTACGAGCGGGTTGCCAACGACCCGCAAGTCGAAATGGCCAGCCCGGTGCTGGAAATCAGCAGCTACGCGCTCGATCTGAACGGCGACAGCGCCAAACGCCAGCCGCTGCGCATCGTCGGCATTGACGCGCTGGCCGTGGCGTCGGTGGCGCCCGCGCTGATGCCGGTGCCGTTTGCTGCGCCCGCAGCAAGCCAGCCGGGCCAGTCCGCTGAACCGGGCAAGCAGCCGCAAGCCGGGCGTTTTTCAATCTTCACGCCAAACACGGTGTTTTTAAACCCGGCGGCGCGGCAGCTCTTCAGTGCCCACCAGCTTGAACTGCAAGACGGCCTGCAATTGCGCCGCGTCAGCGTGGCGGGCAGCGTCAGCGCGGGCGGCGGGCCGCTGGCGGTGATGGACATTGGTGCGGCGCAAGAGCTGTTTGGCCGCAGCGGCCAGCTTTCGCGCATCGATGTGCGATTAAAACCGGGCAGCGACATGGGCCGCTTTGTCGCCGCGCTGCAACTGCCGCCCCACATCAGCGCCAATGCGCCAGGCAATAGCGCCGAGCGCATCAGTAACCTGTCACGCGCCTACCGGGTCAATCTGACGGTGCTGGCGCTGGTGGCGCTGTTTACCGGCGCGTTTTTGGTGTTTTCGGTGCTGTCGCTGAGCGTGGCCAAGCGGGCGCAGCAGTTTGCGCTGCTCGGCGTCCTGGGACTGACCGGGCGCGAGCGCCTGCTGCTGGTGTTGATTGAATCGCTGGCGCTGGGGCTGGTTGGCAGCGTGGCCGGGGTGGCGCTGGGCAGCGCGCTGGCGGCGCTGGCGCTGCGGCTGCTGGGCGGCGATCTGGGCGGCGGCTATTTTGCCGGCGTCGCGCCGACGCTGCAGTGGAGCGGCGCGGCGGCGCTGACCTACGGCGCGCTCGGCGTGGCGGCGGCGGGCGTCGGCGGCTGGTGGCCCGCGCGCGCCGCGCAAAAACTGCCGCCCGCGCAGACGCTCAAAGGCTTAGGGCTGGCGGGCGGCGGCGGCGTCGGGCACTGGCTGAGTCTGGCGTTTATCGCGGCGGGCGCGCTGCTGGCGCTGCTGCCGCCGGTGTTTGGCATTCCGCTGGCGGCTTATTTTTCCGTTGGGCTGCTGCTGGTCGGCGGCATCACCGGATTGCCGTGGCTGATTACGCTGCTCTACGACCGCCTCAGCCCGTGGGTGGCGCACCGCTTGCTGCCGCTGCTGGCCGTCGAGCGCGCCCGCCGGGTGAAGACCAGTGCCGCCGTCGCCATCAGCGGCGTGGTGGCGTCGCTGAGTCTGGCCGTCGCGCTGACGGTGATGGTGGCGAGTTTTCGCGATTCGGTCACGCACTGGCTCGATGTGGTGCTGCCTGCCGATTTGTATGTGCGAAGCACGCTGGGCGCATCCAGCAGCGATGCGGGCTATTTTTCGCCGGAATTTGTCCAGGCCGCCGCCCGCCTGAGCGGCGTGGCCCGCGTCAGCACGCTGCGCAGCTCGCCGCTGCTGCTGGACGCAGGCAAACCGGCCGTCACCTTGATTTCCCGCCCGCTGGACGACCCGGCCAGCGCCCTGCCGCTGATCGCCCCGCCGCTGCCCGTGCCGCCCGGCCACGTCGGCATTTATGTCAGCGAGGCGATGGTCGATCTGTACGGCGCCCGGCCCGGCAGCGTGTTCCCGCCGCTGGCGCAGGCCTTTGGCGCGCTGGCGCAAAGCGCGCCCGCCCTGCCCGCTGCGCCAGCCGCACCGGCCAAGCCAGCAGCATCCGCGATACCCGCCGCGCAAACAACGCCAGCCGCGCCTACCGAACCAGCTGCCTCCGAACCGACGGCAACCGCCGCGCCCCGGTTTTACGTCGCGGGCGTGTGGCGCGACTACGCCCGCCAATTCGGCGCGATTGCGCTGGCCCAGCGCGACTTTGAGCGCCTGACGGGCGACCAGCGCGTCAGCGATCTGGCGCTGTGGCTGAACGATACGGCGGACGACGCCCAGGTTCAACAAGCCCTCCGCGCCCTGGCCGACGCGCAGGCCAGCGGCGGCGGCGCGCTGCTGGAAATGGCCTCCGTCAGCCAGATTCGCGCCAAGTCGCTGCAGATTTTTGACCGCAGTTTTGCCGTGACCTACTGGCTGCAGGGCGTGGCGATTGCCATCGGCCTGTTCGGCGTGGCCGCCAGCTTCAGCGCGCAGGTGCTGGCGCGGCGCAAGGAATTCGGCCTGCTGGCGCACCTGGGCCTGACGCGCCAGCAAATCCTCACCGTGGTGGCCGGCGAAGGCGCGGCCTGGACGGTGATTGGCGCGGTGGCCGGGCTGGCGCTGGGGCTGGCCGTTTCGACCGTACTGGTGCATGTGGTGAACCCGCAAAGCTTTCACTGGACGATGGATTTACGCGTGCCGTGGGCGCGGCTTTTAGGGCTGTGCGCCGCCGTGGTCGCCGCCGGGACGCTGACCGCCTGGCTGGCCGGGCGGGCGGCAGCGGGCCGGGATGCGGTGCTGGCGGTCAAAGAGGATTGGTGAGGGGCGGATCGATAAATCAGCCATTTAACTGATTAATTACTGATATTGCGCAAAGATCACACGCGGGTAAACCCGGTATAACGGAGGTAACAGCATCTGTTAAATATTAAAATATGTAACCTTCCATGTTGTATAAGCGCCGCACACCAAACAACGGTTTCTGCATGCATTAAGCGATAAACGAATCCAAAAGGGAAAGGCTCATGAAGATCAACAACCAGCCCTCGGACTTACCCGTGCCCACACCTGGCGCGGTGTCGCCTGCCACACAGGGTCTGGCGCAGCCAGTGTCCGTCGATGCAGCGCCAGCCGAAGCGCCGTTGATGTTGCTGGTCAAGGGCTTTAACCCGATGGAGCACAGGCTGCTCAATGGCACCGTGATGCTGTCGCGCCGCCGCCATCCCCGCATCGAGCTGGTGGGTGACGAATGCGGCGAAAACGCTGACGCCATCATGATCGACGCGGGCGATCCCCAGGCTAAAGCCTGGGCCGAAAGCCAGACCTGGCTCAAACACAAGACGGTGATCTGGGTCGATGCCCACGCCGTGCCGCATGGCCACACGCAAATCAAGCGCCCGGTGCAGTGGCCCGCGCTGCCAATGCTGCTGGCCCGGGCGCTGGAACACGGCCCAAGTTCCTCTGCCCAATTGCAGCACGCTGCAGCGCCAGCACCGACGCCGACGCCGACGCCGCTGGCCAGCACAACACGCACGCCCGTGCTGGTGATTGATGACAGCCTGGCGGTGCGCGCCTACCTTCGCTCGCTGCTGGAGCCGCGTGGCTGCGCGGTCACCGAAGCCGAAAGCGCCGAAGTGGGCGTCGAGGCCGCTGCCAGCGCCCGCTACGCCTGCATTTTGATGGACGTGCTGATGCCGGGCATGGATGGCTATGAAGCCTGTCGCCGCATCAAGGCGCGCGCGCGCACCGGCGAGGGGCCACCCATCGTGATGCTGACCAGCAAGTCCTCGCCGTTTGACCGGATACGGGGAAAAATGGCGGGCTGTGATGCCTACCTGACCAAGCCCGTCAATCCGAACGATCTTTATGAAGTGGTGTTGCGCTACGCCGCAATGACCAACGCAACGCCACCGCCACCGCCATCGCCCGCTCAGTCGCCGACTCAACCCTGGTTGCGTCACGGCACCTAGCGATTGCGGCGCTTTTTATCACCCTTGACTCATTTTTACTCTTAAAGGAATCCCCATGCCCCGCACCATCCTGGTCGTCGAAGATAACCACGCTGACCGCACCCGGCTCGAAAAACTGCTCAGCGACGCTGGCTACCTCGTCAGCACCGCCGAGAACGGCGTGCAGGCGCTGGCCTCGGCCAAACGCAGCAAGCCCGACGCCATCCTGATGGACGTGAACATGCCCGAAATGGACGGTTTCGCCTGCACCCGCGCGCTGCGCGCCGACGCCGAAACCAAGGACATCCCGGTAGTCCTGGTCACCGCCAAAGACCAAAAGGCCGACAAAGCCTGGGGTCAGATGCTGGGCGCCAAGGGCTACATCACCAAGCCCTACACCGAAGAGCAGGTGCTGTCGCAGGTGCGCGCACTCTGACCTGGCCAGCGGCCAGCGCCCTCGTGGCGCCACTCATCACAGCCCGCCCGAACGCCTCAGTGCCGATGTCGGCGGCTGTGAAAACGCAAAGGAATCCAGATGAGCGTGAATATTGGTGATGTGCTGCTGGCGCCCACCGCCGCGCTGCTGCGCGGCTTTGATTTCTCGCCCGAAGAGGCCGCACCAGGGTCAGCACAGGCCCATGCCGCGTCCCTGCGCGAAACAAGCGCGCAGTCGCGCCAGGGCTTTCGCATCGGCGCCCTGAACCTGATGATTGGCTACACCGATGCCAGCGAACTGGCCGAACTGGCGCCACTGCACCGGCTGCCAAGGGCACCACACTGGTTTCTGGGCATGTCCAACCTGCATGGCGTGCTGGTGCCGGTGTTCGACCTGGCGCGCTGGCTGGGGGTCGAGCGCAGCGCCAGCGCCAAACCGATGCTGCTGGTGCTCGCGCATGGCCTTGACGCCGCCGGGATTGTCATTGACGGCCTGCTGGAGCGGCTGCGCTGGAGCCGCGAGCAGCTGGCTGACGCCGCCCTGGTGCCCGATGGGCTGGCCGAAATCGCGCCGCGCGCCGTGCTGCTCGGCGAGCAGCTGTGGTTTGACCTGGAGGTCAGCGCCTTGTTGAGTCAACTCGAAACCGAATTGCGTGACGCCAGCGTCACCGCTCTGTAATGGTCACCGCAACCCTTTTGTCACTGAGGCTCCTATGAATTTAACTATCCGAAATCACCTGATTCTGTTCGGCGCGCTGTCGGCGCTGTTTATTGCGTTGCTGGCGGGCACCGGCCTCTTTGCGGTGAAACAACTTCAGGGCGCACTGGGAGAAGCATCACGCAGCGCGGTGCTGCTGGAAAACAACTTGCAGGGTGACCAGATGCACAACGTGGTGCGCGAGGACGTGCTGCTGGCCAACATGGCAAGCCGGGACAAAGACAGTAAAACGTCCACCAGTCTGATCGCGAAAACTGCTGAACACTCGGCCGCCTTCCTGCGCATCCTGAGCGAAAACCTTAGCACCCAGACATCACCGGAAATTCGGACGCTGCTCCAGGCCAATGAAGTTCTGGTCAAAAAATACCTGACGATCTCCAGCGACACCGTCAAGGCCTTTGCCACCGATTACGAAACGGGCCGACTTAAGTCGGACGAGTTCAATGCGGCGTACGCCACGCTGGAAAAGGATCTCGGTAACACCACCGAAAAAATTCAGGCCTATGCCGTGGCAACAGAAGCCAAGGCCCACGAGACCACCAAGAGTGCATTGATTGCGGTGGGCGTGGTGTCCGTCCTGGCGCTGGCGCTTTCGACCTTGTTCGGCGTGCAGATGTTTCGCCAGATCACGCGGCCGATTGACGTGCTGACTTCGGTGGTGGAGCGGGTCAATGGCGGCGACATGACGGCCCGCGCCAAGCTCGATGGCACTGACGAGCTGGGGCACTTCTCCCGCGCTTTTGACGGTCTGCTGGACGCACGGATTGCGATGCAGCAAAAAGTCGAAGCCGAAAAGCAAAAAGCCGAGGACGAAAACGAAAACCTGAACAACTCGGTGATTTCGATTCTTCAGGCCGTCAACCAGCTCTCGCAGCGCGATCTGACCGCCAAAGCGCCAGTGACGCAGGACATCATCGGCACCGTGTCGGACTCGATCAACCAGTTGAGCGAGGAAACCTCCAAGGTGCTGCGCGGCGTGAACCTGATTGCCGCCCAGGTGGCACAGGGATCGGGCAAGGTGAAGGACCAGGCCAACTTGATGAGCAAGACCGCCGAGGACGACCGCAAGAGCGTCGGCGAGATGATCGACTCGCTCACCGACGCGACCCAGTCGATGAACCAGGTGGCCGCGATGGCCGAGCAGTCCAACCGCCACGCCGAACAGGCCACGCAGGTGACGCTGACCGCGCTGGAGACGGTGAACGGCACCGTCAAGGGCATGGAGTCGATCCGCGAGACGATTGCCGAAACCGAAAAGCGCATCAAGCGCCTGGGCGAGCGTTCGCAGGAAATTACCGGCATTGTCAATCTGATCAACACCATCTCGGAGCGCACCCACGTTCTGGCGCTGAACGCCTCGATGCAGGCGGCGGTGGCCGGTGAAGCGGGCCGGGGTTTCGCGGTGGTGGCCGAAGAAGTGCAGCGACTGGCAGAAAGCTCGCGCAACGCGACGCAGCAAATCGGCACGCTGGTGGGCAATATCCAGCTGGAAACCAATGAAACCATCGCCACGGTGAACCGCACCATCGGCCAGGTGGTGCAGGGCTCGGAGCAGGCGCAAAAAGCCGGAGACCAGATGCGCCAGACGCAGCAAATCACCGGCGAGCTGGTGGCGCAGGTGCGCCTGATTGCCAGTTCCTCAGAGCAGCAAAAACAACTGTCGGCCGGCCTGCTGCGCTCGGTGCAAAACATCGGCTTGAGCGCCGATCGCACCGCCCAGCAAATTGGCGTGCAGAACCAGGAAACCGACACGCTGCTCGAATCGGCGCGCCTGCTGGTCGAATCGGTGGGCGTGTTCAAGCTGCCGCAAGTCGCTTGAGCGGCGGCCATTCCTCCCTCAGTCCACAGGAGTCGCCACCGTGAAACTCAATGACCTGATAGAAGCGCTGGCCGCCGAAATCGAGAGGGTGCAGCCCGAGCTGGATCACGCGCTGGCGCAGCTGGCCGTGCTTGATGCCGAGGATCCAGCCTTCTTCGAGACGCTGGAGCAGTACAGCGGCCATGCCCAGCGCATGGGCGAAGCAGCCGAAATGGTCGGCTTTGCCGGCTTGAATGCACTGTGCATGCATGTCGTCGAAAACACCCTGCTGATGGCGACGATGACGGTGGACGAGCGCGAGCCGATGGTGAACTTTTTGCAGGCCTGGCCACGGCTGATCGTGCATTACCTGCGCAACCTGTCCGAGCCGTCCTGCACGGCCGCGCTGGTCGGCCATCTGCGCCAGGCGCCGCACCCGCTGGACGAGGAGCAGGCGCTGAAAATCGCGCACATGCTCGGCGCGATGAACAGCCAGGTCAATGCCATTTTTGCCGACAAGGAAAGCGCCCGCCCCGTGCTGGCCAGACGCGACGACGTGGCGCTGACCATGCCCGCCGATGCAGACCAAAAGCTGCTCGAAGGCTTCTTCAGCGAAGCGCCCGAACAGGTGCGCTACCTGATCGAGCTGGCGCGCAACCTCGCCGCCGGTCAGGGCGACAGCTCCGACCTGATCGCCGCCAGGCGCGTGGTGCATACGCTCAAGGGCTCGGGCGCCATCATCGGGCTGCGCGGCCTGACCTCGCTGGGCCACCACCTCGAAGACATCCTCGACCACTTCGAGCATGACAGCGCCCACATCGCCAAACCCGTCGCCGACGTGCTGCTCGACGCGGCCTACTGCCTGGAACACATGGTCAGCCATGTGCTAGGCAGCGACGACTATCCGCAGCAGGCGCAGGCCGTGCTGCAGCGCGTGCTCGACATGGCGAATCGCATCGACCGGGGCGAGTCCGTGGACGAAGCCGTCGAGCGCGTCGCCGACACCAGCGCGCCCGCCCCCGGCTTGATGCCGCAGGGCGCAGCGCCGCAAGCCGCCCCGCATGCGCCAACGGCGGCGCTGCGGGTCAATGTCGAGCGCGTGGACGAACTGTTTCGCGTCGCCAGCGAGCTGTCGGTGTCCAGCGCGGGCATGGAGGCGCGGCTCAAAGTCGTCACCGAGGCCGCACACACGCTGCTGGCGCAAAACCTGCGCGTGCAAAAGCGCCTGTTCGAGCTTGAAACCCTGCTCGATGTGCGCGCCCTGCCCACGCTGCGTGGCCGCAGCCCGGACAGCCAGCGCGACAAAAGCCCCGGCTTTGACCCGCTGGAAATGGCCCAGTACAGCGAGCTGCACAGCGCCACCTACGCCCTGATCGAAGAAGCCGCCGACGCCCGCTCGATTGCCGCCCGGCTCGAAGATGAAATCGCGCAAACCGCCAGCACGCACGGGCGCCAGCAGCGCCTGTCCAAAGACCTGCAGCATCTGGTCATCGGCATGCGCATGACCGAGATTGGCACGCTCGCCTCGCGCCTGCAGCGCAATGTGCGCTCGACCTGCCAGGCCACCGGCAAACAGGCCGAGCTGCTGATCGAAGGCGGCGAGACGCAAATGGACTCCGACGTGCTCAGCGGCCTGGCCGAGCCGCTGCTGCACACGCTGCGCAACGCGGTTGACCACGGGCTGGAAACGCCCGCCGAGCGCCTCGCCGCCGGCAAACCCGAGAGCGGGCGCATCGTGCTGAACTTCTCGCGCCAGGGCCAGCAGGTGGTGCTGCGCTGCCACGACGACGGACGCGGCCTCGATTACGCCGCGATTCGCACCCGCGCCATCGAGCGCGGCCTGATTACGCCCGAGCAGACGGTCAGCGACGAAGAACTGGCGCGCCTGATCCTGACCTCGGGCTTTTCGACGCGCCAGAGCGTCACCGAACTGTCGGGCCGGGGCGTCGGCCTGGACGTGGTGCGCGAATGGGCCTCCGTGATGAACGGCTCCATCAAAATCAGCTCCCGGCCGGGGCTGGGCTGCACCATCGAGCTGCGCTTTGCCGCCTCGCTGTCCACGATGCACGCCTTGATCGTCGAAGCGGCGGGCGAGCGTTTTGCGCTGCCATCGGTGCAAATCGTGCGCGCCGTGCCACGCGGCGTCGGCCATTTCGCGCACTTTGGTGACAAGCTGGTGTACCGCCACGCCGACAAGGACGGCGAAAAAGCCTATCCCGCCATCGACCTGGCGCAAGCCGTCGGCATGCCACGCGCCGAAGAAAAAGCACTGGCCGATTTCGACGCGGTGATCGTCCACATCGACGACAAGCTGCACGCGCTGGCCGTCGAGCGCCTGATTGACTCGCGTGAACTGCTGGTCAAAAGCCCAGGCCGCTACGCCAGGAACCTGAGCGGCATCACCGGCCTGTCGATTCTGGGCGACGGCGGCATCGCGGTGAACCTGGATCTGACCAACCTGCTGAAGGCTGGCACGCACCACAGCGGCCCGCGCCAGACACTACAGGCCGCGCCGCTGCCGACGCAGCACCAGTCCTCGGTGCTGATCGTGGACGACGCGCTGTCGGTGCGCGCCTCGCTGCAGCAAATGGTGCAGGACGCGGGCTATCACGCCCAGACCGCCCGCGACGGCATTGAGGCCATCAACGTGCTGAAGGACTTCACCCCCGACCTGGTGCTGACCGACCTGGAAATGCCCAACCTCAACGGCGTCGAGCTGACCCGCCACATCCGGGGCCGCGCGGATTTGAAAGAGCTGCCGATCATCATGATCACCTCGCGCTCGCAGGAAAAACACCGGCAAATGGCCGAGCAGGCCGGTGTCAGCGCCTACTTCACCAAACCCTATAACGACGACGAACTGCTGCAGACGATGCGCGCGTCGCTTGCGGCCTGAACGCCGCGCAGAGGAACGACATGACCCCGCAGGAAACAGCCCCGCGCAAAGGCAACTTCGTGCTGCTCACAGCCGGGAACTTGCAGCTGCTGCTGCCGCAGGAGGACGTTGGCGTGGCCGACTACCTGGCCGAGCCCCCCGAGCCGACAGCGCAGCCGGGCGTGTTCGCCATGCATGTGGACGATGAAGGCGTCACGCACTATGTCGCCGCGCTGTCGCCGCGCATGACGCTGCTCGACGCGCTGCCGCCCGAGCGGTTTTTGCTGACGATGTTTCCGGCGCAACCCGGCGTCTGGATGTGCTGGGACGATGTCAACATCCTGATTGACGCTGACATCACGCCGCACACGCTGCCGCCAGCGATGGTCGGCCCGGACTCGCCGCTGACGGCCTATGTGGAACTGGACGGCAAGCTCGCCTTTTTATGCACCGCCGAGCGCCTGCTGGCGCGGGTTTTCCAGGCAAGGAACTGAATTCATGGACACGCTGCTGTCACCCCCTCCCGCACCGGCGCTGAAAGCGGAGTCGGCCCTCGCACCGGCCAGGCTGCTGCACTACAGCGCCGGGCACAGCGTGGCGCTGCCAGTCCACACCACGATAGAACTGCTGGACAGCGCCGTCACCGTTGAAGTGCCGGGCGCGGCTCACTACTGCCAGCAACTGGTGAGCTGGCGCGGCCAATGGCTGGCGCTGCTTGACCTGGAGGCGCTGCTGCGCACCGGCACGACAGCGGTGGCAACGGCGACGGCGGCGGCCGTGGCGCCGCGCTATGTGCTGGTCGTGGCCTACCAGTGCGCGCCGCGCAGTCCGTTGGAATACGGCGCCATCGGCCTGCCCGCGCTGCCGCAGACCGTCAGCGTCAGCGACCAGATGGCCTGCCCGCTGCCCGCCGACAGCACCCTGTGGCCGCAACTGGCCCTGTCCTGCTTTGCGCATGAAGAGCGCGCCGTGCCCATCCTCGACAGCGCCCGGCTGTTTGCAGCGTATATCGGCTGAGGAGCGGGCTGCGCTTGGGCTGTTGGCGACAGGGTTGCAGTGTATTCATCACAGTCTTCGCACTGGGCAGGGGCGTAAAGCCGATTCGGCCCGGCAATCCCCCCTGTTTAGAATCGGGCGCCTGCCTGACAAGGCAACAAACTGCACGCTGATAAAGCGCCCTGCGCGGAAGGAACAGATGCCCGTAAATTTAGACAAGCCTCACCTGTGGAAGGCTGACGTTGCGCTGTCCGTTGACATGTACAACCAGTGGTTTATGAGATTTGCACCCAGTGCATTTCGCACTACACGCATTCAGACGACGAAGAACGTAGAAGCAGCGCTGCACGCAACCGGCAACCTGACCAACATCCAGCCGTCGATACTGCGCAGCCATCCTGAAATCTTGCCGACGTTGCGCATGTCCACTTGTCCGCCACTGGCAGTTGACAGGCTCATCGGATTGGCTGGCATTTCGCCCAGCATGGTCAAACGCATGGAAAATGAGCAAAAACTGCCTGTGCGCATGTTGCCAGAACAGGTCGAAATCGAACTCAGCAAGATCACCAGCATCATCGGGGCGAAGGCCGACCCAGATATTTTTATCTGGCTTGGACGGGAACAAGCTGCGACCGAAGCGGAAGTGCATCGAGCGGCAACCATCGTTGCCGACCGACTCTGCGGCGCCATGGCAAACCCCATCATCCGAAACGCCCAGGAAAAACGCCAGCTCGCCGAAATCAAGAGCTGGCTGCAAGCGCGTGGTTACTGCCAGCTCCCAGGCGGCGAAGGCACCCAATTCAATGCCATGCCGCCCGGCACCTTCAGCTTTCGCATGAATGTGCCCATCAAGCTGGAAGGGGGCGTGCAGTCTGTCAACATCCCCATTGACGCGGTCATCATGCCGACAACGAGCAAGCCTGGAGACTTTCCACTGTTTTTCGAGGCGAAGTCGGCGGGTGACTTCACCAACACCAACAAGCGCCGGAAAGAAGAAGCCGTGAAGATGGCGCAGCTGCGCAGTACATACGGCTCAGGCGTGCGCTTTAACCTGTTCCTCTGCGGATACTTTGACAGCGGTTACCTCGGTTACGAAGCGGCAGAGGGAATTGATTGGGTGTGGGAGCATCGTATAGATGACCTCGCACTCTTTGGACTTTGACCATGCCTGATCATCTGGATGACATTGAACAACGTCGTTGCACTCTCCAAGTCAGGCTTGACGGACAAAAATCTCAAGCGGCCCGCAACAAACTGGGCCAGTTTTCCACCCCGACACAACTTGCCTGTGACGTTCTGGCCTACGGCTTGTCCTTGCTGCCAAAGGATGTCCCTCTAAGATTTCTTGATCCAGCCATTGGAACAGGCGCGTTTTATTCCGCGCTCTTATCCACATCGCCGGAGCGAACTGTGCAGTCTGCGACAGGATTCGAGATTGACCCTCACTATGGCGAACCTGCCAAGGCGCTCTGGAAGGAGACGCCACTCGCGATAACGCTGGCTGATTTCACACGTCAACATCCACCGATTGCTGACAAGCAGCGGGCCAATCTGCTGATCTGCAACCCCCCTTATGTCCGGCACCATCACCTGACGGTTGAGGACAAGGCGCGCCTTCAGTTTGCTGCTGAAAAAACTGCAAACCTCGCCTTGTCAGGCCTTTCCGGCCTCTATTGCTACTTCATGGCTTTGGCGCATGGCTGGATGAGTCATGGCGGCCTGGCGGGCTGGTTGATCCCCAGCGAGTTCATGGACGTGAACTATGGCCGGGCGCTAAAAGCCTACTTGCTGCGCGAGGTCACGCTGCTGCACATTCACCGCTTCGACCCGCATGATGTCCAGTTTGATGATGCGCTCGTGTCATCGGCAGTCGTGTGGTTCAAAAAAGAAAAACCGCCCGCGAATCATGAGGTGCGGTTTTCTTATGGCGGCACGATGCAAAGGCCAACCATCAGCAAGAACGTCAGCCTTATCGACCTGGAATGCACTGACAAATGGACGCGGTTCCCCAAGCAAAATGCCCAAGCCGCGCATACCGGCTTGCACCTGAGCGACCTGTTCGCCATCAAGCGCGGCTTGGCCACAGGTGATAACGGCTTCTTCATCGTGGATGAAGACAAAGCCCACAGCCTCAATCTGCCGCCAAAATTCTTGCGGCCAGTCTTGCCCAGCAGCCGCTACATCAAAGGCAACGAAATTCACGCCGACACGGCTGGGGTTCCGCTTTTGGAAAAGCGTCTATTCCTGATTGACTGTGAGCTGTCTGCAGATGAATTGGCGCGCGATGAACCAGCGCTCTGGGCATATCTCCAAACCGGCCTGAAAAACGTTGCCAAGGGTTACTTGTGCCGGTCACGCCGACTTTGGTACGCCCAAGAGCGCAGGCCAGCCGCGCCTATTGTCTGCACCTACTTTGGCCGCAGCGACCACGATGGGCAAGCCTTTCGCTTCCTGCTGAATAACTCCAAGGCGACGGCAACGAACGGATTTCTGATGCTTTACCCCAAACCGATGCTGGCCGAGCAACTCGTGCGCGACCCCACGGCGATGCGCCGCCTGTGGCAGGCGCTCAACGCCATAGGCCGGGAAACATTGCTCAACAATGGCCGAGTCTACGGGGGAGGCTTGCACAAGCTGGAACCCAAGGAACTGGCCAACTTGCCCGCTGATGCGTTGGCAGCGGTTGTCGGACTGTGTGAGAAATGCGCCCCACGTCAGTTGGCGCTGGTTTAATTTTTCACAACCACAAGACAAAATCGCACTCCAAAGAAAAATCCAGGGTTTACCCTTATAAAACCACTCAGCGCACTCCCCGAAAGCCCCACTTGCCCCTCGACCACCCCACACTCGACCTGATGCGCCAAAGCCACCCGGCCTGGCGGCTGTTGCGCTCTGACCATGTGGCGCTGGTGGCGAGTTTTCTGCAGCGCGTGTTCGTCCTGCCCAATATCCGCGTGATGGCGCAGGCCGATCTGGCCGAGGCGCTGGACGATGAATTGTTCGGCCTGCGCGAGCGGCTGGGCGCGCAGGCTTTCCCCAAGTCGGCGCTGGAGTACCTCAACGACTGGGCCGCGCCGGACAAGGGCTGGCTGCGCAAGTTCTACGCGCCCGGCTCGGACGAGCCGCAGTTTGACCTGACACCGGCCACCGAAAAAGCCATCGCCTGGCTCACGACGCTGAGTGAACGCAGTTTTGTCGGCACCGAGTCGCGCCTGCTGACGATGTTCGGCCTGCTCAAGGAGATGAGCGAAGGCAGCCAGGCCGACCCGCGCATCCGCCTGGCCGAGCTGCAGGCGCGGCGCGCGGCCATCGACGCCGAAATCGCGCAAGTCGAAGCAGGCCATGTGCCGGTGCTGGGCGACACGGCGATCAAGGAGCGGTTCCAGCAGTTCACCGCGCTGGCGCGTGAGCTGCTGACCGATTTCCGCGAGGTCGAATACAACTTTCGCAACCTCGACCGGCGCGTGCGCGAGCGCATCACGCTGTGGCAGGGCGCCAAGGGCGACTTGCTGGAAGAGATTTTGAACGAGCGCGAAAGCATTGCCAGCTCGGACCAGGGGCGCAGTTTTCGGGCATTCTGGGATTTTTTGATGTCCAGCCGCCGCCAGGAGGAGTTGTCGGCGCTGCTGGAAAACGTGCTGGCCTTGCCGCCGGTGGACGGATTGAACCCCGATGCGCGCCTGCGCCGCATCCATTACGACTGGCTGGAGGCGGGCGAGCACACGCAGCGCACGGTGGCGCAGCTGTCGCAGCAGTTACGCCGCTTTCTGGACGATCAGGCGTGGCTGGAAAACCGCCGCATCATGGACATTTTGCGCAGCATCGAGGGCCACGCGCTGGCGCTGCGCCGCACGCCGCCCGCAGGCGAAGTCATGCAAATCGCCGAAACCTCCGCCGAGATTGAACTGCCGATGGAAAGGCCGCTCTACGCTCCGGCTTACAAGCCGCGCATTGCCAGCGGCAAGCTCGACGCGGGCGACGGCGGCGCTGACGTGGACGCGGGCGCGCTGTTTTCTCAAGTGGTGGTGGACAAGGCCAAGCTGGCCGGGCATATCCGCCACGCCTTGCAGACGCGCGCGCACATCACGCTGCAGGAATTGGTTCAACTGCAGCCGCTGCAGCAAGGGCTGGCCGAGCTGGTCACTTATTTGCAACTGGCGGGCGACGGTTTCAGCGCCACGGTGGACGAATCGGCCACGCAGGTGATTGACTGGCAGGGCGAGGGGCCGGACGGGCAGCCGCTGGCGCGGCAGGCGCAGCTGCCACGGGTGATTTTTGTACGCTGAAAAAGTGAAAATACTCCTTGTTCCCGGCAGCAGCTAAAGAGGAAGTGGCTGCCCGGCGCCAACCCTGAACAATTACAACAATGACCCTCAACGAAACCGAACCCGCATCGCCCGCCGCGCCAGCCATTCCCTCTGCCGCCGCCGCGCCCGAGCTATCCGCGCTGATCGTGCCGCTGCTGCGCGGCGTGATTTACCAGGAAACCGATGCCAGCCTCTGGCAAGCGCTCGCCAACCTGCAGCACCGGGTGCGCGACTATGTGGCGGTGATGGGCCTCGAATTGATCCTCGACGAGTCCGAAGGCTACGCCTTCCTGCGCTCGCGCCCAGCCCCGGCGGACGCCGGCGACGATGCGGTGGTCAATAAAATCCCGCGCCTGATCGTGCGCCGTCCGCTGTCCTTTGCCGTCAGCCTGCTGCTGGCGCTGCTGCGCAAAAAGCTCGCCGAGTCCGACGCCAGCGGCGGCGAAACGCGGCTGGTGTTGTCACGCGAACAGGTCGCCGACATGATGCGGGTGTTTCTGCCCGACAGCAGCAACGAGGCCCGGCTGGTGGACCAGATCGACACCCATCTGAACAAGGTGATCGAGCTGGGTTTTATTCGCAAACTCAAACCCGCCACCGGCGCGCCATCCGGGCAGGCAGCGGCTTTTGAAGTGCGCCGTATCCTGAAGGCTTTTGTCGATGCGCAGTGGCTGGCCGAGTTTGACGAGCGGCTGCAAGGCTACCGCCAGCAACTCGAAACCGGCCTGAAAGGAGCTGGCGATGAATAACAGGCGAACGCAGGCACATCTCCCATGCGCGAGCATGCCAAGGCTGAAAGGACGCAACGATGAATGACGACGCACAAACCCAAGGCCTCGACTTTGCCGCCGACGATGCGCTGTCGGGTTTCCGGCTGCAGCGGCTGGAAGTGTTCAACTGGGGCACGTTCGATGGCCGGGTCTGGGCGCTGCACCCGGACGGCAAAAACGCGCTGCTGACCGGCGACATCGGCTCGGGCAAATCGACGCTGGTGGACGCCGTCACGACGCTCTTGGTGCCCGCCCACCGCGTCGCCTACAACAAGGCGGCGGGCGCGGACAGCAAGGAGCGCAGCCTGCGCTCCTACGTGCTGGGGCATTACAAATCCGAGCGCAACGAAGCCACCGGCGCGGCCAAGCCGGTGGCGCTGCGCGGCCTGAATAGCTACAGCGTGATCCTGGGCGTGTTTCACAACGCGGGCTATGACCAGACCGTCACGCTGGCGCAGGTGTTCTGGATGAAAGAAGCGCAAGGCCAGCCCGCGCGGCTGTTTGTCGGCGCGGAGCGCTCGCTGTCGATTGCGGCGGATTTTGCCAATTTCGGCACCGACATCACCGGCCTGCGCAAAAAGCTGCGCAGCGGCGGCGCGGAATTGTTCGACGCTTTCCCGCCGTATGCGGCCTGGTTCCGGCGCCGCTTTGGCATTGAAAACGACCAGGCGCTGGAGCTTTTTCACCAAACCGTGTCGATGAAATCGGTGGGCAACCTGACCGATTTCGTGCGCAGCCACATGCTCGAACCTTTCGACGTAGCGCCGCGCATTACCGCGCTGATTGGCCATTTTGACGATTTAAATCGCGCCCACGAGGCCGTGTTGAAAGCCAAGCGCCAGGTGGTGCTGCTCACGCCGCTGGTCGCCGATGGCGAGCGCCACGCGCTGCTGGTGGCACAAACCGAAGAACTGCGCGCCTGCCGCGAGGCGCTGAAAAGCTATTTCGCCGGTCTGAAACTCGATTTATTGGACAAGCGCATCACGCTGCTGGCCGAAGACTGGCAGCGCCAGAACCTGCAAGTCGAGCGCCTGGAGGCCGAGCGCAACGCCCAGCGCCTGCAAGAAAGCGGCCTGCGCCGCAGCATGGCCGACAGCGGCGGCGACCGGCTGGAGCAACTCGGCGCGGACATCAGTGAAAAGCACGACGCCATCGCTCGGCGGCGTCACAAAGCGGGGCAATACAACACGCTGTGCCGCCAACTTGGCCTCCTCAGCATGGGCTCGGCGCCGGACTTTCTGGCCCAGCGGCAAAGTCTGGCGGGCATGAAAACCACGCTTCAGGATCAGGAAGCGGCGCTACAAAACGATCTCACCGAGCAATCGGTGGCGCTGCGCCAAGGCAAACAGGCGCACGACGAATTAGCCAGCGAAATCAACAGCCTGAAAGCGCGGCGCAGCAACATTCCGGCCACGCAAATCGCCCTGCGCAGCGCGCTGTGCAAAGCGCTGAAACTGCCGGAAAAAAGCCTGCCCTTCGCCGGTGAGCTGCTGCAGGTGCGCGACGACGAGCGCGAATGGGAAGGCGCGGCCGAGCGGCTGCTGCACAATTTTGGCCTGTCGCTGCTGGTGCCGGACGCGCATTACGCCGAGGTCTGCGAGTGGGTGGATCAAACCGCGCTGCAGGCCCGGCTGGTGTATTTCCGCGTGCGCCCGGCCACACGCGCCGAAACGCCGACGCTGCACCGCGACTCGCTGGCGCGCAAGCTGACCATCAAACCCGACTCGGTGTTTTACGACTGGCTGGAGCGCGAAATCGCGCACCGTTTTGATGTCGCCTGCTGCGCCACGCAGGAGCAGTTCCGCCGCGAAGTCAGCGCCATCACCCAAGCCGGGCAAATCAAATCACGCGGCGAGCGCCACGAAAAAGACGACCGCCACCGGCTCGACGACCGCAGCCGCTACGTGCTGGGCTGGAGCAATCTGGACAAAATCGCCGCGCTGCAAACCCAGGCGCGCGAGCTGGAAACCCGGCTGGCGCAGATTGGCGGCGTCATCGCCAAAGTGATGGCCGAGCGCGACGCGCTGAAAGAGCGGCTGGATGCGCTGGCCAAACTCAATGTCTATGACAATTTCGACGAGCTGGACTGGCAATCGCTGGCCGCGCAGGTCGCCCGGCTGGAAGCCGAAAGGCAGGCGCTGGAATCGGCCAGCGGCGCGCTGAAAGCACTGGGCGAACAGCTGGCCCAAACCCAGGCGACGCTGGTCAAAACCGAAAACCAGCTTGGCGAGCACCGGGACAAGCGCGCCCGAGCCGACCAGAAAAAAAGCGACGCCCAGGCCCAGCGCCTGGAAACGCAGGCGCTGCGGGAAGAGCCCGGTTTTGCAGGGCACGCGGCTTATTTCCCCAAGCTGGAAACCGTGCGCGCCGAAGCGCTGGGCGCGCATCAATTGACGGTGGAATCGTGCGACAACCGCCAGCACGATGTGCGCGACTGGCTGCAAAGCAAAATCGACGCCGAAGACGGCAAATTGAAACGCCTGCGCGACAAGATCATTCAGGCCATGTCGGCGTACAAAGAAGCCTTCAAGCTGGAAACGGCGGAAGTCGATGCCAGCGTGGAGGCCGGGTTTGAATACCGCGCCATGCTGGACACGCTGCAAGCCAATGACCTGCCGCGTTTTGAGGAGCGTTTCAAGCAGATGCTCAATGAAAACACGATTAACGAAATCGCGAACTTTAACTCGCAACTGGCGCGTGAGCGCACCACCATCAAGGAGCGCATTGCCCGCATCAACGAGTCACTGACGCAGATCGACTACAACCCTGGCCGCTACATCCTGCTGCTGGCCCAGCCGACGCCAGACGCCGAAGTGCGCGACTTTGAAACCGAGCTGCGCGCCTGCACCGAAGGCACATTCACCGGTTCGGACGATGCGCAGTATTCGGAAGCGAAATTCCTCCAGGTCAAGCAGATCATCGAGCGCTTTCGCGGGCGCGAAGGCCAGTCCGAGCAGGACAGGCGCTGGAGCGCCAAGGTCACCGATGTGCGCAACGGCTACGTGTTTGCCGCCAGCGAGCGCTGGCGCGAAGACAACAGCGAGCACGAACATTATTCCGACTCGGGCGGCAAGTCCGGCGGCCAGAAGGAAAAGCTGGCTTACACAATTTTGGCGGCCAGCCTGGCCTATCAGTTTGGGCTGGAATGGGGCGCGGTGCGCTCGCGCTCGTTCCGCTTCGTGGTGATTGACGAGGCTTTCGGGCGCGGCTCGGACGAGTCGGCGCAATACGGCCTGCGGCTGTTTGCCAAGCTCAATTTGCAGCTTTTAATCATCACGCCGCTGCAGAAAATCCACATCATCGAACCGTTTGTGGCCAGCGTCGGTTTTGTGCAGAACGACGAAGGCCGCTCGTCCAAACTGCGCAACCTCTCGATAGAAGACTACCGCGCCGAAAAAGCCAAAGCCGCGCCATGAGCTGGACGCAGCCCGCCGACCTGCGCGCCCAGGTGCTCAAACTCTGGAGCCGGGGCGATGTATTGGCTAGCCTGGTCAGCGGCGAAAGCCTGTTTCCGCTGCGCCTGACGCTGAAAAGCCCGACTTCGGCTGAAATGAGCGAGCGTTTCGACGAGGTGCGCCAGTGGATCAGCACGCTGCGGATTGCCGACGGCTACCGCGTCACGCTGCGCGAGTTCCGGCACCGGGTGTTTGGCACCAACAGCGTGCCGCATGAGGTGTGGGTCGATTCGCTGGACGCCGCCCTGATGTTGATCGGCAAACGGCGCGACGCGGCCCGCTTTGCCGCGCTGCTGGAAAGCACACGCCAGCGCCAGCCGCTGCTGCTGGACTGGCTGGCCAAGCGGCCGATGCGGGCGCTGGAGCTGGCCGAGGAATGGGGGCGGCTGCTGGACATCGTCGGCTGGCTGCAGGCCCATCCCCGGCCCGGCATTTATCTGCGACAGGTGGACATTGCGGGCGTGCATAGCAAATTCATCGAAACCCATCGCAGCGTGCTGGCCGAGTTGGCGGACAGGGTGTTGCCGCCCGAGGCGGTGGATGTGTCGGCGGCTGGCGTGGGCCAGTTTGCCCAGCGTTATGGTTTTCGGGACAAGCCGCTGCGGGTGCGCTTTCGGCTGCTGGGCGCGGTGTCTGCGCCGTGGGCCGCCGCGCTGGGCTGGGGGCCAGACACCGACATCACGCTGGATGCGGCCAGCTTTGCCCGGCTTGATCCGGGCGTGTCGCGGGTCTTCATCACCGAAAACGAGGTCAATTTTCTGGCCTTTCCGCCAGTTGACAACAGCCTGGTGATTTTTGGCGCGGGCTACGGTTTTGACATGCTGGCCGATATGGACTGGCTGGCGCGCTGCCCGATTTACTACTGGGGCGACATCGACACGCACGGCTTTGCGATTTTGGATCAGCTGCGTGGGCGCTTTGCGCAGGTGGAGTCATTTTTGATGGACTGCGCCACGCTGCTGGCTTTTGAGTCGCAGTGGGGCGAGGAAGCGACGCCAACCCTGCGCGATCTGCCCCGGCTCACGCCGCAAGAGCAGGCGCTGTACGACGACTTGCGCGACAACCGCCTCCATAAAAATTTGCGGCTGGAACAGGAAAGAATCGGCTTTGACTGGGTGAAGGCATCTTTGCCCGCCGCTTGAGTTGTTAAAAAATCATGGACGAAATTATTGCCATCGTTTTTGCGCTACTTCATTGGCGCTTCACCCTCAGCATCGTGATATCCATCGGATTGGCGACGATTCTTTCCAGCCTGATCGCGCCATTTACCGCCGGATACTGCATCACTTTAGTCATCTTTGGCACCGCATTCGGGCTGTACTGGCAGGGCCGTGGAGAAGCGGACTTAAGCCTTGGTGCCAAAGTTGAAGAACCCAAGATTTCCCGCCCGGTTGCCTTCATGGGCCTCGCAGTCATTGGGTTCTTTTGTGGTGGCGTGATCGCCGAACTGCTCCATTCAAAAGCGCTCGGCGCCATCGCTCTTGTTGTAGGCGTTGGTGCAGCAAGCATCTGGTATCGCTTTGCCCAGCAGCGCCTCATCACCGCAAATTCTTTGGCGTTTTCTGCGCTGTCATTGCTTTGCGGCTATGGCGCGCTGCTGGCATTCTTGACTTTTCAGTCAGCAGCTTAAAACAGCAGCAAACTCACCCAGTAAGCCAGCGCCGCCACTGCTGCCGCCGCCGGAATCGTCAGCACCCAGGCCCAGACGATGTTGCCGGCCACACCCCAGCGCACCGCCGAGGCGCGCCGGGTTGAGCCCACGCCGACGATGGCGCCGGTAATCGTGTGCGTCGTCGAAACCGGGATGCCCAGCGCCGTCGCCAGAAACAGCGTCAGCGCGCCGCCGGTTTCGGCGCAAAAGCCGCCTATCGGCTTGAGCTTGGTGATTTTCTGGCCCATCGTTTTGACGATGCGCCAGCCGCCGAACATGGTGCCCGCCGCAATCGCCGTGTAGCAGGTCACGATAGTCCAGGTCGGCGGCGCCGCGTCGCCCGCTGCGGTGTAGCCGGTGGCAATCAGCAGCATCCAGATAATGCCGATGGTTTTTTGCGCGTCGTTGCCGCCGTGGCCCAGGCTGTAGGCACCGGCCGAGACGAGCTGCAGGCGCCGAAACCAGCGATCCACTTTCGACGGCGTGGCGCGCAGGCAGATCCACGACACCATCACCATCATCAGCGAACCGAGCACAAAACCCAGCACCGGCGAGATAAAAATGAACGCGACCGTCTTCAGCACGCCGCCCATCACCAGCGCGTTGACGCCGGACTTGGCGATCACCGCGCCGACAATGCCGCCGATCAGCGCGTGCGAGGAGCTGCTCGGAATGCCGTAAATCCAGGTGACGATGTTCCAGGCGATGGCGCCCATCAGCGCGCCAAAAACGACGTGGGTATCGACGATGCCGGGCTGGACAATGCCCTTGCCGACGGTCGCGGCCACGCTCAGGTGAAAGATAAACAGCGCCAGCAAATTAAAGCCTGCCGCAAACACCACCGCGTGGCCCGGCTTGAGAACGCCGGTAGAAACGACGGTGGCGATGGAATTGGCGGCATCATGAAAGCCGTTCATGAAGTCGAAGGCGATGGCCATGAAGACCAGCAGCGCCACGACCCAGAAGGCGGTCTGTACAGTTTGCATGAAAAATTCTTCTTATTCTTGGCCGGAAAATCAGGAGTTTTCCAGGACGATGGCTTCAATCACGTTGGCCACGTCTTCGCACTTGTCGGTGATGGTTTCCAGCAGTTCATAAATCGCCTTGAGCTTGATGATTTCGCGCACATCGGGCTCTTCGCGGAACAGGCGGCTCATGGCGGCGCGCATGACGTGGTCGGCGTCGGATTCGAGCTGGTCGATTTCTTCGCAGGTCTTGAGCGCGGCGGCGGCGGTGCCCGCATCGCGCACGTTGCCGATCAGTGCCACCACGTCCTTGAGCCGCTCGCAGCATTTGACGCTCAGGTCGGTCAGGCGCAGCATGTCGTCGGTCATGTGGCGCACGTCGTACAGCGCCATCGTTTCCGCCGAATCCTGAATCAAGTCGGCCACATCGTCCATCGCGTTGATCAGCTGGTGAATCTGGTCGCGGTCAATCGGGGTGATGAAGGTGGTGTGCAGGATGCGGTTGACTTCGTGCGTGATGTAGTCGGCGGCCTGCTCGGCCTGATCGACTTCGCGGTTGTAAAGGGCACGCTTGTCCACATCGGCGTAGTTGTTGACCAGCTTGGAAAACGCATGGGCGGCTTCCACAATGCGGCCCGCATGCTGGTTGAACATCTCGAAAAAATTGCCTTCGCGCGGCAGAAACTTGCTGAACAGCATGCGCTATCCTCAAAAAGAAATATGTCAGGAATATGACGGTTTTATGACTGCGGGGAGTTTAACCGTGATGCTCTGACGCGCTGGGCGTCGTGCTGGCGCAGTCGGCGCAGACGCCGCGCACCGCAAAATCCATGCTCAGCCCCTGGTAGCCGAGCGCCTTGAGCGCCTGCAGCGCCGACTGGGCGGCGCGTTCCAAGTCGTGAGCGCTGGCCTGCAGCGCGCCTTCGAGCGGGCTGTCGCGGTGGCAGCTTTGGCACTCAAAATGCGGCATCGCGTGGACGCTGGCGGGCATCGCCTGGTAGCGGCGCACGCGGTGGCTATCGACGCGGCACAGCAGCAAGCCGACTTGCGTCAGCCGGTCAATCAGGCGGTACAGCGTGACGCGGTCGAGTGCGGCGGCGCAGTCGCCTTGCAGCGCGGCCTGCAACTGGGCGTGGGTGTAACTGGTGTCGGGGTGGGCCAGCAGCCAGCCCAGCACGCGCCGGGCCGCCGCCGTGCGGCGCAGTCCATGCACGGACAAAAGAGCATCCAGAGGGTCGGCGGCGGCGAGGGCTAAAGGCTTCGAGGGCGACATGGTAAAGGCGGGCAAGGCATGAAAAAAGAAATAAAAAACCCGTGTGAGGGCGGCTCTGACGGGTTTAACGCAAACCGGTTGCGTTAAAATACCGCAATCGAGTTGCATTATTATCGCAACAGCCTGAATCCCCGCAGATTCGCACTACTTTACGCCCACATGCACACCCATTCCCTGACACCTGCCGCGCCCGCCGGGTCTGCGCGGCGCGCCCGCGTCCGGCGCAGCCTGCTGGCCTGGCCCGCCTGGCTGCGCGTGCTGGCCGTGCTGCCCGCCGTCGCGCTGCTGTGGCTGGCCGTGGCTTGGGCCAGCCTGGAAGCCGCGCCGTGGTGAGCGCCGCCAGCCCGGCCCCAGGCGCCAGCGCGCCTGCCCATGCTCATGCTCATGGCCACGCCCACGCTGATGCCCACGCCCACCCCGTCGGCCCCGCAGCCGCCGCCAGCCCTGTCGTCACGCTGCTTAACCTAACGGTCAGCTACCGCCAGCATCCGGCGCTGCACCACATCAGCGGCAGTTTTGCGCCGGGCTCGCTGACCGCCATCATCGGCCCGAACGGCTCGGGCAAAAGCACGCTGCTCAAAAGCATCATGGGCTTGTTGCCGATTGAA
>JAPLPS010000168.1 GCA_026400075.1 Polaromonas sp.
GAGGGCATCGCCGCCTTCATGGAAAAGCGCCCGCCGCAGTTTCAGGCGGGTCTGGCCGAGCCCCAGATGCTTTAACCGACTGACCGACTGACCGCCACCGCCTTGACGCCCATGCACAACCACAACCTGTTTGCCGCGCTGCGTGCGGCCTTTCCCGCTGACCTGGACAGCGTTGCCGTCGAAACTGGCAGCGGCCTGCATTATTCGTGGCGCGATTTAGAGCGCAGCAGCGCGATGCTGGCCAATCTGCTGCATTCGCTGGATCTGCCCGCAGGCGCGCGCATCGCCGTACAAGTGGAAAAATCCGTCGAAGCGATGGCGCTCTACCTGGCCACGCTGCGCGCCGGTTATGTGTTCCTGCCGCTCAACACCGCCTACCAGAGCGCCGAAATCGAGTATTTCATCAGCAACGCCGAGCCCGCCGTGGTGGTCTGCAGCAGCGCCAACTTTGGCTGGGTCAGCAAGATTGCCTTCCGGGCCGGGACGCAAAACGTCTTCACCCTGGATGACGACCGCAGCGGCTCGCTGTTAGCCCGCGCCGCGCATTGCAGCGACCAGCATCAAGTCGCCGTGATGCAGCCGGACGATCTGGCCGCGATTGTCTATACCAGCGGCACCACCGGGCGCAGCAAGGGCGCGATGCTGTCGCACGGCAATTTGCTCAGCAACGCGCAGGTGCTGAAAGATTACTGGGGCTGGCGCACGCCGGAGCAGGGCGGGGACGTGCTGATTCACGCGCTGCCGATTTTTCACGTCCACGGCCTGTTTGTGGCGATTCACGGCGCGCTGCTGAACGGCAGCAAGATGATCTGGCTCGACAAGTTCGACCCGAAAAAGGTGATCGACAAGCTGCCCGAAGCTACCATCTTCATGGGCGTGCCGACGCTGTACGTGCGGCTGCTGGCCGAGCCCGGCCTGAGCCGCGACGCTTGCCGCAATCTGCGCCTGTTCATCTCCGGCTCCGCGCCGCTGCTGATCGACACCTTTGAGGCGTGGACGCAGCGCACCGGCCACACCATTCTGGAACGCTATGGCATGAGCGGCTTTGCGCTGCCGGGCGTGAGCCTGCGCGTACAGGGCGAGGGCGGCCAGCGCCTGCCGACGGGCGAAATCGGCGGCATTCAGGTCACAGGGCCGAACGTGTTCAGCGGCTACTGGCGCATGCCGGAAAAGACCGCCGAAGAGTTCACGGCTGACTGCTACTTCAAGACCGGCGACGTGGGCCAGATCGACGCCGACGGCTACATCACCATCGTCGGGCGCAGCAAGGATTTGATCATCAGCGGCGGCTACAACGTCTATCCGGCCGAGGTTGAAGGCTATCTCAACGCGCTGCCCGGCGTGGCGGAAAGCGCGCTGGTCGGCGTGCCGCACCCGGACTTTGGCGAAGTCGGCGTGGCCGTGGTGATTGCCCGGCCGGGCGCGGCGCTGGACGCGGGCCAGCTCGTGGCTTCGCTCAAGGCGCAACTGGCCAATTTCAAGATTCCCAAGCAGTGCTTTGTCGTGAATGAACTGCCGCGCAACACGATGGGCAAGGTGCAGAAGAACCTGCTGCGTGATCAGTACAAGGGGCTGTTCGGCTGAGGGGGTGAAGCAAATGCTGACAGGGCAGGGACAGCGGCGATTTGGGTAAATGAAGCTGGGCTGAAGGCGAATCGCAAAGCGTGATCGTCGATCTGGCCGCGCAGACTTCGGCGCCGCTGTCCAAATGGATCAAGGACGCGGATCTGTTGCCGCTGTTTGCCGACATGGGGGTGACGGTCAACTTCTGGCATGTGATGGATGATGGCCGCGACGCGGTCGAACTGCTCGGCGGTCTGATCGACACCTACGGCGACGGGCCGAACTATGTCGTGGTGCAAAATCATGGCCGGGGCTCGAATTTTTCCATCCTGCGCAGTTCCGAGTCGCTGCAAAAGGCCCAGGCCGCTGGCGCGCACCTGATCGAGCTGCCCGGCCTGCACGAGACCAGCATGCGCAAGATTGACCAGAACAACCTGAGCTTCTGGAAAGCGGTCAACAACCGCCAAGGCGCGGATGCGCTCGGCCTGCTGGAGCGCCAGCGCGTCAAGATCTGGCTGAAAAACAGCTACGAGCTGTTTGACCGCCTGCCGGTGTAAAACTCCCACTGGGGCTGCACTTCTATTCTTGCGCTGCATTGTTATTGCGCGGGATTTCCTGTGGGAATTGAAGGAGTTTGAGTCCTCAAACCATGCACAATCCTTGAGATAGCACTTGCGACCTTGCAAGTGCTATCGAACAGGGAAAAATAAGACGTGTTTTCTTTCATAAATTGGCCAATTTCTCTTTTGGTCACGGGCGGTGTGCTGGGCATTTTAATTTTGGCTTTTTTCTGGTTCTTTGGGATTAGCGTACGGCACTGGTTCCGTCTCAAAGGAATATTGGTCAGCGCATCAGCCTTTGAGGAAAGGACGCCGCCAGGCGAGTTCAAGAAATTGTTTGCCAAAGACAAGCGTCTTGCCCACCTTTGGAGTGAATATCAGGACTCCCTGCACATTCAGCGAGAAGAACGCGACGGACAAATGCAGGTCGTTGCCGTAAGGTCTACGGTTCCAGCGGAGGCTTATTTCAACAACCAGTATGTGGTTGACAGTCGCCTGGGCACGGATTTTTTCAAGCACCTGCCTGGCA
>JAPLPS010000163.1 GCA_026400075.1 Polaromonas sp.
GAGGCGCTGGTGCGAAAAACCGGGGACTGGGCGCTGCGCTTTATCTGCATCGTGCTGGCCGTCACCCCGGCGCGGGTGATTTCTGGAACGCCTGCGCTGGCGCGCTTTCGCCGCATGCTGGGGCTGTTTGCTTATTTCTACGTCAGCGTTCACCTGTTGAGCTACAGCTGGTTTGACATGGGTTTTGAGCTGGACGATATTGCCAAGGACATCGCCAAGCGGCCTTTTATCCTGGTGGGATTTTCAGCCTTTGTGTTGCTGACGCCGCTGGCGGCGACCTCGTTCAATGCAGTCATCAAGGCGATGGGCGCCAGGCGCTGGCAGGCGCTGCACAAGCTGGTGTACCTGATTGCGGGACTGGGAATTTTGCATTTCTTCTGGATGCGCGCTGCCAAGCACAACTTTGCCGAGGTGATCTTTTATGGCGCCATCGTCGCGGTGCTGCTGGGCTGGCGGCTCTGGAACCGCTGGGCCAAGTCGCGGCGTTCGGTTTCGGCTGCGCCTGCTGCTGGCGCCCGGTGATGAAGTTCGGGCGCCTTGGGGTTTAGCGCGTTGCCGTTCGCATCTGGCGCGTGACCGGGTCAACCTCTTCGGTCGGCAACTGGTAAGAGCGCTGATCAAACAGGTCAATGCCGCACATCAGGTTCTCAATCCAGTTGAAAAAGTCATCAATCGCTGGTTTGCCCAGGATCGGTGAGCCGTGCTGGGGCACCAGCATCGAAATGTCCAGCTGTCTGGCCATGTGTACCCACAGGCGCAGGATTTTGTTCGACACCATGTAGCGCCGGTGAAAACCCTCCATCAGCGGGATGTGCGCGGCCAAATCGGTCACGGGCTTTCCGGCCTGGGTGCCAGACACCATCGAGACGCCCAGATCACCGGTGAACAGGATGCGGCTGATCGGGTCGTAAAACTGCAGGTTGCCTTCCGAGTGCATGAAGTGCGCGGGCAGCAGCCACAAATCATGGCGCCCCAGCGGCAGACGGGCGCCGCAGTCGGGGATGCCGATGATGCGGTTTTCGGTTTTGCCGACTTTGGTCAGGTGCGGGGCAAAACGCTCCCAGACCCGCGAAATCACCAGCAGCGCCTGGGTGCTGGAGAGCCAGCGATCCAGCGAGGCGATGATATCGGGATCAGCGTGCGAAGCGATCAGGTAGGACAGCTTCTGCGGCGGGAAATGCTTGATCATGCCCATGTACAACTCGTTGTACGCCAAGTTACCACCCGGATCAATGATGGCGCCGGTATCGTCGTCAACGATCAAAAACTGGTTAGCCTGTACCGCGTGCCCATCTTCCTCAATAAGGTTGGAGAACATGTAGCACGCATGGTTTTTGTCTCGGTATAGTTCCAAAGGCATGGGAAGGTCGCAGTGCAGAGAAATAAGGACTCTACTTTACATCCCCATGACATGATTGATCTGAATCAATTCGATTGTTACGAAATAATTCTTTCGTGTCTAAATGTATCTTCTGCTGACTCGCGTACCCGAATGATCTGGGCCTTGTCGCCGTCCACCAGCAGCTCTGCTGCGCGGCCACGGGTGTTGTAGTTGCTGGCCATGCTCATGCAGTAAGCACCGGCTGACATCACCGCCAGCTGATCGCCAGCGGCCACGCTCAGTGCGCGGTCGCGGCCAATCCAGTCGCCGCTTTCGCAGACCGGGCCGACCACGTCGTAGGTAACTGCTGCCGTTTCCTCGGCTGGCCGAACGACGGGGACGATGGCGTGAAACGCCTGGTACATTGCCGGGCGCGGCAGGTCGTTCATCGCCGCATCGACGATGCAGAAATTCTTTTGCTCGCCGGGCTTGAGGTAGAGCACTTCGGTCAGGCAGATGCCCGCGTTGCCGACCAGCGAGCGGCCCGGCTCGATCATCAGCTTTTTGTCGCCGTAGCCGCGCGCGTCCAGCTTGGCCAGCAGCTGGCGCCACAGGGCGTCGGCTTCGGGCGGGGTGTCGTCGTTGTAATTGATACCCAGGCCGCCGCCAAAGTCGATGTGCGCCAGCGCAATGCCCGCGCCTTCAATCAGCGCGACCAGGTCAAGCACCCGATCCATCGCGTCCAGATAGGGCGTGGTGTCGGTGATCTGTGAGCCGATATGGCAGTCGATGCCGACGACCTGCAGGCTTGTCAGCGCGGCGGCGCGCTGGTAGATGCGCAGCGCATCTTCGTGGGCGACGCCGAACTTGTTGCCTTTGAGGCCGGTGGAAATGTAGGGATGGGTTTTCGGATCGACGTTCGGATTGACCCGGATGCTGACGGGTGCGCGCAGGTTCAGGCTGGCGGCGACTTCGGCGAGTACTTCCAGCTCGGCTTCGCTTTCGACATTGAAGCAGCCAATGCCTGCTGTCAGCGCCTGGCGCATTTCGGCGCGGGTTTTGCCGACACCGGAAAAAATTACCTTGCGCATGTCGCCGCCGACCGCCTGGACGCGTGCCAGCTCGCCGCTGGAGACGATGTCAAAGCCGCAGCCCGCGTTGGCAAACACCTGCAGCACGGCCAGCGAGGA
>JAPLPS010000102.1 GCA_026400075.1 Polaromonas sp.
TCGGACGGCGCGGGCACGGCATAGGTGGCTATGGGCATGATTTTTCCTTTTTGGCTGTGTTGGGTGGCAGGCAGGCGGGGCTTGGGCGAGCAGTGGATGCTGCGCGAAGCTTCGTTCTTGCCGGAAACCGGTTCTTTGCGCCATCCGGGCATGGGATGGCGTCAATCTGGTTGCGGGTCTAAAACACTACATCTAGTGTGTGATCTATTAAAATCCACTACCTATAGTGTACCGTTGCGAATGGCCGGGCAGGCCTTGCCGGGCTTTGAGGCGGGTGCTTTTGAGCGGGCTAAGGCTGGATTATCGGCGTGAAAAGGGTTCCGGCCTTGATGAAATCGGGCTTTTTGGCGCAGAACAAAGCCGGAAAGCGGCTTGCAGCGGGCTTTTTCGGGCGCAAACCCTGATGGGGCTTGAGGAATTTTTTTTGTAAATTTTTTGCTTCAGGGCAATTTGGGCGCTGGCGCGGCGGGCATCTGGGCTGGCAGTGCGGGCCAGCAGTGCGCGGGCAGCGTCAGCGCAGCCTGCAGCCGGGGCCAGTCAAAACCGGCGCCGGGGTCGTGTTTGCGTCCCGGCGCAATGTGCTCATGACCGGCGATGTGGCCAATCGGGTAGGCCGCCAGCAGCGCCGTACACAGGGCGGCCAGGGCTGCATATTGCGGCGCTTCAAACAGGCCGCCTTCCAGCCCTTCGAGCTCGATGCCTATCGAGTCGTCGTTACAGTTGCCACGCCCCCGGTAATGCGAATGCCCGGCGTGCCAGGCGCGCTCGTCGCAGCTGACAAACTGCCACAACTCTCCCGTGCGGCTGATGAAAAAATGCGCCGACACCTGCAGGCCGCGTATTCCCTGGAAATACGGATGCGCGTCCCAGTCGAGCGCGTTGGTGAACAGGCGCTGCACGTTGCCGTTGCCAAACTCGCCCGGCGGCAGGCTGATCGAGTGAATCACGAGCAGGTCGATCAGCGCCCCCGCCGGGCGCGGGCCGAAGTTCGGCGACGCCAAGGCGCGTGCCGGGCGATACCAGCCGTTGCGCCACAGCGGCGGGTCGAACGCCGGGCTGGCGGGCGCGGCTGCGGGCGTTGCTGTTGGCGCTTCAGGCGGATTCATCGCAGGCCTCGGCGTCGTCATTGCCGGGGACGGAAATTCCGAGGCGGGCAATGCGGTAGCGGATCTGGCGCAGGCTCAGGCCTAGCCGGGTGGCGGCGGCCGTGCGGTTAAAGCCGGTTTCTTCCAGCACCTGGCTCAGGATGCTGCGCTCCTGCTGGTCCAGGAAATGCTGCAGATTGTCTGGCCCGGCAACGGGCGCGGGCGTGGATGCCGCTGCGCCAGGCTCTGGCGGCGCCTCGGCGGGCAGGTCGATTTCCTCGCCCAGCGCCACGGTGCGGTGCAGCACGTTTTCCAGCTCCCGGACATTGCCGTTGAAGGGGCGCGCGCGCAGGCGCTCCATCATGGCGCTGCTCAGCACGGGCACCTCAAAGCTTGACTCCCGGCAGATGCGCGACAGCAGCGAATGGCACAGCGCGGGCAGGTCGTCGAGCCGCTCGCGCAGCGCGGGCACCAGAATTTCGATCACGTTGAGCCGGTAATACAAATCCTGGCGAAAGCTGCCAGCTTCGACGCCTGCGGCCAGATCCTTGTGCGTGGCGCTGACGATGCGTACATCGACGCTTTCCTCCTGCGTCGCGCCGACGGCGCGCACGCTGCGCTCCTGGATGACGCGCAGCAGCTTGGACTGCATGGCCAGCGGCAGGTCGCCGATCTCGTCGAGAAACAGCGTGCCGCCCTTGGCCGCCTGGAACAGGCCCTGCCTGTCCTGGGTCGAGCCGGTGTAAGCGCCCTTGCGCGCACCGAAGAACTCGGCCTCCAGCAGGTTTTCGGGAATGGCGCTGCAGTTGACGGCGACAAAGGGCTTGGCGGCGCGGTGGCTGCAGTCATGCACGGCGCGCGCGACCAGTTCCTTGCCGGTGCCCGATTCGCCGCGTATCAGCACCGGCGCCATGCTGCCCGCGACTCTGAGAATGCGCGATTTGACCGCCATGATGACCGCCGAGCTGCCGACGAGTTTTTGCAGCGCGGCGGAGGCGTCAGCCGGGCCGGGCGGCGGGGCGGCGCCCGGCGCTGGCGCCAGCGGCCCGGCCGGAGTCGGCGTCAGGGGCGAGGGCGAGGGCGAGGGCGAGGGCGAGGGCGAGGCCGGGAGCTGGCCCAGCGCCTGCGTGCCCTGAACCGCCGAGGCCACGACCGTGCGGAACTGTTTTAAATCCACCGGCTTGGTCAGGTAGTCAAACGCGCCCGCTTTCAGGGATTCGACGGCGTTTTCTGCCGAGCCGTGTGCGGTGATGACGACGCAGCGTTCCGGGCGCTGCTGGCTGGCCAGGTCGCGCAGCAGCTCCAGCCCCAGGCCGTCGGGCAGGCGCATGTCGGTGATGACGGCGTCAAAGCGCTGGGTCTTGAGCAGCTCGCGGGCCTGCTGCAGGTCGCCAGCGGCTTCGACCTGGTAGCCCTGGCGCAGCAGTGTCAGTTCGTACAGGGTGCGCAGATCAGGCTCATCGTCAATGATCAGGATACGGGCGGGGGCTTGCAGGCTCATGGGTTCAGACCAGGACGGTGTCGAAGTGAGACAGATCGAGGTTCAGCGGCTGGGAGGCGGCACTGAACAGGATGAAGAATTCATTGCCCTCGGCGCCGCCGCTGGGCATGCGCTGGTAGGCAATCTGGGCGCCGTAGCGCTCGCACAGTTCGCGGCAAATGTACAGCCCAAGCCCGCTGGAGCGGCTCTCGGAGGAGAAAAAAGGCTCGAACAGATGGGTCTGGACGGACTTTTCCAGCGGCAGCCCGTCGCTCCAGACGGACAGGCGCGCCTGGCCGGGCGCCACCAGCTGGGTGCTGAGTTGAATCGCCTGGGGCGCGGCGCTGGCGTAGCGCAGCGCGTTGTCGAGCAGGTTGATCAAGAGGCGGCGCAGGTGCTCGGTGTCAAAGTAAACCGCTGCCTCATCGGCGGCCAGCGCGATGTGCAGGCGCCCGAAGGCAGCGTTTTGCTGAGCCCAGTCGCGGGCGATGTCCTGAGCGGCTTCGTCGAGCACCAGCCGGGTGCTCTGGGGCGGCGGGATTTGCTGCTGGGCGCGGGAAATATCCAGCACTTCATCGACGATTTTGGCCAGCCGCCGGGCGTTCTGGCGGATCATCGTCGTGAGCTGGCGCGCCCCGGCGTCTTGCAGGTCTTCTTCGAGCAGGGCGTTGGCCTGGGCAATGGCGGCCAGCGGGTTTCTGATCTCGTGCGCCACGGCGGCGGACATGCGGCCCATCGCGGCGAGTTTTTCGATGCGCAGGCGCGCCTCCAGTTCGCGCAGGTCTTCGAGAAAGATGACGCACAGGCTTTCCTGGATACCGTCGTGCGGCGCGGTCAGGTGCGAGCGCACCTGCAGCCTGCGGGCGTTCAGGCCGGGGGCGGCCAGGCTGATATCGGCTTTTTGCGGCAACTGCGTGGCAAAGCTGCGCTGCAGCAGTTCGCTCAAGGGCTGCCAGGCGGCCTGCGCGTTCAGGCTGAACGGGGGCGGCTCGACCGCATCTTGGGCGGCGAGCAGGCGCCGCGCCGCCGGGTTGGCCGAACGCACCATGCCGTGGATGTCGGCCACCAAAATGCCGTCGGCCAGACTGGCAATCACCAGCTCATTGACCTGGATGTGCATGCGGGCAGTGGCCTGGCTGGTTTGGGCGCGCCGTTCTTCCCGCGCCAGCCGCTGGGCCAGCTGGTTGGCCAGCAGCGCCACCAGGAAAAAGCCCGAGCCGCTCAGGCCAGCCTGCAGAAAGCTGTTGTTGAACTCGCCATTGCCCTGCAGCGTGCTCGACCAAGCATTGGCCAGCAGCAGCAGGGTCACGCTGGAAGCGGTGCCAAAGGCCAGCAAGATAGGCCCGAGCACCGAGGACAGCAGCACCGGCAGCGCAAACAGCGGGGTGTAGTTGATGCCGCCGGGCTGCAGGAAGTTCAGCAGTGAAAAGGTCGCCACATCTACGCCGATGGTGGAGACCCATTGCGCGTCAAAGGTGCCGCGCGGCGGCCGGGGGCTCGCCCAGTAGCGCACCGCCACGGTGGCACACAGGTAGAGCAGGCACACGATCATCGCGTCCTGGAGGGTGTTTTTTCCCATAATGTGCAGGGCTGCCTGCAGGATCACCAGCACGCCAGCAATCGCAATGCGTGCCGTCATGAACACATGCCAGAGCCGGCCAAAGGCGTTCATCGTCGATTCAGCCTCCCAGGCGCCAATCAGTTTTTCGGCAGTTTCCTGCCAGAAATGTGTGTTGGGGGGCATTTAGCCTTCGGCCTGGCGGCGGTGGGCTTCGCTGCAGTACGGGCGGGCGCCACGTCCGATCAGCGCTTCGGTGCGCGGCAGATGCAGCTGGCAGACGCTGCAGGCGACGATTTCAGTCGCGCCGCCAGCCTGGGCGGGGTCGGGGCTGGCGGGCGGGCGTGGCGGCGTGGTGGCGCCTTTTTGCGTCCGGCGCTCATACTGCCAGAGCCAGAAAACCACCAGGATCAGCAGGATGACCAGCAGGTATTTCATGCGGCGCGCTTGAGGATGACTTCAAGCACGAAGCGCGAACCGACGTAACCGAGCAGCAGCAGCCCTGCGCCCAGGTAGAGCACGCGCACCGCCTGCGGGCCGCGCCAGCCGAGCCGGGCGCGTCCCGCCAGCAGACCGGCAAAAGCCAGCCAGGCGAGGGCAGAAAAAACGGTCTTGTGGTTCCACTTCCAGGCCAGGCCAGGGCCGTACAGGGTTTCGGCAAACAGCCAGCCCACCAGCAAGGTGGCCGACAGCAGCACGAATCCGGCCTCGACAAAGCGAAAGGTCAGGCGCTCCAGCGTCAGCAGCGGCACGCCTGCGTCGTTTTGCTCGGCTTGGCGCATGGCGCGCTCGGCGCGCAGCATCAGCCAGCCATGCACGACGGCGGCGGCAAACAGCCCGTAAGACGCAATGCCCAGCGCCCAGTGCAGCGGCAGCCACGGCGAGGCGATGCGCGCGTAGCTGCTGCCCGGAAACAGCAGCGACAAAATCACCGCCACGCTGCCCAGCGCGGCCAGCGCCCAGTGCGCCCGCAACTGCGGAAACAGGCGCCGCTCGACCGCATACACCGTCAGCACCAGCCAGACTGTCATCGACAGCGCGGGCGCAAAACCAAAGCGCGCCGGGCTGCCCAGCAAGCCGTCGGCCAGCGTCAGCCCGTGCAGCAGCCAGGCCGCTAAAACCAGGCTGCGCAGCGCGCGCGCACTCCAGCGCGGCAGGGCCAGCGCCAGCACCGCATAGGCCGCCGCCGCGCCTGCCGCCGCCATCAAACCCCATCCACCACTGAAAGCTAAAATCATGGCTACAGTTTAGCGCCTGACCAGGTTTGCCCTGGCCTCTGGCTTTCTTGCCGCACCCCCCGTTTTCAGGATTTCACCTCATGGCTTCAGCCCTTACCGACAAGTTGTCCCGCCTCGTCAAGGAGATGCGCGGTCAGGCGCGCATGACCGAATCCAATGTGCAGGACATGCTGCGCGAGGTGCGGATGGCGCTGCTCGAAGCCGACGTGGCGCTGCCGGTGGTGCGCGACTTCATTGCCCGCGTCAAGGAAAAATCGCTCGGCCAGGAGGTGATGGGCTCGCTGACACCGGGGCAGGCGCTGGTCGGCATCGTCAGCAAGGAGCTGGCCGCGACGATGGGCGAGGGCGTCAGCGACATCAACCTGGCCGCCCAGCCGCCCGCCGTGATCCTGATGGCCGGTTTGCAGGGCGCCGGTAAAACGACGACGACGGCCAAGCTGGCCAAGCACCTGATCGAAAAGCGCAAGAAAAAAGTGCTGACCGTCTCCGGCGACGTGTACCGCCCGGCGGCTATCGAGCAGCTCAAGGTCGTGACGCAGCAGGCGGGCGCCGAGTGGTTCCCGAGCACGCCGGACCAAAAGCCCGCCGACATCGCCCGCGCCGCCATCGACTACGCCAAGCGCCATTTCTTTGACGTGCTGCTGGTCGATACCGCCGGCCGTCTGGCGATTGACGAGGTGCTGATGGCTGAAATCAAGGAGCTGCACGCGATTTTGAAGCCGGTCTAAACGCTGTTCGTCGTCGATGCGATGCAGGGTCAGGATGCCATCAACACCGCCAGGGCTTTCAAGGAAGCGCTGCCGCTGACCGGCATCATCCTGACCAAGCTCGACGGCGACTCGCGCGGCGGCGCGGCGCTGTCGGTGCGCCAGATCACCGGCGCGCCGATCAAGTTTGCGGGCACCAGCGAAAAGCTTGACGGCCTGGAAGTGTTCGACGCCGAGCGCCACGCGGGCCGGATTCTGGGCATGGGCGACATCGTCGCGCTGGTCGAGCAGGTGGCGGCGGGCGTCGATATGGCGTCGGCGCAAAAGCTGGCCGCCAAGATCAAGTCCGGCGACGGCTTTGACTTGAGCGACTTTCTGGAGCAGCTCCAGCAGATGAAAAAAATGGGAGGCTTGTCCAGCCTGCTCGACAAGCTGCCGACGCAGATGGCGGGCAAGGCCGGTCAGATCGACATGGACAAGGCCGAAAAAGACATGAAGCGCAAGGAAGGCATCATTTTGAGCATGACGCCGCTGGAGCGGCGCAAGCCAGAACTCATCAAGGCCACGCGCAAGCGCCGCATTGCCGCCGGTTCTGGCGTTCACGTTCAGGAAGTCAACCGCCTGCTCAACGAATTCGAGCAGATGCAGGGGATGATGAAAAAGATGAAGGGCAGCGGCATGATGAAAATGATGAAGCGCATGGGCGGCATGAAGGGCATGCCGAAGTTTTGAGCCTTTTGCCAGCCGTTTTCAACGGAGCGGACGAATTCGAGCCGCCCGAAACCCGATTTAAAAAATTACCTCAACCCTGTTAACGGGTTCCAAATCATGAAAAACAAATTGTTCACTATCGCCAGCCAATGGGGCAGCAAAGCCGGTGATGCGCTGTCAAGCGCAGCGGTCAGGGCGGCGGCGATGACGCAGGATCACCAGCCGGACGCGCAGGCGATGGCGCTGGCCAAGGAGCGGCTGCAGCGCATGGCCGCCGCGACAGTGGTTGAAGTCAAGGATGCGATGAAATCCGACCTGGCCAAGGATGCGGCCAAAGGCGCGGCCATCGGCGCTGTCGTCGCGGTGCCGGTTCCGGTGATTGGGTCGGTGATGGGCGCCGTTGTCGGCGCTGGTGTGGGGGTGTACGCGAACCTGACGCGCGCCAAGACGGATGCGCCCAAAACCGGTGCGCCGGTTCAAGCCCAGTCCAGCGCGCAGGCCGCACCCGCTACCGGCATGTACGACGAACTGCTCCAGCTCAACGACCTGCTGCAAAAAGGCATCCTGACCCAAGCGGAATTCGACGAGCAAAAGGCCAGGGTGCTGGACAATTATTGAACTGAGCGTTCAGGCCGCCAGCAGCCGGGGCTGGGCCAGCTCGCTGGCGTGCAGCCAGGCGCGGCGCAGCACGGCGGGCGAGCGGGTTTCTTCCGGAATCAGCAAATAGCTGGCCGAGCGCAGCGCACGGCCCACGCCGACCTGGCTGGTCAGCACCGTCATCGGAATCGACAGCAGCAGTGGCAGGCCGACCGGCAGCAGCCAGACCAGCGCGCGCGCGTCGATCATCGCAATGCCCAGCGCCAGCAGCACAATCACGCCGCTCATCGGGGCGAGTTGCGCCAGCGCATGACGCCAAGGCACGGCAGCGGCTTCACGCGGGGGCGATTTCCATTCGAGTTTGAGGCCGGTCAGCGCAATCACGACGAACAGCGAATGCGCCAGCATGCGAATCGGTGCCTGCAGCAGCGCGATCAGCGTTTCCAGCAGCGCGCTGCGCAGCAGGCTGGCAATGCCGCCATAGGCGTTTTGCTGGCCCTTCAGCACCACGGCGGCCAGACCGAGGATGCGCGGCAGAAACAGCATGCACAGCGTCCAGGCCCACAGCCCGATCAGCTCGCCGGGCAGGCGCGCCCAGTCGGCCAGCATTGGCGAGCCGGACAGCCACAGCGCCGTGCCCAGCGTCATGAAGCACAGCCACAGCGGTGCCGACAAATAAGCCATCGCGCCGGTGCCGAACATTGAGCGGTGTACCGGGTGAATGCCGGGCTCGGCAATCAGGCGGGCGTTTTGCAGGTTGCCCTGGCACCAGCGGCGGTCACGTTGCAGCTCGGCGAGCAAATCAGGCGGTTGCTGTTCGTAGCTGCCGACCAGGTCAGCGACCAGCCAGACGTGAAAACCGGCGCGGCGCATCAAAGCGGCTTCCACAAAGTCGTGCGACAGGATGCTGCCCGCCATGCCGCCGGTGCCCTTGATGCGGTCCAGCGCGCAGTGCTTCATGAACGGCTCGATGCGGATGATGGAGTTGTCACGCGTGAGCCGAACTGCTGCGCGCGTGCATGCAGCGTCACATGGCCGATGGCCTGCGTGGCGGTCTGGATGATGCCCGCGCTCGGGTTGGCTTCCATCAGCTTGACCATAGACACCAGGCAGTCGCCGCTCATCACGCTGTCGGCGTCCAGCACCACCATGTAGCGGTAGTCTTTGCCCCAGCGGCGGCAAAAATCGGCGACGTTGCCGGCCTTGCGGTCGGTGCGGCGCTTGCGCAGGCGGTAATAGACCTCGATTTGCGGCTGGTCCGGCTGGCTGGCCAGCTGGCTGCGCAGGTCTTCCCAGGCGGCGCGCTCGGCGGCGATGATGGCCGGGTTGTTGCTGTCCGACAGCACGAACACGTCAAAGTTTTTCACATGGCCGGTGACGGCGACCGATTCGCAGGTGGCGCGCAAACCGGCAAACACGGTGCGCACATCTTCATTGCAGATCGGCATGATGATGGCGGTGCGTGTCGATTTGTCCAGCGTGTGGTGCTGGACTTTCTTGCTTGAGAGGCTGTGCGCGTCGCCAAATAGCGTGACGTAAAAACCCATCATCGCCGTCATGAAGCCGGTCACCACCCAGGCGGTCAGCAGCGCAAACAGCGCCAGCTGGCCGTATTGCAGCCAGGCGTTGTCGTAGTCGGGCTGCATGTTGGCAAACAGGGTGCTGGCCAGCGCGGTGCTGACCAGCGTCAGCAGCACAAATGTGGCGCGGCGGCGCTTGGCGGCGCGCTGCCAGGGCGCCAGCGTGGCGGCCGGGGCGCGTTGGGGGGCTGCTGCCGCGTCTGACTTGACGAACGGTAACAGCGCGGCCGTCGCCAGGCTGTTCCAGAAACCGCGCCACGGGCGCGGCGCCATCGAGCCGCGATGCACCGGCGGTGCGGTCACGGCGTTCGGGTGACGTTCTTCGCGCAGCAGGCTGCGCCGATTCAGTTTGTAATCAGGTTGGTCCATGTTTCGCTCAGGGTGTGATGGTTGTCTTGGAGAAAGGCGCGCAGCTCTATCGGCTGCAGCGGCTGGGTTGCTTCAGGCGTCTGGCCTGGCTGGGCTGTTGTCGGGGCTGGCTGCTGGGCCACTGGCAGGCGCTCGACGCGCAGCGCCATGCGCCAGGTGCCGGTGGCCGGGTTGCGCCAGGCCTGGCTTTCCAGAATGCGGGCGTTGGCGCTGGCCGTCGTGATGGCTTGCACTTGGGCGCCTTCCGGCAGCGCGTCCAGCGCCGGGCCGGTGAAATCGATGACAAATTGGGTTTGCCGGGCCAGCGCTTCGGCGCCCAGCTGGCTGTAGCCGGTGCCTTTGCGCGACTGGGTGACCCAGCTGTTCGGCGGGCGCTGCTGGTTCTGGCCCTGCCAGGCGATCTGGTAGCGCAGTTCCAGCGCTGCGCCGGGCGCGGGCATTTTTTCGGGCACCCAGTAGGCGGCCACGTTGTCGTGGGTTTCGTCGGGCGTGGCGAACTGCAGCAGCTCGACGCGGCCCGCGCCAAAACCGCTCAAGGGCGTGATCCAGGCGCTGGGGCGCAGCTCGTAGCGCGCTTCGGTGTCTTCGTAGCTGGCAAAAGCGCGGTCGCGCTGCATCAGGCCAAAGCCCTTGAGGCGTTTCACGGCAAACGAAGTCACCAGCGTCGAGGACGGGTTTTGCAGCGGGCGCCAGAGCCATTCGCCGCCGCCCTGGCCGTCGTCAAGGGCGATCATCAGGCCGTCCGAGTCATGCACTTCGGGGCGGAAGTCGCCGGGGCGCGGCTGGTTCTCGCCGAAGAAAAACATGCTGGTCAGCGGCGCCAGACCCAGCGTGGCGACCGGCTTGTCGATGGCGCGCATGAAAATTTTCGCGTGGACTTCGGTGACGGTGTCGTCGCCGGGCTTGACATCGAAGCGGTAGGCGCCGCTCATGCGCGGCGAGTCCAGCAGCGCGTAAATCGTCAGCGGGCCGTTGGCGGCTGCGCCTGCTCCTGCGGTCGTGGCTGCAGCCGTGGCTGCGGTGGCGGTCGCGCCTGCACCGCTGTCCGTGGCGGCGGGCCGCACCAGCCAGAAATCGGTGAAGCGGGGGAATTCTTCCTGAGCCGCGCCGACGGTATCGACGGCCAGGCCGCGCGCCGACAGGCCGTAGCGCTGGCCCATGCCGAGCGCCCGGAAGTAGCTGGCGCCGGAAAACACAATCAGCTCGTCCTTGTGCTCGGGGGAATTGAGGTGGCTGAAAGCGCGCACGCCGCCGTGGCCCAGGTCGCCCCAGGCTTGCGGCTGAAACTGGTTTTTGCCGAAGTCAAAAGTGGCCGGGTCATAGGCCAGCGGCTTGACGCCATCGGCGCTGATTTCGTGGATGCGCACCGCCTCGCCCTGGCGCCCGACGTGGAAAAAGTTGATTTCGTAGGGCAGCTTGTCGGCGCGCCACAGGTTCAGCGCGGGCTTGTAGCGGATGTCGCGGTAGCTGTCGTAATCCAGCGTCGCCAGTTCGGCAGGCATGGCCTGCGCGGCCGGGGCGGCGGGCTGAAACGGCGTTTCGGCGCGCTGGCGGGCGAGCGCGGCCACGTCCTCGATGTCCCAGGCCAGCGCCTGAGCACTGCCCAGCAGCAGCGCCGCGCCGCAACTCAGCGCGGAAAAGCACGCTTTCCACGCGGGCGCGCTGGCGGTTCGGAACGGGCTGAAAAAGGCAGGCATGGCCTGACTAGGGCAAACCCTGTGCCAGCTTGAAAAAGTCCTTTTAAATCAATGGCTTGAAATAAAAACAGATCTTTTTAAGGAAGCAATCCGAGAAAAACAGCCAAAACCCGGGGTTTTTGTCGCTTGGTAGCGACAGTGTTCTGACTGATTTTGAAAAATCGTTTTAAATCAATAGCTTGCGTTGTCGCCTGAGAGCGACATAAAGATCAGCAGGCTTGCCCTGTGGCACATCGCCAGATGCTGACTTCTCAAGCACCAGTGCCGACTGGTCGAACCGGTTTCTTGTTATGCACCCAAGCCCCAAGTTCACCCACAAAATACGTGTGAAAGTCTTCGACCTCGAAGTTATAGACTTTTTCTCTATAGCCATCTTCTTCTTGGACGTTGACCACGGTGGATGTTCCTCTGCCTAAAGTTAGCAAAGCTTCTTCCTGTGTCCGTTTTTCGAGATCGTGCCCAAAGCCTTTTATAAAATCGTTGGATATTTCCAGTAATTGCCCAGGCCGTAACTGCGATACGGGAGTCCAGCCGAGTCCTTTAACCCAGAAAGGGTGCTCAGCAGTGGTGTACAGCGTTTCATCATGCCCGCGCTCGTCTATATGAGTTACCTTCCATATGGGGCTGTCTTCATGCTCAAAGAAATCGACAATTCGGCGATAAGCTTGCACACCGGTTTTTTCGCAGCGTGACAATACAAATGCCCCAATCCAGAGGTCTTCAATATGAGATTGACAAACACCAAAAGCACCATATGTTTGTATTAGTGTCTTGCCCGTAAAACAAGCAGGCTTGACCGCCCCCTCTGGCGTTATTTCCAGTGAACCTTTGGCTTTTTCAATCAAGGAAAATTCAATCTTCACTTTGAGCTGGGCTTCATATTTCAATGCAGCGCTTTCAGCGAATTTCATGGCGACTCAAACCGGCGGTGGCGGCGTGCCATCGGCCTTGAAGTGACCGGGCGTCAGGCCGTGTTTTTGCATCAGCCGATAAAACTCGGTGCGGTTGCGGTCGGCGAGCCGGGCGGCGTCGGCGACGTTGCCGTCGGTCAGTTTCAACAGGCCGACGAGGTAGTCGCGCTCGAAGCGCTGCTTGGCTTCGGCCAGCGTCAGCACCGGCACGCTCGGCGAGCGCAGCGCGCGCTGCACCAGCGCCAGCGGGATCAAGGGCGTGGTCGAGAGCGCGCAGACCTGCTCGACGACGTTGTAGAGCTGGCGCACATTGCCCGGCCAGGCGGCGGTGCTCAGCGCCTTGAGCGCTTCGGGCGCAAAGCCGCTCAGGCGCTTGCCGTATTTGGCTGCCAGCGTGACGAGGAAGTGGTTCGCCAGCAGCGGGATGTCTTCGCGGCGCTCGGCCAGCGGCGGCAGCGTCAGCGTGACGACGTTGAGCCGGTAATACAGGTCGGCGCGAAAGTCGCCGCTGGCCATCGCCGCGTCCAGGTCGCGGTGCGTGGCCGACAAAATCCGCACATCGACCGGAATCGACTGGCTGGAGCCGACCGGGCGCACCTGGCGCTCTTGCAGCACGCGCAGCAGCTTGACCTGCAGCGCGGGCGGCATGTCGCCGATTTCGTCCAGCAGCAGCGTGCCGCCGTCGGCGGCCTGAAACAGCCCTTTGTGATTCGCCACCGCGTCGGTGAACGCGCCCTTGACGTGGCCGAACAGCTCGGATTCGAGCAGCGCCTCGGGAATCGCGCCGCAGTTCACCGCGATAAACGGCTTGCTGGCGCGGGCGCTGGCCTGGTGAATCGCTTGCGCCAGCATTTCCTTGCCGGTGCCGCTTTCGCCGCGCAGCATCACGCTGGCGTCGGAATGGGCCACCATCTGCGCCTCGGCCAGCGCCTCGGCCATGCGGCTGGAGCGGCTGATGATCTGGGTTTGCCAGGCTTTCGGGCTGCCTTTTTGCGTGGCCGGGGCCGGGGCGCTGAGCTGCAAGGCCTGGGCGATTTTGTCCAGCAGCGCCTTGCCGTCAAACGGTTTGGTCAGGTAGGTGAAGACGCCGCGCTCGGTGGCTTCGACTGCGTCGGGAATGGTGCCGTGGGCGGTCAGCAAAATCACCGGCAGCGAAGGGTGCTGGGCGCGGATGTCGTCAAACAGCGCCAGCCCGTCCTTGCCGGGCAGGCGCACGTCGCTGAGGACCAGCTGCGGGCGCTCCAGCTGCAGCTGCGTCAGCGCGGCTTCGGCGGAGGTCACGGCGGTGACGCGGTAGCCTGCGGCGGTGAGGCGCATCGTCAGCAGGCGCAGCATGTCGGCATCGTCATCGACGACCAGCAGGTGCTGGGCGCCGGGGGCGGCGGGCGCGCTCATGGGGCGGGCGCACGGTTGCGGCGGCTGGCCGGGGCGGAGGCGGCGGACGCGGGGGCAGCGGGCGGGCGGCTGGTCAGGCTGCGCTCAATCGCTTTGAGGGCTTCGAGCCGTTCGCGGGATTGTTCCAGACGGCGCTGCACGTCGCGGGTGTGCTGGATTTGATTTTCCAGCTGGTCTTCGAGGCGGCGCTGATCGGCGTAGCGCGCCGCCAGCAGCCGGGCCAGCGGCTGCAGCGGCTGGGCGGGCGCGCTGGGGTTGCTGAGGATGCGGTTGAGAAGCTCCTGGGCTTTGGCCAGTTCGGCCGCCTGGTGCAGCTGGCTCAACGACAGGGCCAGCTGCAGCTGTTCGGCAGGCGTGGCCGGATTGCCGAGCCGGGCAATTTCGCGAAACAGCTCGGGCGCGGGCAGGGCGCGCACCCGGGCGGCGTAGGCCAGCAGACCGACGACGGTGTCGGCAGGCGGCAAAGAAACCGGCACCTCGGCAGGCGGCGCGGCAGATGGAGTCGCTGCCGATGCCGCTGTGGCTCTCTGGGCGTTTGGGAGGGAAGTTTTCGGAGCCGCCGGGAGGGCAGGCGGGAGGCTGCTGCAGGCACCCAGCAGCAACATCGCCAGCGCGCCCAGGCAGGCGCTCAGGCTGATGCGGGCGCAGCTGGCCGGAAAATCAGCAGGTTCAGGGTTTGAAGACATGGGGAAACTCTATTCTGAAATGGGCGCCGCTGGGCGCGGGCAGCAGCGCGATGCGCCCGCCGTGGGCCGCAATGTACTCCTGCACGATGGACAGTCCGATGCCGCTGCCGCGCGAGCCGTCGCCGGGCTGGCGCTGGCCCCGGTAAAAAGGCTCAAAAATGTGCCCGCAGTCCTCGGGCGCGACGCCGACGCCCTGGTCTTCGATGTCGATATGCACCCGGCCCGGCTGCTGGCTCAGCGCCAGCGCAATCGTGCTGTGCGGCGGCGCATAGCGGATCGCGTTCGACAGCAGGTTGGCCAGCGCGGTGCCGATTTTTTCCGGGTCCACGTCCATGTTCAGCGGCTCGCCGGTGAGGCTGACCGTCAGCTCGCGGGCGCGCCATTGCAGGCGCTGCGCATCGACCTGGTTTTCGATCAGCTGCAGCAAATCGACGTTCTGGCGGCGCAGCTGGCGCGCCTCGAACGCGGCGGCGTTAAAGCGCAGCAGGTCTTCAATCTGGCCTTGCAGCACGCTGGTGTTTTGCTTGAGGATTTGCGCAATCTCGCGCTGGTCGGCGCTCAGCGGCCCGGCCACGCCGTCCTCTAACAGCGACACGCCTTCGCGCAGCGACGCCAGCGGCGTTTTCAGCTCGTGCGAAATGTGGCGCAGAAAGCGCGATTTATCCGCATCGAGCTCGGCCAGGCGCAGGCGCAGCCAGTTCAGCCGCTCGCCGACGAGGGCCAGATCGGCCGGGCCGTTGATGGCAATCACCTGGTCGAGCCGGTTTTCGCCCAAGCCGACGATGGCGTTTTCCAGCCGCTTGAGCGGCCGCGTGAACCAGACGCCGAAGGCCAGCGCCATCGCCACGGCCAGCGCAATCGCCGCGCCGACCTGCTGGGCCAGGCGCTGGCGGCTGCTTTCGAGGCGCTGCTGCAGCAGCTTGTTGCGCTGCTCGATGGCCTGCTGCACCTGTAGCGCAATCGCTTCATCGATGCTTTCGAGTTCGCGGAACTCCTGCGTCAGCTGGCGCTCGCGCTCCAGCGCGGTGTCCAGCGGGCCGCTGAGCAGGCCGGTGATGGCGTCCAGATGGGCGCGCCAGAGTCGGCCTTGGGCGGCGGGAATGTCTTCCTGGGCCAGCCGCTCGACCAGCGCCGAGGCGTCCCGGCTGTCGTCGCGAAAGCGCCCGCGCAGCACCCGGTCGTCGAGCACCACCGACTGGCGCGCGGTGCGCTCCATCGAGATCGAACGCTCGCGCAGCGACTGGGCCGCGCCGCTCAGCGCCAGCGCTCTGGCGGCGCTGTCGCGGCTTTGCAGCGTCAACTCCTGCAGCGCATACAGCGCACGTAGCGAGGCCGCGCCGAGCAGCGCGGCAATCAGCAAAAAGGCAATCACCAGCAGCTGGCGAAACGACAGCCGCTGCAGCAGCGCCCTGGCTTGACGCGGCGGACTGGCCGGTTCAGCGGGCAGCGGCATCGTCCTGGATCAGCACTTCGCCGCGCAGCGAGCGCTGGCTGGTTTCGGTGATGGTGACATCGACCATCTGGCCAATCAGCCGCGCATCGCCCTTGAGGATGACCACGCGGTTGCATTCGGTGCGGCCCATCAGTTCACTCGCATCCTTGCGCGCCGTGCCTTCAACCAGAATGCGCTGGCGCGTGCCCAGGCGGCTGGCGCTGATGGCGCGCACGCTGTCGTCCAGCGTGGCCTGCAACTGCTGCAGCCGCTTGAGTTTCACCTCGTGCGGCGTGTCGTCCGTCAGATTGGCCGCAGGCGTGCCGGGGCGCGGGCTGAAAATAAAACTGAACGAAGTGTCGTAACCCACATCGTTGACCAGCTTCATCAGCTTTTGAAAATCGTCCTCGGTCTCGCCGGGAAAGCCGACGATGAAGTCGCTGCTCATCGCCAGATCGGGGCGGATGGCGCGCAGCTTTTTGATCGTCGATTTGTATTCCATTGCCGTGTAGCCGCGCTTCATGGCCATCAAAATGCGGTCGCTGCCGTGCTGCACCGGCAGGTGCAGGTGGCTGACCAGCTTGGGCAGCGTGGCGTAGGCGTCGATCAGGCGCTGGGTGAATTCGTTCGGGTGGCTGGTGACGTAGCGGATGCGCTCGATGCCGGGGATCTCCGAGACATATTCCAGCAGCGTCGCAAAGTCGGCGATTTCCACCGCGCTCGTCAGGTTGGAGACCTTGCCACCCATCACGCCCCGGTAGGCGTTGACGTTCTGGCCCAGCAGCGTGACTTCTTTCACGCCCTGGTCGGCCAGACCGGCGACTTCGACCAGCACGTCTTCAAACGGGCGCGAGACTTCTTCGCCGCGTGTGTAGGGCACGACGCAGTAGCTGCAGTATTTCGAGCAGCCTTCCATGATGCTGACAAACGCGCTGGCGCCTTCGACGCGGGCGGGCGGCAGGTGGTCGAATTTTTCGATTTCGGGAAAGCTGATATCGACCTGCGGCTTGTTCAGCCGGGCGCGGCTGGCGAGCATGGCGGGCAGGCGGTGCAGTGTCTGCGGGCCGAACACCACATCGACATAGGGCGCGCGCGCAATGATGGCCGCGCCTTCCTGGCTGGCCACGCAGCCGCCGACGCCGATCAAGACGCCTTTTTCTTTCAAATGCTTGACGCGGCCCAGGTCGCTGAAGACTTTTTCCTGCGCCTTTTCGCGCACTGAGCAGGTGTTGAACAGGATCAGGTCGGCTTCGTCGATGTTTTGCGTGGGCGTGTAGCCTTCGGCGGCG
>JAPLPS010000334.1 GCA_026400075.1 Polaromonas sp.
CTTCATTCTGAAACGCGCCGACGGCCTGTGGGCTTACCAACTGGCCGTGGTGGTCGATGACGCCGCCCAAGGCATCACCGACATCGTGCGCGGCGAAGATTTGACCGACAACACCGCCCGGCAAATCCTGCTGCAACGTGCGCTGAATCTGCCCCGGCCGCGCTACCTGCACACACCGCTGGCACTCGGCGCGAACGGCGAAAAGCTGTCCAAGCAAAACGGCGCGCAGGCGCTGGAACTATCCCAGCCTTTGGCAGCGTTGAACCAGGCCGCCGCCCTGCTCGGCCTGCGGGCACAGCCTTCCGGCCCGATGGCCGACGCGCTGCAAGCCTGGGTGAATGAATGGAAAGAATCAGCATGACCCCTGCCCGCACCCTTCTACTCACCGCGCTGGCCATGACGGCCTTTGCCGGTAACTCCCTGCTCTGCCGGATCGCGCTGAAACACACCAGCCTGGACGCCGCCAGCTTCACCGCCATCCGCCTACTCTCCGGGGCGCTGGTGCTGTGGCTGGTGGCGCGGCGCTGGCGCGGCGCCCAAAGCGGCGCAGGCAGCTGGCCGTCGGCGCTGGCGCTATTTGCCTATGCGGCGGGATTTTCTTTTGCCTACGTCAGCCTGCCAGCGGCCACCGGCGCGCTGCTGCTGTTTGGCGCGGTGCAGGCAACGATGATCGGCTACGGGCTCTACAAGGGCGAGCGTTTCAGGCCGCCGCAGCTCGTCGGCCTGGCGCTGGCTTTCGGCGGGATTGTCGGCTTGCTGCTGCCCGGCCTGTCGGCACCGCCGCTGGCGGGCGCGCTGTTGATGCTGGGCGCGGGCGTGGCCTGGGGCGTCTATTCGCTGCGCGGCAAAGGCGCGGGCGACCCGACCCGCGTCACGGCGGGCAATTTCCTGCGCGCCGTGCCGCTGGCCCTCGCCCTGAGCCTGTGCATGCTGATGCTCAAAGGCGCGTCGCTGGACGCGGCGGGTGTCGGCTACGCGGTGGCGTCGGGCGCCCTGACCTCCGGCCTGGGTTACGCGCTGTGGTACGCCGTGCTGCCCGCCCTTAAAGCCACGACGGCGGCCACGGTGCAGCTGAGCGTGCCGGTCATTGCCGCACTCGGCGGCATCGCATTTCTCGGCGAACCCGTCACGCTGCGGCTGGCGCTGGCCTCGGTGGCCATTCTGGGCGGCATTGCGCTGGTGGTGTTGCAAAAGCGGGCGGCGCCTGCCAAATGAATCTATCCTTCTTGTTGCCGAGGATGAACCTCAAAACACTGGAATCCTGATGAAAACAGCCCTTTTATTACTTCCTGCCATGCTACTTGCCGGTTGTGGCGGCGGCGGTGGTTCCACGGACACGGTTCAACAAACGCCCAATGGCTACCTGGTGGAAAGCGGCGTCGCCCAAAAGGGGCCGCTCAGCCGGGGCTCAGTGGTCACCATCAACGAACTTGATGCCCAAAAGCTCGCCCCCACCGGCAAAAGCTACACCTACGAAACCACCGATGATTTCGGCACCTTCAAGCCCACCAGCACCTTCCTGAGTCCCTATCTGGAAACCACCGCCCAAGGCTACTACTTCAACGAACTGACCAACGAGCGCAACAAAGACTGGGTGGTACTGCGCGGCCTGAGCAACCTCTCCGCTGGCGCTGACCGCGCCGTCAATGTCAATGTGCTCAGCGCCATCACCAAAGACCGTATCC
>JAPLPS010000044.1 GCA_026400075.1 Polaromonas sp.
CACCGACAGCCTGTTCGCCCGTGAGCGCCTGGGCTCGACCGGGCTCGGTCATGGTGTGGCCATTCCGCACGGCCGTATCAAGGGCCTGAAGGCGCCGATGGCCGCCGTGTTCCAGTTGCAGGCGCCGATTGGCTTTGATGCGCCGGACGAGCAGGCGGTCAGCCTGCTGGTGTTTCTGCTGGTGCCCGAGGCGGCGACGCAAAAGCATCTGGAAATCCTGTCTGAGATTGCCGAGTTGCTCAGCGACAGCGCGCTGCGTGAGCAGCTCAAGACCAGCACCGATGCGGCGGCCCTGCACCACCTGATTGCCTCCTGGCATTCAGCCCACGCAGTCAATTCCTAGCGTACCGGCTGGCATGAAGCCCACCGTCGTCAGCGCAGACGTTTTATTTGAAGACCACCGCGCCGCCCTGAAATGGGAATGGGTCGCGGGCTTGGGCGCTTCCGAGCGGCGCTTTGACGAGGTGGCCGTGCGCGCTGCCCGCTCGGGCGCTGATCTGGTCGGCTATCTCAATTACATCCATCCCTACCGGGTGCAGATTCTGGGTGAGCGCGAAGTCTCCTACCTGATCAACGCCGCCCCTGACGACTGTGCCCGGCGCATCTCGCGCATCATCACGCTGGAGCCGCCGGTGCTGGTGGTGGCGGACGGGCAGGTGGCCCCGGACACGCTGCTGTCGCTGTGCGAGCGCGCCCAGCTGCCGATGTTTGCCACGCCGGAGTCGGCGGCTTTCGTCATTGATGTGCTGCGCGCTTACCTGTCCCGGCATTTTGCCGAGCGCACCTCGATGCACGGCGTGTTCATGGACATTCTGGGCATGGGTGTGATGATTACCGGCGAGTCGGGCCTGGGCAAAAGCGAACTCGGTCTGGAGCTGATTTCGCGCGGCCACGGTTTGGTGGCTGATGATGCGGTCGATCTGTTTCGCATCAACCAGACCGGCATTGAAGGGCGCTGCCCCGAGCTGCTGCAAAACCTGCTCGAAGTGCGTGGCATCGGCCTGCTCGACATCAAGGCCATCTTTGGCGAGACGGCAGTGCGGCGCAAGATGCGTCTGAAGATGCTGGTGCATCTGGTGCGCCGCGAAACGATGGAGCGCGAGTACGAGCGCATCCCCTATGAGCCGCTGACGCAGGACGTGCTCGGCGTGCCGGTGCGCAAAGTGGTTATTCAGGTCGAGGCCGGGCGCAATATCTCGGTGCTGGTCGAGGCCGCCGTGCGCAATGCCATTCTGGAGCTGCGCGGCATCAACACCTACCAAGAATTTGTCGAGCGCCACCGCCGGGCGATGGAGCAGGACGACTGATCTTCAGCGTGGCGCTGGCTCAACCCCGGTTCGGGCAGTTTTCCTTGATGCAGTTGGCGTAAATCGACAGCGCGTGGTCGGCAATGGTAAAACCCTTGAGCTGGGCAACATCCTGCTGGCGCTTTTCAATCTCGGGGTCGTAAAACTCTTCAACCTTGCCGCAGTCCAGGCACACCAGATGGTCGTGGTGCTTGCCCTCGTTGATTTCATACACCGCTTTACCGGACTCGAAATTGCTGCGGTTGAGCAGACCCGCCTGTTCAAACTGCATCAGCACCCGGTACACCGTGGCCAGACCGATGTCGGAGCGGTCTTCGAGCAGCACCCGAAAAACGTCTTCGGCCGTCATGTGGCGCTGCTTGCCCGCCTGAAAAATTTCCAGGATTTTCAGGCGTGGCAAAGTGGCCTTCAGGCCGGTGCTTTTCAACTCGTCAATGTTGCTCATGGGAATCTCTTTGGGGGAAACGGCTGGCGGCCTGGCGCGGCCCAAGGACGGGCCGGGAGGCACCCAGCCGCTACAATGGTTGATCATATCGCTACACCTTCTACTATGCCCGCCATGCCCGCAAATCCTCATTACGGCGTCCAAAAAGCCTTTATCGTCTTGGCCTGCGCATTAGTGGGAGCCTGCAGCAGCACCGGCACCAGCGCTGTCAATCCGGTCAACTGGATCACGCCCTACAAGGTCGATGTGATTCAAGGCAATTTCGTCTCCAAAGAGCAGATCGAGCTGCTGCAGCCCGGCATGACCCGCGACCAGGTCAAGGCCGTGCTCGGCACGCCGCTGATGGCCAGCCTGTTCCACGCCGACCGCTGGGATTACGTGTTCACGCTGAAGCGCCAGGGCGTCGAGTCCCAGTCTTTTAAATACACGGTGTTTTTCAAGAACGACCTGCTGGAGCGCTTTGCGGGCGACGCGATGCCCAGCGAATCCGAGTTCATCTCCACGCTGTCCAAGAAGCGCCAGCCGGGCGCCGTGCCGCCGCTCGAAGCCACCGAGGTGCAGCTCAAGGCCGCCGACAAGCCGTCCGCCGCCAGCGCGCCAGACGCTATGCCTGAGCCCGCCAGCGCGCCCGTTGATGTGCCCGCCAAGATTTATCCTCCCCTCGAAAGCCAGAAACCATGAGCACGGCCATGACCCCAGATACGCCCCTCCGCATCGCCATCGCTGGCGCCAGTGGCCGCATGGGCCAGATGCTGATTGACGCCGTCAACGCCAGCGACGACTGTCTGCTGACCGGCGCGCTCGATGTGGCGGCCAGCCCGGCCATCGGCCTGGACGCCAGCGCCTTTTCGGGACGCGCCAGCGGCGTGCTGATCCAGTCAGACCTGCGCGAAGGGCTGAAGAATTCCGCCGTGCTGATCGATTTCACCCGGCCCGAAGGCACGCTGGCCCATCTGGCCGTTTGCCGCGAGCTGGGCGTGAATCTGGTGATCGGCACGACCGGCTTTAGCGACGCACAAAAGGCTGAAATCGCCGCCGCTGCCCAGGACATCGCCATCGTGATGGCGCCGAATATGAGCGTCGGTGTCAACGTCACGCTCAAGCTGCTGGAGATGGCGGCCAAGGCGCTGTCCACCGGCTACGACATTGAAATCATCGAGGCGCATCACCGGCACAAGGTCGATGCGCCCTCGGGCACCGCGCTGAAAATGGGCGAGGTGATTGCCGACGCGCTCGGCCGCGATTTGAAAGACTGCGCCGTCTATGCCCGCGAAGGCGTGACCGGCGAGCGCGACCCGTCCAGCATCGGCTTTGCGACGATTCGCGGCGGCGACATCGTCGGTGACCACACGGTGCTGTTTGCCGGGATCGGCGAGCGCATCGAAATCAGCCACAAATCGTCCAGCCGGGCGACTTACGCCCAGGGCAGCTTGCGCGCGGCGCGCTTCCTGGCGGATAAAAAGTCCGGCCTGTTCGACATGTTTGACGTGCTGAACCTGAAGTAAGCGGCGATGAATTTGCTGGCCCTGGTCACGCAAGGCGGCTTTATCAGCCAGCTGGTGGCACTGCTGCTGCTGGCGATGTCGGTGGCCAGCTGGGTGGTGATTTTGTGGAAAGCCTGGCTGCTGCAGCGCGCAGGCGGCGACGTGGCGCGCAGCACGGCGGCCTTCTGGCAGTCGGCCTCGCTGGACAAAGCCCTTGAAAAAGTCGCCGCTTTTGACCGCCATGCGCTGGTGTCGCCGCTGATTGCCGCGACCCAATTCAAGGAACGCGGCACGCTGGCGACGGCGGGCGAGCGTTCGGCCCAGTTGACGCGGCTGCTGCGTGACGCGCTGCATGCGGTGCTGCACAAATTGCAGTTTGGCCAGGTGCTGCTGGCCACCGTTGGCTCCACCGCGCCTTTTGTCGGCCTGCTCGGCACGGTCTGGGGCATTTACCACGCGTTGACCGGCTTGGGCGTGGGCGGGCAACTGACGATTGACAAGGTGTCCGGCCCGGTCGGCGAGGCGCTCATCATGACGGCCGCCGGTCTGGTGGTGGCGATTCCCGCCGTGCTGGC
>JAPLPS010000079.1 GCA_026400075.1 Polaromonas sp.
CTTTCGCGCACCGGCTGGCCGTCTTCGGTGAAAGCGACGGCCCAGCTCGCGCCCTCGCCTTCGGCAAAGCTTTCGTGCGCGGCGCTGGCAAAGCCTTCGCCCTCGAACATCGGAATCACCGGCTCGGCGTTCAGCGTCTGCATCAAATAGTCGCGCAGCCCGGCTTTGTAGAGCCAGGTTTGAACTTCTTTGGTTTTTTCGTTCGTCAGCGTGACGCTGACGCCGGGCATCAGCACGGCCTTGCTGCGCAGCAGGTGCGTCAGCTCGGCCATCGGCAGCGCGGCAGATTCAAAGTATTTGGCGTCTGGCCAGGCGCGCACCGTGGTGCCAGTTTTGCGGTCGCCGGTGCCGTTCGGGCGCAATTCGAGCGGCTCGATCACGTCGCCGCCGGAAAAAGCCAATTTGGCCACCTGCCCTTCGCGGTGCGAGCTGACTTCGAGCCGGGTGGACAGCGCGTTCGTCACGCTGACGCCGACGCCGTGCAGGCCGCCGGAAAAGCTGTACGCGCCGCCGCTGCCCTTGTCGAACTTGCCGCCCGCGTGCAGCCGGGTGAACACCAGCTCGACGACCGGCGCTTTTTCCTCCGGGTGCAGGCCGAACGGAATGCCGCGCCCGTCGTCTTCAATCGTCACCGAGCCGTCCAGGTGCAGCGTGACCTTGATCTTTTTGCCGTGCCCGGCGAGGGCTTCGTCGGCGGCGTTGTCCAGCACTTCCTGAATGATGTGCAGCGGGTTGTCGGTGCGCGTGTACATGCCGGGGCGCTGTTTGACAGGCTCCAGACCCTTGAGCACGCGGATGGAGCCTTCGGAATAAGCGGGGGGAACTGTAGTGATTTTGTCGGCCATGGCAACTCAAATGAATCGCGAAATTGTAGTGTGCCCGCCACAGTCAGCGGCCCGGCTTTCAAACTTGTTTACTGACAACTCCTTTCCAGCGCCAGGCGCTGGCCAGTCGGCGCTCAAGGCTCGTTGGACAGCGAGGGCGGCAGGATGATGCTGCCGCTCATTTCGACCCGCACCCGGCCTGCCGGGCTTATTTCCAGGCCCGCGACCGCAGCAAGGGGCGCGCCGCCCTGACCAGACTGCGGCTTCAGGCGCTGGTACAGCTGCATCACCGTTTTGACGTAATTTTGGGTTTCCGGGTAATCCGGGATTCTGTTGCCCGCGCGCTTGACCGCGCCTTCGCCCGCGTTGTAGGCGGCAATCGCCAGCTCGATCTGGCCGGGAAACAGCTTGATCAGGTAATTAAGGTAGCGCGAACCGGCCCGGATATTGATTTCCGGGTCGGTGAGCTTTTCCTCGGCCAGCGAGTACTTGTCGTCCTTGACGCCGTAGCGCGCCGCCGTCGGCGGAATCAGCTGCATCAGGCCGATGGCGCCTTTCGGGGAAACCGCCTGCGGGTTGAAGCCGGACTCCGTGGCAATCATGGCCTGCAGCAATTCGTAGTCGATGCCGTGCGTCACGGAGGCTTCGCGGATCAGATGCCGAACCGCTTTGTAGTTGGGCGAGACCTCAAAATAAGTCAGCTGCAGCGTCCGCGACTTGAGCCCGCCCCGGCTCCGGGCCGCTGAAAGGGGGCTGGCGGCCACCGCCTTGCCCTGATCAGTTTCGGCCGTGCCGCCCCGAAAAATCAGCGCATAGCGCTTGTCGAGCTGCAGCGACGAAAAATGCCCGGAACCATTGGCATCGACATAGCCCCAGATGTCGGCCCGCGCAGGCTGGGCCGACAGGGTCGTCAACAACGCGGGCAGCAACGCCCAGCCGAGTAAATGCCCGCGCAACCGGCGCTGCCGCAAACGCAGGTCAGCGCCTGCCGCCGGGCGCGCAGGAAAAATTCGGATGGGGCGCTGATAACGCATGACTCACTCCTGGTTACGAATCAAAAATCGACCTCCACCGCGCGGCCGTGGCGCTCCATTCGCCTGTGCGAAGCGCCTGAACCCTGGACGCGGTTTTTTTTGCTAGTGTGCCCGACAATCGGCGCATGGACTCCAACACCCTTCCCGCGCCCAAAACCCTTTCCATGCTGCAGGTGCTGGCCTGCGGCGCGGCCATTGTCACGCTGTCTATGGGCGTGCGCCACGGCTTTGGCCTGTGGCTGCAGCCGATCACGCAAGCGCAGGGCTGGACGCGCGAGACCTTTGCCTTCGCGCTGGCGGTGCAAAACCTGTCCTGGGGCATTTTCGGGATTTTCGCGGGCATGGCGGCAGACCGCTTTGGCGCGCTGCGGGTGATTGCCAGCGGCGCCGTGCTGTACGCGCTGGGGCTGACCGGCATGGCGCTGTCATCGACCGCGCTGATGTTCACGCTGACCACCGGCGTGTTGATTGGCGCGGCGCAGGCGGGCACCACCTACGCAGTAATTTACGGCGTCATCGGGCGCAACATCTCGGCTGAAAAGCGCTCCTGGGCGATGGGCGTGGCGGCGGCGGCGGGCTCGTTCGGCCAGTTTTTGATGGTGCCGCTGGAGAGCTTTTTGATTGGCAATCTGGGCTGGCAGAGCGCGCTGCTGGTGCTCGGCGGCGCGGTGCTGCTGATCATGCCGCTGGCGCTGGGCCTGCGCGAAAGCGGCCTGGCCGCCCACCACGCCGCCCGGCGCACGCAGACCATCGGTCAGGCGCTGCGCGAAGCGCTCAAATACCCCAGCTTTCAACTGCTGATGGCAGGCTATCTGGTCTGCGGCTTTCAGGTGGTGTTCATTGCCGTTCACATGCCCAGCTATTTAAAAGACAAAGGGCTGTCGCCGCAGGTCGCCGGGTATGCGCTGGCGCTGATTGGCCTGTTCAACGTGTTCGGCACCTACGCGGCGGGCGCGCTGGGCCAGCGCATGGCCAAGCGCAAAATCCTCGCCGCCATTTACCTGTCGCGCGCGGTGGTGATTGCGGTGTTTCTGGCCGTGCCGCTGAGCCCGGCGAGCGTGTATGTTTTCGCCAGCCTGATGGGCTTTTTGTGGCTCTCGACAGTGCCGCCGACGAACGCCCTGGTGGCGCAGATTTTCGGCATCCAGCATTTGTCGATGCTGGGCGGCTTTGTGTTTTTCTCACATCAGATCGGCTCCTTTCTGGGCGTGTGGCTGGGCGGCTATCTGTATGACCGCAGCGGCAGCTACGACATCGTCTGGTATCTGGCGATAGCGCTGGGCGTGCTGGCGGCGCTGGCCAATCTGCCGGTGCGCGAAACGGCGATTGCCCGCAACGCGCCCGGCCAGCTGGCGCAAGGGGCTTGAGGTGCGGCTGAAAATTGCGCTGGGGGCGGCGGCCATTGCCGCATCGCTGGGCGTGTTTTGGCTCTACACGCGGCCCGATTTCCTGCTGACGCTGAGCAACCAGGTCTGGTCTTGCTTTTAAGCCGCCCGGCGCTGGCGCCCGCCGTCACCGCTTGAAGCTCTGGGTAGAATGCGCCATTGGCTTTTGCGGCCAGTCTTCAGGCACTTGAGGCCGAACATCACCCCCAGCCACATATATACAAAGCACGACATGAAACCCATTACCGGCAGCATCGTTGCACTGGCAACACCCATGCATGAAGACGGCAGCGTGGACTACCCCACCCTGCGCAAACTCGTTGACTGGCACATCACGGAAGGCACTGACTGCATCGGCGTCGTCGGCACCACCGGCGAGTCGCCCACCGTCAACGTCGAAGAGCACTGCGAAATCATCCGCGTCGCCGTCGAGCAGGCCAACAAGCGTGTGCCGATCATGGCGGGCTGCGGCGCCAACTCGACCGCCGAAGCCATCGAGCTGGCCAGGTTCGCCAAACAGGTCGGCGCCGACTGCCAGCTGCAGGTCGTCCCCTATTACAACAAGCCGACGCAGCAAGGCCAGTACCTGCACTTCAAGGCGATTGCCGAAGCCGTCGGCGATCTGCCGACCGTGCTGTACAACGTGCCCGGCCGCTCGGTCGCCGATATGCAGCACGCCACCGTGCTGCGTCTGGCGCAAATTCCCGGCATCGTCGGCATCAAGGAAGCCACCGGCAACATTGAGCGCGCCCAGTGGCTGATCAAGGAAGTGCCCGAAGGTTTTGCCGTGTACTCCGGCGACGACCCGACCGCCGTCGCCCTGATCCTGTGCGGCGGCCAAGGCAACATCAGCGTGACGGCCAATGTCGCGCCGCGTCTGATGCACGAGCTGTGCGCCGCCGCGCTGGCTGGCGACGTGAAGCGGGCGATGGCGCTGCAATTCCAGCTGCTGCCGCTGCACCGCAACCTGTTCGTCGAAGCAAACCCGATTCCTGTGAAATGGGCGATGAACCGCATGGGCCTGTGCGGCCCGACGCTGCGCCTGCCGATGACGCCGCTGGAGCCGGGCAACGAAGCGGCTGTCGAAAACGCCTTGCGCGCCTGCAGCCTGATCTGATTACCCAAGGAATTCAAGTGAAGACATTGCCTACATTACCGCTGCGCCCCGCCCTGTCCAAGGCGCGCAGCGCGGCTGCCGTTTCTGCGCTGCTGGCCCTGAGCCTGCTAAGCGGGTGCTCCACCCTCCAGGACACGATGGCAGGCGAAAAGATTGACTACAAATCGAGCGGCGCCAAAGGGCCGTCGCTCGACATTCCGCCCGACCTGACCCAGCTCAGCCGCGACACGCGCTATGCCGTGCCCGGCGCGGCCATCTCGGCCAGCAACTACCAGGTGGTGGGCCAGCCCGCCCAAAACGTCGCGACGGCGGCCAGTGCCGTCGGCGATGTACGCATCGAACGCGCAGGCAGCCAGCGCTGGCTGGTGGTCGCCCGTCCGGCCGACAAGCTGTGGACGCCGGTGCGCGATTTCTGGTTAGAGAGCGGCTTCCTGCTGGCGCAAGACCAGGAAAACCTCGGCATCATGGAAACCGATTTCGCCGAAAACCGCGCCAAGCTGCCGCAGGATTTCATCCGCAACGCGCTCGGCAAGGTGCTTGAAAGCCTGTACTCGACCGGCGAGCGCGACAAGTTCCGCACCCGGCTGGAGCGCCGCCCCGATGGCGGCACCGACATTTTCGTCAGCCATCGCGGCATGCAGGAAATCGTCACCGGCGTCAAGGGCGGCAGCAGCTCCGGCGACGGCACCGTCTGGCAGCCCCGCCCCGCCGACCCGGAGCTGGAAGCCGAATTCCTGCGCCGCCTGATGGTCAAGCTGGGCATGACGCAGGAGCAGTCGAAAGCGCTGATGGCAGCGGGCGTGACCGCGCAAACCTCGCGCGTCGCGATGCTCAACAAGCAGCCTGTCGTGCAGATGGATGAAGGCTTTGAGCGCGCCTGGCGCCGCGTCGGTCTGGCGCTGGATCGCACCGGCTTTACCGTCGAAGACCGCGACCGCAGCCAGGGCGTGTATTTTGTGCGCTATGTCGATCCCGCTGCGAACAAGACCGAACCCGGTCTTTTCAGCAAGATTTTTAGCGCCTCAACGCCAGCCGCGCCGCTGAAATACCGCATCAGCGTCAAGAGCCAGGGCGACAGCAGCACCGTGTCTGTCCTGAATGCCGAGGGCGCGCCGGAGTCCTCGGCCAACGCCCAGCGCATTGTGCAGGTGATTGCCGACGACCTGAAGTAAGGAGCAGGACGGGAGTGCTTTTGGGGCGCTCCCGTTGTGCTGTTTATCGTTGCAGCCTTTTGCGCCCACAAAAAAAGCCGCCCCAAGGCGGCTTTTTTCATGCGGCAGTAAAAATTTACTTGGCAGCAGCGGAAGCGGCGGAAGCAGCGGAAGCAGCACCCTTGGCAGCATCGACAGCAACAGCAGCGTCGGAAGCAGCAGAGGAAGCGGCAGAAGCAGCAACAGCGGCGGCAGAAGCAGCGGCTTCAGCAGGAGCAGCCACAGGTGCTGGCACAACGACAGCGGCTGGTGCAGGTGCAGGCGCTTCAGTCTTACCGCAGGCAGCCAGAGCAATGGCGGCAACAAACGCTGCCAGAACGAGGGACTTGTTCATTTTTACTATCCTTGATGAATTAAAAAACAGTTTGCTAAAAAATCATTGCCATTGTCAAAAGACAATTTAAATCAAATTTCAGGCTATATCCGACCAACGGGAAGGAGGCATGCCCCTTCTACCTGGTTTCAAATTATATGCGGGATAACACGGACATGAAAACGCCTAAAAGTTCAAAATACAGCGGCTGACTGTTTTTTGCAGCCAGAAAACCACACTACAAACCCAGCGTGCTGGCAGGAAAGGCAGGCGAGCTGTGCGACAGCACTTCATTCAAGCGCTCTTTCAGGGCCACGCGCCGGGCTGGCTCTGAACCAGCGATGCCGCTGCAGCGCGGCAAATCGAGCCTTTCCATTACCCAGCCCGGACTCCACAGCGCGCTGGGCAGGCTGTCGGGCTGCGCGGCTTGAGCCTGGTGGCACTCGACAATATGCGCCCAGCTGCGCCGCCAGCTGACAAAGCGCGCATGCCTACGCACCAACGCGTCGTAATTTTCGGCCAGCATCGTCAGCTTGCGCCCGGTTTTTGACCAGTCGTTCAGCGCCTGGGCGACGGCCCGTTCGCCGAGCGGCCAGTCCTCAAAGTCCGGGTCGCACAGGATGATTTCACGCCAGCCCTGCGCCGCCGCCGTCGCCAGCGCCAGGCGGATCAGCTCGGCAAACGCGTCGCGACCGCTGAAGCGGCCTTCCGGCAAATTCAGCAGGCTCGGCAGCAGCGATTCGGGGGGCACAGAGGTCATGACGCTGTTCTCCTCGAAACGAGCAAATCGTTCAGATTTCCGCAGCCGGACTCCAGCTCAGTCCGCCGCCGACTCGGGCCAGACCTGCTGCA
>JAPLPS010000131.1 GCA_026400075.1 Polaromonas sp.
GTGGACATCCCCAAGCTCGCCCGTGATGGTGTCACGCTGTTTTTCACGCAAGTGTTCCGCGACGGTTTTTTCCATGCCGACATGCATCCCGGCAATATCCAGGTGAGCCTCGAACCCGGCACCTTCGGGCGCTACATCTCGCTGGACTTCGGCATCATCGGCACGCTGACCGAGCACGACAAGGAATACCTGGCACAGAACTTCACCGCGTTCTTCCGACGCGACTACAAACGCGTGGCCGAGCTGCACATCGAATCGGGCTGGGTGCCGCCCGGCACCCGCGTGGACGAGCTGGAAGCTGCCGTGCGCACCGTGTGCGAACCCTACTTTGACCGTCCGCTGAAAGAGTTGTCGCTGGGCATGGTGCTGATGCGGCTGTTCCAGACCTCGCGTCGTTTTCAGGTGGAAATCCAGCCCCAGCTGGTGCTGCTGCAAAAGACGCTGCTCAACATCGAAGGCCTGGGGCGCGAGCTAGACCCGGACCTCGATTTGTGGAGCACCGCCAAGCCGTTTCTGGAGCGCTGGATGCTGGAGCAGGTCGGCCCGGCCAAGCTGCTGGCGCAATTGAAAGCGGAAGCCCCGGCCTATGCCAAGCTGCTGCCGATGCTGCCGCGCCTGCTGGCGCAGTACCTGAAGACGCCGCCAGCCGGACTGACCCGGCGCGACTTTGAAGCGCTGATTGCCGAACAAAAGCGCACCAACAAGCTGCTGCAGAGCCTGATTTATGGCGGCTTGGGCTTTGTGTTGGGGCTGCTGGTGATGCAGTGGGTGATTCGGGTGCGGGTATTTTGACGGCCGTGCTGGCGCAGGGCACGGCCCTATAATTGAAAGTTTTTCACCTAGCGCCAGCACCATGCCAATTTACGCCTATAAATGCGAGTCCTGCGGATACGCCAAGGACGCGCTGCAAAAAATGTCGGACGCGCCCTTGACGGACTGCCCGCAATGCGGCGCGGCCACCTTCAAAAAGCAGCTCACCGCTGCGGGGTTTCAGCTCAAGGGCTCAGGCTGGTATGTGACCGATTTTCGCGGCGGCAACGGCCCGGCGCCCGCCACCACCAAGACCGTCGAAAGCGGCGCGGGCGCGGACAGCAAAGGCGCTGACAGCAGTGCCAGCACGGCGCCAGCCGCTGCAGCACCAGCGGCCGCCCCAGCCGCCCCGGCCAGCAACACCAGCACTGGCGGCGACGCCTCTTCCAAATCTTCATGATGAGTTCGATTCGCCGGTGGCTGCTCGCTGGCCTGCTGGTGCTGGTGCCGCTGGCCATCACGCTGGCGGTGCTCGACTGGATTGTCGGAACGCTGGACCAGACGCTGCTGATTCTGCCCAGCGGCTGGCATCCCGACAGGCTGCTGGGTTTTCATATTCCCGGCTTTGGCGTGCTGCTGACGTTTGGCATCGTGCTGGTCATGGGCGCGGTTGCCAGCAATTTTCTCGGTAAAAAACTGCTGTGGCTGGGCAATGCGGTGCTGCGCCGCATTCCCATCGTGCGCTCGATTTATTCGAGCGTGAAGCAGGTGTCGGACACGCTGTTTTCTGAAAATGGCAATGCTTTTCGTCAGGCGCTGCTGGTGCAGTGGCCGCGCGAGGGCGTCTGGACGATTGGCTTTCTGACCGGCACGCCCGGCGGCGATGTGGTCAACCATTTGCCGGACGACTATGTCAGCGTTTATATTCCGACCACGCCCAATCCTACCGGCGGTTATTTCGTCATGCTCAGGAAAACCGAATGCGTCGAGCTGAAAATGAGCGTCGATGAGGCCCTGACTTACGTGATTTCAATGGGTGTGGTCGTGCCTGCCGCGCGTCCGCTCCCGCCGCTCAATCCCCCCCTGTAAACGGCGTCATTGCGCTGCTTCTTACTGACTACTACCGAGTATTTTTTATGGCTATCGCTGAAACACAAGTCGCTCCCATGCGTTCCAACTACTGCGGTCTGGTGACCGAGAGCCTGCTGGGCCAAACCGTGAGCCTGTGCGGCTGGGTCAATCGCCGCCGCGACCATGGCGGCGTGATTTTCATCGACCTGCGCGACCGCGAAGGCTATGTGCAAGTCGTTTGCGACCCGGATCGCGCCGAGATGTTCGCTGTTGCCGAAGACGTGCGCAACGAGTTCTGCGTCCAGGTCAAGGGTCTGGTGCGGGCTCGCCCGGACGGCACGGCCAACGCCAATCTGAAAAGCGGCCAGGTCGAAGTGCTGTGCCACGAGCTGATCGTGCTGAACGACAGCGTCACGCCGCCGTTCCAGATCGACGACGAAAACCTGTCGGAAACCACGCGCCTGACGCACCGGGTGCTGGATTTGCGCCGCCCTTACATGCAAAACAACCTGATGCTGCGCTACCGCGTGGCGATGGAAACGCGCAAGTTTCTGGACGCGAACGGTTTTGTCGATATCGAAACCCCGATGCTGACGAAAAGCACGCCCGAAGGCGCGCGCGATTATCTGGTGCCCAGCCGTGTCAACGAAGGCCAGTTCTTCGCGCTGCCGCAAAGCCCGCAGCTGTTCAAGCAGCTGCTGATGGTGGCCGGTTACGACCGCTACTACCAGATCACCAAATGCTTCCGCGACGAAGACCTGCGCGCCGACCGCCAGCCTGAATTCACGCAGATCGATATCGAAACCTCGTTCATGGGCGAGCAGGAAATCCGCGACATGTTCCAGGGCATGATCAGCAACATGTTCAAGACGGTGTTGAACACCGACCTGGGCGAGTTCCCGGTGATGGCTTATTCGGAAGCGATGCACCGCTACGGCTCGGACAAGCCCGATCTGCGCGTGAATCTCGAATTCACCGAGCTGACCGACGTGATGGGCGATGTCGATTTCAAGGTGTTCAGCGCGCCAGCGACAACGCCAGGCGGCCGCGTGGTGGCCCTGCGTGTGCCCGGCGGCGCTGAAATCAGCCGCAGCGAAATCGACGCCTACACCGAATTCGTCAAGATTTACGGCGCCAAGGGTCTGGCCTGGATCAAGGTCAATGATGCAGCCAAAGGTCGCGAAGGCCTGCAAAGCCCGATTGTGAAAAACATCCACGACGCGGCGATTGCGGAAATCCTGACGCGCACCGGCGCGCAAAACGGCGACATCCTGTTCTTCGGCTCCGACAAGGCCAACGTGGTGAACGACAGCATTGGCGCGCTGCGATTAAAAGTCGGCCTCAGCGAGATTAAAAGTCGGCCTCAGCGAGTTCGGCAAGAAGACCGGCATTTTCACCAAGGGCTGGAAGCCGCTGTGGGTGGTGGATTTCCCGATGTTCGAGTACGACGACGAGGGCAAGCGCTGGAGCGCCGTGCATCACCCGTTCACGGCGCCGAAAGACGGGCATGAAGACTGGATGGACACCGATCCAGGCCGCTGCATCGCCAAGGCTTACGACATGGTGCTGAACGGCTGGGAGCTGGGTGGCGGCTCGGTGCGTATCCACCGCGCTGACGTGCAGAGCAAGGTGTTCAGCGCGCTGAACATCGGCCCAGAAGAAGCGCAACTGAAATTCGGCTTCCTGCTGGACGCGCTGCAGTATGGTGCGCCACCGCACGGCGGTCTGGCTTTTGGCCTGGATCGCATTGTCACGATGATGACCGGCGCCGAGTCGATTCGCGACGTGATTGCCTTCCCGAAAACCCAGCGTGCCCAGTGCCTGCTGACGCACGCGCCGAGCCCGGTCGATGAAAAGCAATTGCGCGAGCTGCACATCCGCCTGCGCAACCCGCTGCCGGTCTGAGTGATGAGCCGCTTGGGCGGCTTGCTTTCATAAAAAAGGCGCCGAAAACGGCGCCTTTTTTCATGGGCAGGCTGCGTTTAACGCAGTATCAGGATTGGCACAGTGCAGTGGGTCAGCACATGCTGGGTTTCGCTGCCCAGCAGCACGCGGGTGATGCCTTTGCGGCCATGCGAAGCCATCACGACCAAGTCGCAGTCGTGCTTGGTCACGGCGGCGATGATGGATTCGGCCACCAGGTCTGACTGGACGACAACGCTTTTGGCCGTCACGCCTGCGGCCTGCGCTTGCTGCTGCACCGCATCGACCACGGCCTGGCCTTTGTCGCTCCACTGCTTTTCGGCGCGCGCCATGTCCTCCACGGAAATGGTGATGCCCCCTTCAAAATAGCTCACGGGGTAGCGCGGCACGACATACAGCGCCACCAGCTCCGCCTTGACGGCCGCAGCCAGTTCAATGGCGCTGCGCACGGCAGTCTCAGAAAGGGCTGAGCCATCGGTGGCCACGAGGATTCTCTGGTACATGGTGAGATTCTCCAAATTGAATGAAAAGCGGCTGGATCTGAATCGGAATTTCAGGCGATGCTGATCCAGGTTGGTGATGTTTTATCGGCATGGCTATTTTAAAGACTGTGCCGCCTCGATTTCAGGCTATCTTTAGGGCGGTAATTAATTTCCTTCAACAGTTTTTTGAAACTAATTATTTTTAGTTAAAGATTTTCTATTTAAATTTTTTCCTGATTTGTAAATAATTTCTTTTAAATGTCATCTTGTTTACTTTTGAGTAGAGTTAATTCGGTAGAACAGTCTGTAACTTTAGAAACTATTTGTGTCTAAGTCTGCATTGTTGCCTGATTCGACAGCGACTTGCCCTAAGGTTGAAACTCGACATGAAAGATAAAAATTTCCACCTGAGTACGTAAACAGCTGTCTTCCATTTTTTAGAGTGCTTGACGTTGTCGCGCGGTAACTTTGGGTATGAGAAAGCTTAAGGAGGATTTATGGACAAGCATATTCAGTTTGGTGTGAGATCCATCCCGTTGGCAAAAATGGGTGCCCTGGCATCTGATCATTTTTATGGCTACGGATCGCATGTCATGGGGCCGGTGTTTTCGACAGGTTTGGCTGTTACCCTGTCTGATTTTCTTCGCAGGGAGAGTGAACGCCGCGCTTTCGCCCTGGCCGCGAACGCTATTCGCGAAGAAGAAAAAGCCCGTGTGGCGCGCGAGTTGCACGATGAGCTGGCGCAATCCCTCAGCGTCCTGAAAATGGACACCCTCTGGGTGCGCGAGCATGCCGCCGATGTTCCCGACGCCGTCGCTGCCCGGCTCACGGACATGCTGGCGATGATTGAGCAAACGGTTACGGCAACGCGCCGTATCGCCGCTGACCTGCGCCCGATGATGCTTGACGATCTGGGGCTGCTGCCAGCCATCGAATGGCTGGTGGACAGCTTTACCCAGCGCAGTGGTGTGGCCTGCAGGCTGTCGCTCAATGGGGCAATGCAGTGGGCGCTGCAGGAGCCCTACGCCACAGCCTTGTTTCGTATTGTTCAGGAGTCGCTGGCCAATGTGCTCAAGCATGCCGGGGCTTCGCAGGTTCAAGTCATCCTGGACAGAGTCCACGACGGCGTGCGGCTGCGCGTGCAGGACAACGGCTGCGGCTTTTCGACTGCTGCGCCGCGCAAGCGCGAGTCATTGGGGCTGATGGGTTTGCACGAACGAGCGCAGCTGCTGGGCGGCAGCGTCACCCTTCAAAGCGCGCCGGGGCAAGGCACCTGCGTTGAGGTCTGCATTCCCTGGGTTCCCTTTGAAGAGGGTGCTGTCGCATGATCAAGATTGTCGTGGCCGATGACCATGCGATTGTCAGGGAAGGGCTCAAGCACATCATCACTTCATCCGGGGATATGACGGTAGTCGGCGAGGCCGCTGACGGCGCCGAGGTGATGCAGCAGGTGCGTGGTCTGGACTTTGAGGTGCTGGTGCTGGATCTGTCGATGCCGGGGCGCAGCGGCATGGAGCTGATCAAACTCGTCCACAACGAAAAGCCCAGGCTGCGCATTCTGGTGCTCAGCATGCACCAGGAACTCCAGTACGCGGTGCGCGCCATCAAGTCCGGCGCCAGCGGCTACCTGACCAAGGAAAGCCCACCCTTGCAGTTGCTCCAGGTGCTGCGCAAAATTGCGGCGGGTGGCGCCTTTATCAGTGCCGATGTCGCCGAGCAGCTGGCTTTGGGCAGCATGCGGGGCGGTGTTTCGGCGCCCCACGAAAGACTGTCTGACCGGGAATTTGAAGTCTTTCGCCTGATTGCTGGCGGCGTCTCCGTCAGTGACATCGCGGTGCGGCTCAACCTGTCTGCCAAAACCATCAGCACCCATAAAGCCAACCTGATGCAGAAAATGGAACTGCACAACCAGAGCGAATTGATCCGCTATGCGATCAAGCATGGTGTGGCGGAGCCTCTGGAGCCTTAAGTGCAGTTGCGCTCCGGCGTTGCCTTCTGCTTGATACTTGTCAAGCAAGGCGGGCAAAGGAACCCTAGCATAAGGGTTTCTACTCGTCTGGCGGAGGTTTTATGAGTCAATCCCTGGCGCAACTGCTGGTGCATCTCGATGCTTCGCCGCAGGCCGTGCAGCGTCTTGAGGCCGCCTGTCGTCTCGGGCAGACGCATGGCGCTGCGGTCTGCGCGCTGTATGCGGTGACGCCCAGCCTGGTCGAGTTGCCTTTTTCTCCCGAAATCGGCCCGAACATCGCAGCAACCCTGCGTGATCTGGATGACGCACAGCGCGCAGGCGCTCTGGCTGCTTTCAGGCAGTCGCGCCTGGCAGCCGATGTCCATGCCAGTTGGGCCGAGGTCAGCGATGCCCCCGTGGCGGCGGTTTTTGCGCAGCAGGCTTTTTATGCAGACCTGCTGGTCTTGGGGCAGCATGGCCCGACCGAGTCATCCCCTACCGGCGTTCCCTCTGACTTTGTCGAAACGGTGATCAGCGCCAGCGGCAAGCCCGCTTTGATCCTGCCTTGCGTCCAGACGGCTGCGAAAATTGGCCAGAATGTCCTGATTGCCTGGAAACCCACCCGCGAAGCGGCACGCGCTGTCAGCGCGGCTATGCCCTTGCTGCAGCGTGCCGGAAGCGTGCAGATTATTGCCTGGGCTGGCGATGAGGAGGTGGTCAGCGGCGCACGGCTGGATCTGAATGGCTACCTGTGGCGGCACGGGGTAGAGGCCGTCTGGCACCGCGAGGGCCAGGAGCCAGAGGCGCTGGGCGAGTTGCTGCTGTCGCGCGCTTGTGATCTCCAGGCTGATTTGCTGGTAATGGGCTGCTATGGCCACAGCCGCACCCGCGAGTGGATACTGGGCGGCACCTCTCGCACGGTGCTGCGCACCATGACCTTGCCGGTGTTGATGGCGCATTGATCGCTGGGGTTGAGGGTGGCAGAAAAGTGCCCGTGCCGGGCTGCTTTTGTAGGCCGTGCGCTCTTTTAATCCCGGATTTTTCCTAGTTGTGTACGCCGCAAGCGCGTCCCCAATGGGGGGTTCCTGACGCCAATATTCAGCCCTGACCGATGCTGCGTTGCAGCAAAAGTCATCATAGTCGGGGTGTGTCTTCTCCAAGTGGCCCTGTCAAAGCCTCCTAGCAAATCACCCATCAACCCCTTAGTACCCGTCAAAGAAGGAGTACGTCATGCCTATTGCCGCTTTAAAAGCTTTCACTGTCAAGGCTCCAGTCATCTTGCTGCAACAGGAAACTTCTTTAACATCCGCGCCGGTCGTTGCGCTCAGGGTGTTGTGTTCTACCTGCCACCTGCGTGAACTGTGTGTTCCCTGTGACATGTCCTGCAGCGATGTGCAGCGGCTCGATGATTTGAAGTTTGGCCGACGCCGGGTCAAGATGGGGCAGACGCTTTACCGCGCTGGCGACCATTTTCAGTTCATGTACGCCATACGCAGTGGCACTTTCCGCTCCAATCTGATGCTGCCCGACGGACGCGAGCAGGTCAACGGTTTTTACATGGCCGGGGAGGTGATGGGCCTGGATGGGGTGGCTCATGACATTCACGACAGCGGTGCCACCGCGCTGGAAGATGCGGAAGTCTGCGTCATTCCCTATGCGAGCTTGAGCGATCTGGCCAAGAGTCATGCGGGTTTGCAACAGGTGGTTGCCCGCTTGATGAGCCGTGAAATCCAGCGGGAACAAGGTTTGATGATGCTGCTCGGAAGCATGAATGCCGAGGAAAAGCTGGCCACCTTTTTGCTGAACCTGTCGCACCGTCTGAAAGTGCGCGGCTACTCGGCCAGCGAGTTCCACCTGCGTATGTCGCGCGCCGAAATTGGTAGCTACCTGGGCATGACGCTGGAGACGGTAAGCCGAACCTTTTCAGCCTTCCAGCAGGCGCGCCTGCTGGAGGTGGACAAACGCCACATCCGTCTGACTGACCTGGAGGGGCTGCGGCGCGCTTTTGAAATACGCCTGCATTGAAAAACGGGGCAGTCTGCAAAAAAAGCCGGAATGCCCTCGGGTGAAGCGGGTTCGTTTATTGCACGGTCACTTTTTTCAAGGTGGACGTGTTTTTCTTGGGCAGTTCCAGCGTTAGCACACCGTCAGCATACTTGGCCTGGACTTTGGTGTCGTCAATGTCATGAGCCAGACTGAAAGTGCGCGAGATGCTGCCCCAGTGGCGTTCGCTGCACAGCAACTTGTCACCATTGCCCTTGGTTTCTTTTTCGTGGTTGATCTCGGCATCAATCTGCACCACGTTGCCGTCAATACGCACATTGATGTCTTCCTTTTTGACGCCGGGAATGTCGGCCTTGACCTGATAGGCATTGTCTTTTTCCGACAAGTCAACCCGCATTTTCAGGTTGTGAGGTTCTGCCTCAAAAGCCATCGGCGTAAAGAAGCGGCGCAGGGCCGTCTCGAAAGAGTCGTTGAATGCAGGCTCCAGCGTGCGAAGTTTGCTCATGAAATATCTCCTGGGTGTGGATGAAAAAAGCGCTTCAACAAATAGGGCTAGACCCCACTCAAACACATCAGCAGTGCCTTTTTATCAGCGCATTTCCCCGCAAAGGAGGTGGTGTGACTGGTGGCGACGAGCGACCCGATATTCAGTCTAGGCGTCTGGTTTCCCCTTAATTTGATATTCCGCAAGGCGCTGGGGAGTGATTCGGCTGTTACTCAATGGATCTGCTGGAGCTACTGGCAAAAAAACCATTGACCAAGGGCAGTGTTGCCTGAAAAGCGTTCAGTGTTGATTGCAGGTTGTTGCCGAGCTGACTGTTGGGCATATGGCTGGTGCAGGTCATCATTTCGGCCTGGGCTTGCTGTGCTGTGGCCGCGAGCTGTTGCCAGTACTGGCTGGCTTCAGCCGTGTCAAAGCGCAACAGTTCTGCCTGGATGCCCAGCAAATCGGCGGGCGTGCAATCGGAGCGCAGCTTCTTCGTGGCCGCTTCATGGCGCAGCGATGCGTGGTGCGCCGCCTGCTGCTGGATTTTTCGGATGCTTTCGCTGCTGCGAAAGAAGGTGCTGGCAATTTCCGTGAAAACGGCAAGTTGCTGACAGCCAAGCTCCGTGAGCAGACCCCACGAGGCCTGCTTACCACCGCTGACCTGACTGGTTGATGCAGGGTTGAAGAGGGCTGTATTCATGTTCGTTTCCTTTTGCGGATGAAAGAAGGGGGCAGCGGTTTCGGTTTCGGTGGCGCCGCGACGGTACTCATTTTGGGAGTTGTAACGCCGATACAGGTTGAGGTAGCGCAAATGAAACGATTTGTTCGATCCGCATGACGGGAGCATGAATTGGCATTCTTTTGCCAGCTTCCCGGAAAACACCAGATTCATGCGCTATAATTTATTCATTGGCGGCTGTAGCTCAGTTGGATAGAGTACTTGGCTACGAACCAAGGGGTCGTGGGTTCAATTCCTGCCAGCCGCACCAAGAACGCAAAGCCTGCAACGAAAGTTGCAGGCTTTTTCGTTTGCGCGTCTATTTTATAGAGTATCTGCCCTCAATGCTATCGTGAGCCTTGTCATGAACAAATCTTCCACCAAGGGCGCTGATGTTGAAGAGGACGGCGACGAAGCAGCGCCAGCGCCCCTGCCTGCGGGCGGAAAAAATTACATCACTCCGGAAGGCTACGAGCGTCTGCGCGCTGAACTGCTGGCGTTGATCGACAGCGAACGCCCCAAGGTGGTCGAGAGCGTCCACTGGGCCGCCAGCAACGGCGACCGTTCTGAAAACGGCGACTACTTGTACGGCAAAAAGCGGCTGCGTGAAATTGACCGGCGCATCCGGTTTTTGACAAAAAGGCTGGAAATCGCTGAAATCAGTCCGCCCTGGCTGCACTACGGCAATGATCAGGTCTTTTTTGGTGCCACCGTTACCTATGCCAATGAGGAGGGGCAAGCGTGCTGCATCACCATTTTGGGCGTGGACGAAGCCAACAGCGCGCTCGGGCAGGTTAGCTGGGTTTCACCGGTGGCCAGAGCGCTGCTCAAGTCACGGGTCGGCGATGAGGTCACGCTGATCACGCCCCAGGGGCCTGAAATCCTGGAGGTGCTTCAAGTCAATTACCCGCTGCCTCCTGCGCCAGCGCCTTGATCCAGTCCGTCAGGCGATGGATTTGGCCCGCTGCACCCGCAGCACGGAAGGCGTGCGTTTGACATTGCGCAGCGCTTCGGCCAGGTGAACGCGGTCGCGCACGGCCACGACAAAGCGCAGGTCTGTCGCGCCTATGCTCGGCTCGTGCCCCATGTCCACATGCGTGATATCAACTTCGGCACTGGCCAGCGCCGAGGCGACCCGCGCCAGCACCCCTTTGCCGTTCGAGACGGTGACCAGCAGATTGGTCTCGAAAGTGCGCGTCGGTTCATCGGCCCAGTCCACGGCAATGAAGCGCTCACTGTCGCGCTGTTGCAGGCGCTTGCCCACCGCACAGTCGTCGGTATGCACAAAAAGACCTTCCCCCCGGCCCAGATAGCCGAGGATGGCATCGCCCGGAATCGGGCAGCAGCAGCGCGCAAAATGCACGGTCGCGCCTTCGCTGCCGTCAAGGACTAAGGCGCCCTGCGATACCGATTCATGCGCCGCATAGCGCTCCCGGCTCATCAGCACGGCATCGGGCTTTTCGCCGCTTTCGGCCAGAATCGACACGATGCGCTTGGCCACCATGCTGGCAATGCGCTTGCCCAGACCGATGTCGGTGAGCAGTTCGGCGCGTGAGCGGTTGCCGGTAAAGCGCAGGATTTTTTCCCAGGTGGCCTGTTGGGCGCCTTCGTTTTCGGCCAGGCGCTCGCGGTCAATGCCTTCGGCGCGCAGCGCCTGGGCGAGCATTTTCTCGCCCAGATCCTGCGATTCGGTCAGCGCCATCGTTTTCAGATAGTGGCGTATTTTCGAGCGCGCCTTACCGGTGCGCACGAAGCCCAGCCAGCCCGGATTCGGGTTGGCATTGGCGTCCGTGATGATTTCGATGGAATCGCCGTTGTGCAGCTCGTTGCGCAGCGGCACCTGCTCGCCATTGACCTTGGCCGCCACCGCATGGTGGCCGACATCGCTGTGGATGGCGTAGGCGAAATCGACAATCGTCGCGCCACGCGGCATCGGCATGATCTGGCTTTTCGGCGTGAACACGTAAACAGCTTCGGGGAACAGGTCAATCTTGACGTGATCCCAGAATTCGGCCGCGTCCCGGGTTTCCTGCTGGATGTCCAGCAGCGACTGCAGCCATTTGGTGCCCAGCCGCTGGGAGGCGTCGCTGTTCGGGTCTGAGGCTTTGTACAGCCAGTGCGCGGCCACGCCCGCTTCGGCCACCACATGCATCGCCTCGGTGCGCATCTGGAATTCAATGTTGGTGCCGAACGGGCCGACCAGCGTCGTGTGCAGCGACTGGTAGCCGTTGACCTTCGGAATGGCGATGTAGTCCTTGAACTTGCCCGGCAGCGGTTTGTAAAGCTGGTGCAGCACGCCCAGCGCGCTGTAGCAGGTGGTCACCTCTTCGACGATGACCCGAAACCCGTAGATGTCAGTCACCTGGGCGAAGGACAGATGCTTGTCATCCATCTTGCGGTAGATCGAATACAGCGTTTTCTCGCGCCCGTAAATCCGTACCGGAATCCTGGCGCTGGCAAACGCGGCCTCGACTTCGGCCTGGACTCGCTTGATCACATCGCGCCGACGCCCGCGTGAGCGCGTCAAGGCTTTGTTCAGCGTGGCGTAGCGCCACGGATGCAGGTGCTGGAAAGACAGATCCTGCAGTTCCCGGTACGTTGAGTTCAACCCGAGGCGGTGGGCAATGGGCGCGTAGATGTCCAGCGTTTCGCGCGAGATGCGCTGCCATTTGCTGCGCGGCGTGTCGCTCAGCGTGCGCATGTTGTGCGTGCGGTCGGCCAGCTTGATCAGAATGACGCGCACATCACGCGCCATCGCCAGCAGCATTTTTCGGAAGGACTCGGCCTGGTTTTCTTCGCGGGTGTTGAATTCGAGCTTTTCCAGCTTGGTCAGGCCATCAACCAGCTCGGCCACCGGTGCGCCAAAGCGCTCGATCAGGTCTGGCTTGGTGACTTCGCAGTCTTCCAGCGCGTCGTGCAGCAGCGCGGCCATCAGCGCCTGGGCATCGAGCTTCCATTCGGCGCACTGCTGCGCGACCGCAATCGGGTGGGTGATGTAGGGCTCGCCGCTGTGGCGCAGCTGGCCCAGATGGGCTTCATCGGCAAAGCGGTAGGCCTGGCGAACCTGCTCGATATCGGTGGGACTGAGGTAGTCCAGCTTGGCCATCAGGGCGGCAAAACTGGCTGCCGCTGCGTTGGCAGCGGCGGGCGTCGGTTTTCGGGGGGCGACGGGCGGGGACATTGCGTTCATCCCTCAAATGTAGCGCGGCCCGAATGGGGCCGCGAAAAAATCAGCTTTGTGGTGTTCTGAAATGAAAAAAGCACCGGATCAGGGTGCTTTTTAGCGGAGAAGAAAAAAATCAGTTGGGGACTTTTTTCAGCATTTCGAGGCCGATTTTGCCTTGGGCAATTTCGCGCAGCGCGGTCACGGCGGGCTTGTTTTTGCTCTCGATTTTCGGTGCGTGGCCTTGGCTGAGCATGCGGGCGCGGTAGGTGGCGGCCAGAACCAGCTGGAAGCGGTTCGGGATTTTTTCGAGGCAGTCTTCGACGGTAATGCGGGCCATGATGGTCTTTCGGTTGATCTGTTGCTTAGGGAATATGCAGGGCCTCGAAGGTCTCGGCTCTGGCGCGGCGCTGGGCCGAATACTTCAGACGCTGGGCATGCACAATGGTTTTCAGGTCGAAAACTGCCCGTTCAAACAGCTCGTTGATTATAACGAAGTCGAATTTTTGCGCCTGCGCCATCTCGATGGCGGCGTTTTTCAGGCGCAACTCGATGACTTCGGCGCTGTCTTCGCCGCGCCGCTGCAGGCGCGCGCGCAGTTCTTCCCAGCTGGGTGGCAGGATGAAAATCAGCACCGCGTTGGCAAAAATGCGCTTGACGTTGATGGCGCCCTGAAAGTCGATTTCGAGCAGCACATCGGCGCCGCGCGCCAGCCGCTCTTCAATGGCGTGGCGCGAGGTGCCGTAGCGGTTGCCGTGGACATGCGCCCATTCGAGAAACGCGTCGCGCCCGACCATGCCGTCGAATTCTTCCGGCGAGAGAAAGAAATAGTCCCGGCCGTGCTTTTCCTGGCCGCGCGGCGGCCGGGTGGTGTGGGAAACCGCCAGCTGGATGCCCGAGTCGAGTTCCATCAAAGCCTTGACCAGGCTGGATTTGCCAGCGCCACTGGGCGCGGCCACTACAAAAAGATTACCGGGATAGTCCATACGGGGTAGCTTGAATACGGTGAATTGAGAGGTAAAGCGTAAAGAGACGCAAGCGGTGTCACTCGATGTTCTGGACTTGTTCGCGGATCTGCTCGATCAGCACTTTCATATCGACGGACACGCGTGTCAGTTCCAGCGAGGCCGATTTGGAGCCGAGCGTGTTGGCTTCGCGGTGCAGTTCCTGGATCAGGAAGTCCAGCCGCTTGCCGAGCTCGCCGCCGCTGGCGAGCAGGCGGTCGATTTCGTCGAGGTGCGAGGCCAGCCGGGTGATTTCCTCGGCCACGTCGATGCGGATGGCAAAGGCGGTGGCTTCGGTCAGCGCCCGGTCCTGGGCGACTTCGGGCAGCACGCTGCTGGTGCCGAGCGCTAGCGCTTCTTTCCAGCGTTCCAGAAAGCGCGTTTTTTGCTGTTCGACGAGCTTGGGCACCATAGGAACGGCCGACTCGGCCAGCGTGCGCAACTGGGCGGTGCGGTCTAGCAGCATCTCGGCCAGCCGGGCGCCTTCGCGCTCGCGCGCCGACATCATCGCCTTCAGCGCTGCGCGGGCCAGCTGGAGCAGCTCTTCGCTGTGGTCGTGCGGCTTTTTGTCTTCGTTGGTGGCGATGCGCAGCACGTCGGCCACGCTTAGCGCGCCCGCCTGGGGCAGCCAGGCCTTGATGCTGTCCTCGATGGAGCCGAGCCGCTGCAGCGTGGCCGGGGAGGGCGCGCGCAGATTGCTGGCCGAACTGCTTTCGAGCGACACGCGCATCTCCACCTTGCCGCGCTTGAGCTTGGCGGTGAGCAATTCGCGCAGCGCTGGCTCGGCCTGACGCAGCTCGTCGGGCAGGCGAAAAGCCAGGTCTAGAAAGCGGCTGTTCACCGAGCGGATTTCCACGCCCAGCCGGGCGCTGGAGCCCCGGCCGGGTTCAGTTTCAGGGGCCGATTGCGCAGTGCTCGACTGCACAGTGGCATAACCCGTCATGCTATAAACTGCCATTCGCTAATACGCCTTTTTACAAGAGAGAGAAAAACGAGTGGGGCGATCATGATCGCGCCACTCATCCGAAATTATGGCAAAGGTCAAGCCCGCCTCACTAGCGCCCGATACCATGATCGGCGGCTACCGCATTGTGCGAAAACTTTCAGCGGGCGGATTCGGTGTAGTTTACTTGGCCCTTGACAGGGAAGGATTGCAAATCGCGATCAAGGAGTACCTGCCCGCCTCGCTGGCCACGCGCGCCCCCGGGGAGCTGCTGCCGCATGTGCTGCCTGACAAGCTGTCGCTGTACCGTCTGGGTCTGAAGAGCTTTTTTGAAGAAGGCCGCGCGCTGGCGCAGATTTCGCACGGCTCGGTGGTCAGCGTGCTGAATTTTTTCCGCGAAAACGAAACCGTTTACATGGTGATGAACTACCTGGAGGGCGGCACCCTGCAGGACTTCATCATCACCGCGCGCGACATGAAAAAGGACAAGGTGTTTCGCGAATCGACGATTCGCTCGCTGTTTGACGAAATCCTGCGCGGCCTGCGCATCGTGCATCAGCACAAGATGCTGCATCTGGACATCAAGCCGGCAAATATTTTTGTCACCGACGACAACCGCGCCGTGCTGATCGACTTTGGCGCCGCTAGAGAGGTGCTGAGCAAAGAGGGCAACTTCATCCGCCCGATGTACACCCCCGGCTTTGCGGCGCCTGAAATGTACCGCCGCGACGCCGCGATGGGGCCGTGGACTGACATATACGCCATTGGCGCCTGCATGTACGCCAGCATGCAGGGCTACCCGCCCAACGACGCGCCTCAGCGCCTTGAAAAAGACCGTTTGTCCCTGTCGATGTCCCGCCTGCGCGGTGTCTATTCCGACAACCTGATTGAAGTGGTCGAATGGTGCATGGCGCTCGACGCACTGGCAAGGCCGCAATCGGTTTTTGCCCTGCAAAAAGAGCTGAGTCGCGAGAGCGAGCGCCGTTACACCAAGCTCAGCGTCAGCGAAAAAGTCAGGCTGCAGTTTGACAGCGTGGTGTCCGATAACAAGAAATCGACCAAAGCTAAATGAAATTTTCCGTCTTTCAGCTCAGTCGCATTGGCGGACGGGGCAAAAATGAAGACCGCATGGGCTATTGCTACACGCGCGAGTCCGGCCTGTTCGTGCTGGCTGACGGCATGGGCGGCCATCCCGAAGGCGAGGTCGCGTCCCAGCTGGCGCTGGAGACGGTTTCTGCGCTCTACCAGCGCCAGGCCCGGCCCATCATTCAGGATCCCGCCGAATTTCTGGCTAGAGCGCTGATGGCCGCCCACCAGCAAATTGTCCGTTACGCCACCGCAAAAGGCATGCTCGACACGCCGCGCACCACGCTGGTGGCGGCCATTTTGCAAGGCACGGAGGCGACCTGGGTGCATTGCGGCGATTCGCGCCTGTATGTGGTCAGAGACGGCCAGTTGCTGATGCGCACGCGCGACCACTCCTACCTGGAGCAGCAAAACGCTGGCGTGATCAAGTTCGATCATGTGAACCGCAACATCCTGTTCACCTGCCTGGGCTCGCCGATCAAGCCGGTGTTTGACAAGGCCAGCGTCCCGCTGATGCTCGGCGACAAGCTGCTGCTGTGCTCTGACGGCCTGTGGGGCACGCTCAGCGATGAGGAGATTGTGCAGCGGCTGGCGGGTAAAAGCGTCTCGCAAGCCGTGCCTGAACTGGTCGAAAGCGCCTTGCGCGCTGGCGGCGAGCGCTGTGACAACGTCACCGTCCTGGCGATGGAGTGGGAAACGCCGGATGTGTTTGCCGTCACCCAGAACATGGCTATCGACACGATCGCGGGCGATTTCGCTTCGACGATCCAGTCCGGCCACACCGAAAGTATGGCCGACGATCTGGATGAGGACATGATTGAGCGCTCCATCGCCGAAATCAACGAGGCGATACGCCGCACGGCGGCCAAAAAATCCTGACATGAAAATCATTCTTGCATCGAACAATGCTGGCAAGCTCGCCGAGTTGCAGGCCATTCTGGCGCCGCTGGGCCTCGAATTGGTGAGTCAGGCCAGCCTGAGCATTCCCGAGGCCGAAGAGCCGTATCGCACCTTTGTCGAAAACGCGCTGACCAAGGCACGCCACGCGTCGGCGCTCAGCGGCCTGCCCGCGCTGGCCGACGACGCCGGTCTGTGCGTCGAGGCCTTTGGCGGCCTGCCGGGCGTGGACACCGCGTATTACGCCACCCAGTTCGGCTATTCAAAAGGCGACGACAACAACGTCAAAGCGCTGCTGGAGCAGATGGCGCACCTGACCGAGCCCGCCCAGCGCCGCGCCGCGCTGGTCAGCACGCTGGTGGCGGTGCGCTCGGCCGACGACCCGGAACCGTTGATCGCCAGCGGCCGCGTCGCCGGTGAAATTACGCTGGCGCCCATCGGCAGTAACGGCTTTGGCTTTGACCCGGTGATGTTCATTCCAGAATTCGGCCAGACTTTCGCCCAACTGCCGGTCGAGGTCAAAAACGCCAACAGCCACCGGGGCAAGGCGACGCGCCAGATGATGGAATTGATGCGGGAACGCTGGCTGTAAGCCGGACTCGAAACTCGCATGACCCAAAAAGACATCCAGCATTACATGCGCGGCGGCACATTGCAGCTCGCCGCCCTGCCGCCGCTCTCGCTTTACATACACCTGCCCTGGTGTTTGAAAAAATGCCCGTACTGCGATTTCAACTCGCACGAGGCGCCGGGCGAGATGCCCGAGCAGCGCTACATCGACGCGCTGATCGCCGATCTGGAAGCCTCGCTGCCCTTGATCTGGGGCCGCACGGTTCACAGTATTTTTATCGGCGGCGGCACACCCAGCCTGTTCTCGCCGCAGGCGATTGACCGGCTGCTCGGCGACATCCGCGCCCGGCTCAAGCTGACGCCCGACTGCGAAATCACGCTCGAAGCCAATCCCGGCACGTTTGAAAAAGACCGCTTCAAAGCCTTTAAAAGCGCAGGCGTGAGCCGCCTGTCTATCGGCGTGCAGAGCTTTGACGACGCGCATTTAAAAGCGCTGGGCCGCGTCCACGACCGCGCCCAGGCGATTGCCGCCGTTGAAGAAGCTGCGCAGGCGTTTGAGACGTTCAACCTCGACATCATGTACGCGCTGCCCGGCCAGACGCTGGAAAACCAGGCCCAGGACATGCGCCAAGCCCTGGCGCTGGCGCCGCCGCACATTTCGATTTACCACCTGACGATTGAGCCGAACACCTACTTCGCCAAGTTCCCGCCCGTGGTGCCCGAGGAAGACACGGCCTACGCGATGCTCGACCAGATCACCGAAATGACCGCTCAGGCCGGGCTGCAGCGCTACGAAGTTTCCGCCTACGCCAAGCCCGGCCACCGCTGCTTTCACAACGTCAACTACTGGCAGTTTGGCGATTACCTCGGCATTGGCGCGGGCGCGCACAGCAAGCTCAGTTTTGCGCACCGCGTCGTGCGCCAGGTGCGCTTTCGGGAACCGGCGCTGTATATGGAAAAAGCGCTGGCCGGCAACGCCGTGACGCAGGAAAACGAAGTCAGCCGCGCCGATCTGCCGTTTGAATTCATGCTGAACGCGCTGCGGCTGCGCGACGGTTTTAAGCTGCAGGATTTCGCCGACAAGACCGGTCTGCCCTTCACCGCGATTCAAAAAGGGCTGGACGAGGCCGAGCGCAAGGGGCTGATTGAGCGCGATTTCATCCACGCCAAGCCGACCGAGCGCGGCTTTGACTTTTTGAACGACCTGCAGGCGCTGTTTCTGGCCGACTGAACGGGTGCGCTGGTAACGCGGCCGCGCCTGAAAAGCTACCTTCCTCACGAGAGAATATGGCTGAAATAGATATACTACCAAAACATAAAAGGTAGTATATAAATGTCGAAATTCATCGAGCTATCGGCTGCTGCACAGACCGCTTATGCCGGACTGGCTCAGGCTGCCCGGCAGGCGGACCTGCACAGGTCAGTGGCTGACGTGCCAGGCGGGTTCGCCAAGAAGCTCGTCAAAGGCCGCCTCTACTGGTACCACCAGGTCAAATCCCCGGACGGCAAACTGCAGCAGATGTATGTCGGCCCCGACGATGCAGCGACCCGCGCGCTCATCGAAAGCCACGCTGACCCTGCCGCCAAAAAGGCATCACTGCATCTGGGGCGTCTGTGCCGCTCTGTCATAGAGCTGGGCTGTTACGGGGTGATCCCCAAACACGCTCGGGTGCTCGGCAGGCTGTCTGACTACGGCCTTTTTCGTGCTGGCGGCATCTTGGTGGGCACCCATGCCTACCTCGCCTACCAAAATAGCTTCGGTGTCAAATGGAACGCTGGTGACACGACCGTGGACCTGGACTTTGCGCATCCTGGCAAGAACATCTCGCTGGCCATGCCATCGGATATCAAGATTGACGTGCATGACGCCATTGAATCGCTGAAGATGGGGTTCCTGCCGGTCGTTGACCGTACCCGCTACACCAAGGAAGACGAACCCGACTTCGATTTGGACTTCCTGACCTCGCTGCACAGGGGTGGCGACGCGCCGGTGCAAGTGCCCAGGCTCAACATCACCCTGC
>JAPLPS010000349.1 GCA_026400075.1 Polaromonas sp.
GCGACAGGCACTGAAAAAGATGCCCACAAAAACATCGCGAGCTACTTAGAGCGCCTGGAGATGTGCGGCGTTGTCGAGCGCCTGGGGCGGCACCATCCGGGCGAAGACCAGCCCGGCCCGGCCAGCGGCCATTTCTGGCGGCTCACGCGCAATCTGGGTCAATTGGCCCCGGTCTGGCGCTGGCGGCAAAGGGAGCTGTGGGATCCGAACCGCTGTCAAGTCGTAGCACCACTTGCCGCCGCGCCCCAAGAACAAGCTTCTTCAGTCACCTCAGAAACAGGTTTTGAACATGATTGATCCCACTGATTTTGTAACGTATGCGCTGCCTGCCGTGGAGCCGCGCTGGCTTGCGCTGCTCAAAGAAGCGGTTGCGAACTACGGCAAGCGGGGCGCTGTGACCGATGTGGCAAAGCGGATGGGCGTGAGCCGCCCCTACGTTGCGCGTGTGCTGATGACCGGCGAGAGCCGCATCAAAGACCCGTCGCCAAAGTTCATTGACCGCGTGATTGAAGCCTTCGGCCAAGGCCGCGTGGACTGCCCGCACCTGGGCCGTGACATTTCAACGAATCAGTGCCGAGACTTTGCGGCGCTGGAGTGGAAAGTCATTCGCGGCACGGGCCACGACAAGGCGCTGCACTGGCACGCCTGCCAGCACTGCCCGCAGAACCCCGCAAAACTGGAAGTCAAGCCATGAACGGCGCGCACTTCAAGTTGGACGTGCGCTGGGTGCGCCGCCGCGCCAAGCGCCTGAAAGCGTTCTTTGGCATCAGCCGCTCGGCTGCTGTCATGGACGCCTACCTTGACTGGGTCAGCTTCCAGGGAAAAACCTTCAACCCACTTTTGGGAGATCAGCATGCAAAAAATCGTTAATCCCCTGCAGACCTGCCAGCAAATCGGCGTCTGCCTTAACGCTGTGCGCGCATGCACGGGCGTTTGCCACAAGCAAGCCCAGCAGCGCCAGCCAGTCCAGCGCCGCACGCCTGCGTACAGCTTTGCGCCCGGCGTGATTGAAGCGTACTACCGCCCCCTGACCCGCGCCGAGCATTTGGCCCGTGCGCTGGTGCTGGCCACTGGAATTGCCGGTTACATGGCGGTGCTGGCCCGGCTGGCGGGGGTGCTGTGATGCAAACCTGCTGCCCACATTGCGGCGCCCTGCTGACCACGACTGACGCCACCGTGACGGTGCGCGGCCAGGTGATGGGAATCGGCCAGGGCTTGGCCCAGGTCTTCGGCGGGCGCGACCCGGCGCTGGCAAAGCTCGACGCCGACCGAAAAAAGATCGCCCCCATGCCCGATTCCGTGCGCAAGGCTAACGCCATCCTGCGCGCCGACATCCTCGCAAAACGCGCCGACAGGCTCCAGAACCTCAACAAACCCAAGGCTTAAACCATCATGAGCAACACCATCAAAACACACACCGCCGCCACCTACGCCGCGCAGCAGCGCCGCCGCGACGCCGAAGACACGGCGCGCAACGACAAGCGCAACGCCTACATCAAGGCCATCAAGACCAAGCAGCGCCAGCTCCAAATGGACGATGCCACCTACCGCGCCATGCTCCAGGCGCGCACCGGCAAGACCAGCGCCAAAGACTGCACGCTGACCGAACTGGGCATCGTCAGCGGCTACCTGAGCTCCCAGGGCGCCGTAGCGCCCAAGGCAGAAGCCCGCGCCACCGGCAAAGTGAGCCCCAGCGTGGCGCTGGAGCGCCAGGCGCTGCGCGGCAAAGTCAGCGCCCTGCTGGTCGAGCTGGTCACGGTTACCGACATCACCGACACCGTGAAGTACGTCAACGCCATCTGCAAGAAAAACGGCTGGTGCAGCGCCATCGAGTTTGCTGACCCGCACGTCCTGCACAAGCTGGTCGGCGCGCTCAGCCGCACGCTGGCCAGCAAAAAAGCCAAAGCCCACAGGGCCGCCCAGGCTTAAGCCAAGCCGCCGCGCCCGCCCGCCACCGCTCAACAAAAGAAGAAAACCATCATGACCCGCACCCTCTTACCGCATCACCCCGTCAGCCCCATCCGCGAGGAAGACCTTTATGCGTTCGCGCATCTGGTGCCGCCCAGCGGCGTCCGGCTGCTGGCCCTGCTGGGTGTGCATGACGGCCTGCGCCTGCTGAACGTGTGGCCGGGCGTGCAAATCGTCGTGCCCAAAGGCCCGTGCAACAACGCAGGCGGTGCGCGGCGCTGGGCGCAGATCGTTGCTATCGTCGGCGCGCCAGCCACGCTGAAGCTGGCCGACAAGCTGGGCGGCGAGTGCCTGGACGTGCCCACGCTCGACGATCTGCGCAAAGAGCGGCGCAACAGCGTCATCCGCGCCCAGTTCGACCAGCTGACCGCCTCGGCGCCCCACGGCCAAGGCCTGAGCAAAGCCGCCGCCGTGCTGGAGCTGAACCTGCTGCATGCACCCATCACCTGGCGACAGCTCGAAATCATCATTGACCGGCCCGTCTTGAAGCCGCTCCAACCCATCCTGTTTTAAAAATCATGACCCTCAAATCCATCAATCTTGAAGTCCCCGCGCAAGCTCCCGCAGCCGCGCTCCTGATCGTGCCCAACCACTCGCGCAAAGCTGGCAGCACGGCGGTGCTGGAATTCATGGCCCGTATCTGGCCGCTTACTGCCCGCAGGGACGAGCTGGTCTATGTGTTTTCTCGGGCGGACACGAACACGACTGCCAGTTGCACGCTGGCTCAGCGAGTCGATTCGGCCCTGAGAACCATGCTCAATTACGGCAAGCTCAGTTGCAGTGGAGAAGGCGCAGATCGTGTCTGGAGCTTTGTCCCGTCTGCCGAGCAGGCCGCCCTGCCAAAAAAGGCTGCTGTCACGGCAGATGCCCCCGCTTATGTCGGCGTGCGCGCCCCAGCCAGGGATTACGGCGACGTGATGAAGAGCCCCGTTTACATGCCCCAGCACCAGCTCGTGCTGCGCTCTGGCGCGCAGGACTTCCAGCGCTGCCCCAGCCGTGGCACCCGCTGCTGACCGTTAACCCCTTTCCCCTCAACCCTGTTTTGTAACGCTCCCAAAAGGAATTTCTCCATCATGGCTACCCGAATCAAACTCAAAACCCCCGCCGCCACCCGCGTGCCCCAAAGCAAAACCGACTGCGCCGCCGACATCAAAGTCCTGGGCGACGTGCAGCGCCAATTCGAGCGCAGCCGCGCAGAGATGAACGACGCCATCGCCCACATTGCCCAAAAATTCCAGCCGGTGCTCGAAGCCCAGCAAACGCACATGACGGCGCTGCAGACTGGCATTCAAACCTTTTGCGAAGCCAACCGCGCCCAGCTCTGCGAAGGCAGCGGCAAGACGGCGAACCTGGTCACCGGCGAAGTGAGCTGGCGCCAGCGCCCGCCCAGCGTCAGCATCCGGGGCGCTGACAGCGTGATTGAAACCCTGCACCGCATGAACCTGAGCCGCTTTGTCCGCACCAAGCTCGAAGTGAACAAGGAAGCCATGCTGAACGAGCCGGACGCCGTGCGCGGCATCGCGGGCATCAGCGTGGTGACTGGCGTGGAAGACTTTTCAATCACGCCGTTTGCGCTGGAAGTCGAGGCCGTATGACCAAGGACGAATGGCTCCAGGTGCAGGACAAGCTGAGCCACCCCTGGGGATCGGTCAAGCTCACGGTGGACGGCTACGCGCTGACGCTGCAGGTGCAGCAGATAAAGCCGCTGAAGTACACCATCATGGTTTATGTCGATGGAGAGTTCAAAGGTGAGTGGATGAATGGAGAAGCGGATCAGGCTAAGCGCTTTTTACGCCCAGTGAAAATGTACTTGTACAGCCCGGCGAAGCAAAAAGCACTGCTCAAGGGCTTATCGAAAGCCCAGGCAAAACTGCGCGCAGAGTTTCTTCGCTTCGATAAAACTTGGAGTCACTACGAGCCGTTATGGCCATCCTTCGCCCCGCTCAAGCGCCACCTGATCGCCAACAACAAGGTGATCGAACTGGCACCACCGACGCCCGAGGAGCTGGAGCTAAAGGCGCTGGAAAAACAGGTGATTGCCGGGCTCGAAGAGCTGGAGGAATGATCTAGCGCCGCTGCCCGGCCAGAGCCGGTCTGACACCACGAAATTTACGTCTTTACACCTGGTGTAAAGATGCAAAAAACCCGCCAGAGCAGCAATGCCTGGCGGGTTTTTCAATTTCAGCTTCATGCAAAATCGTACTCGCAGCATCTTTGAGTCAACGGTGCTGCGCACTTCAAAATCAAATTATCACAGGAGGATAAACATGGAAAAGCTGGTGGTTCTGGTGCTCGCCACATCTTTGGCGGGCGTCTGTATGGCACAAAAAACGCCCTCGGTGAAAAGGGAGCAAGCGGCCCAGATCAAACAAGAGCAGAAGAAAGCTCCGCTGGTGAAGTTTTCAATGGAGATGATTGAAAGCGATAATCTCAAGCCAGGATATGCGGGAATGCCTATTGAAAAAGTCGTGGGGGCTATCGAAAAGTTGTCTGGCGTGAAGAAAGGAGAGTTTGAGTCAACCGCTGACTTCAACGCCAGAAAAACAGCAGCTTTTTCGGAAAAGTTTCTTGGCGGCCTCACCCTGGAAGATACTTTTGCCTTTGTTTTGCCTGTTTCCTCTGCTGACAAGTATTTTTCTGGGTTCAAGTACAGCTTCAATGCCGATACCAGTGAGGTGCGGCTACTTGTCCTTCCCAAGCCTTCATCAATGAATGGCATAGGAGGGCCAGATTTTCAAATAGCGAGACGCGAGAGCAACGGTCTGGATCAGTTTGATGTAGATAGAAAAGTACAGTCAAGAAGTACCTACAAAGCCAGCAATGCTTATGGTGCGTCTGTCACCGTCGAAGAGTCAAACTACAACAGCTTCGGGATTGCAGCAAAAAAGATTCCGTTTTTGGAAATTACCAGAGCCTTGTTTTATCAAGACCCAGAACCAACTGCACAGTTCAATCTTGACAATGCAAAAGCTTCCAAGGAATTACCTGCATTGAAAGTCCTGGTAGTCATGAAACTCAGCGACCCCTATATCGTGTATGACTTCATGCACTCAAAACCGACGCGAGACAAGCCCACTGAATTTTCAGATCAGGGTAAATACCTTACTGGAAATGTTTTGGGAATCGTGTTTTATTCAGGCGTAACGGGTCAAATATTTGCACGTCTCCCTGAGCGTTTTGGCAAGCCTGAGCCTAAAAGTGAAACTCAGTGATAGCGGATTCCATCCCCGACAAAGCCGGGGATAGGCTTCGCGGCTGAACATATCGCCCTGGAGTCCAGACTAAAAAACCCGCCAGCGCGCAATGCCTGGCGGTTTTTTTATGCCGCCCCCCCCGAAGCGTCTCCCGCTGCCCACTTCGCACGCGCGCGGAAAAAATAGGGCGCATGAACCCCTCAAAAGCCCCTGAACCACGCGCCGCCAAACGTTCGCGTCTGGTGCCCCACTGGCGCAGGCTCTGGCGCGCCTGGTCTGTCCAGCTTGCCGCGCTCGGCGTGGTCTTGCCCGAGCTGCTGCAGCTCATCGCCGACAACACCAGCGGCCTGGACTGGCTGGGCGGCGGCACCCAAAATGCTATCCGGCTGGCTTGCCTGGTCGGCGTGCTGCTGCTGCGCCCGGTCAAGCAGGGCGTGCTGGCTGAGCCGGTGCCTGAAAGCCTGAAATGATCGACTTCGCGCAAATCATGCCTTATCTGGTGGCCGTCAACATCATCTCAACCTGGGGCGTGGGCTTTTATGCCCACCTGGTGGGAAAAAACAAGGCGACCGATGACCGCGTCGCCGCACTGGAAACCAAGATTGCCGCCGACAAGCAAGCCCACGCCGAGCGTATCTCGCGCCTGGAAGTGATTTCGGAGAAGGCTCCCACCCATGCCGACCTGGCTGCCGTGTACGACAAGCTCAACCGCGTGGTCGAGAGCAACAGCCGCATGGAAGGCCAGCTCGGCGGCGTGGCCGACACACTGCGCCTAATCCTGAACCGCATCGCAGAAAGAGGCATGCCATGAACCGCGACATTCTCCCCGCGCACCGGCGCGCCAGCCTGCTGGCCACGCTGTACTTTGAGCCATCGGGCACGGCGCGCATCACGGTGCTGGTCAAGCAGTTGGAGCTGGTGCATGGCCTGGTGGTCAGCACTGACCTGGTGCGCGCCGATGTGACCTGGCTTGCCGATGTGGAGCTGGCGCAGGTCAAGGACGATGTGGTCCGACTGACCGAGCGCGGGCGCGACGTGGCCCAGGGCCGCGCCAAGTTCCCAGGCGGCTGACGCATGGCACACCCGAAAGAAACGCAGCTGGCCCTGCGCGCAGCTTTTCTGTCCGGCTCGCCGCTGGATCTGGCCGCCGTGCAGTGCGGTATTGGCACGGCCACGGCCCGGCGCTGGAAGGCCGACGCACTGGCCCAGGGCGACGACTGGGACAAGTTCCAGAAAGCCAGCCTGATCGTCGCCGGTGGTGGCTTTGACCAAGCAATGGGCCGCGTGGCTGCCGCTGTCATCCTGCGCGCCGAAGCCATCCTGGAGCAACTGGGCGGAAAAGAAGAACCCGACCCCGTCGCCGAGGCCAAAGCCATTGCCAGCCTGGCCGACTCGCTGGGCAAGGCCAAAGCCGCCATGCGCAGCCTGATGCCCGAGACCGACCAGCTGGCGATTGAAACCGGCGCGGTGAAGGGCTTTGTCGAGCTGCTGCTGCGCCTGCACCCCAACATGGGCGAAGCCGCCCTGGCCGCGCTGGAAGCGTATTCACGCGGCGAACGATAAACAGTTAACCATCAATCACCGAAGAGGAAACCATGACCGACTCCAATGAGAAAAAAATCAGCCAGCCGTCCTTCGGAGAAAAAGCCGTTGGCCTGAGCTTTAACCCCGGTGGCAACCCTGCCGTGAATGCCTGCAAGCAAAGTTTCGCCAACGTCATCGACAGCCTCAACGAGTTGCGCAGCACCAGCACCGACCCAGAAGCCAAGCGCCTGGCCAGCGTAGCGATCACGGGGGCCCAGACCGCCCAGATGTGGGCCGTCAAGGCAATCACCTGGAGCGCCTGAGCATGGGGCCAGATCAAGACGTTATCGACGATGTGCTGAATCAATGCGCAGCGCAAGAAGACGAGGGCTGCAGTCGCTGGCCGGGCATGAGCTACGAGCAGGGGGTAGCCGCTGCCATCCGCTGGATGCAGGGCGATGGCCAGAATCCAATGGACGATTAGAGCGTTAACGCATGGCAACCAAGCGCCCCCAGTTAACGCAAAAAGCCGCCGCCGCTGACCTGGTGGCGTTTGTCGCTCAGCTGCGCCAGCGGATCGAGGCCGAAGTCAGCGGCTTCAGCCCTGACCCCAAGGCGCGGGCCGAGCGGCGGCGCCGGGCGCATGAGGACTTCGGGTTTTTCACCCAAACCTATTTCCCGCACTACATCCGCAGTCCGCACCGCAGCAAGCTGCACGACTACCTGTTCGTACGCCTGCCCGCTATCGTGGCCAGCGACAAGGGCGAAACCGACGCCATCGCCGCGCCCCGTGGTGAGGCCAAATCGACGCTGGTCAGCCAGCTGTTCGTGCTCTGGTGCCTGGTGACAGGGCGCAAGAAGTACCCGGTCATCGTCATGGACTCGATTGACCAGGCGTACCCGATGCTCGAAGCCATCAAGGCCGAGCTGGAGTTCAATCCGCGCCTGAGCATGGATTTCCCCGAGTCCGTTGGTCAGGGCCGGGTCTGGCAGGCGGGCACCATCGTCACGCGCAACGATGCCAAGGTGCAGGTGGCGGGCAGTGGTAAGAAGCTGCGCGGCCTGCGCCACGGCCCGTGGCGGCCCGACCTGTGCGTGCTGGACGACATTGAGAACGATGAACAAGTGCGCAGCCCCGAGCAGCGCGACAAGCTGCAGGGCTGGCTGACCAAGACGGTGCTGCCGCTGGGCGGCGCTGGCGCCAAGTTCGACGTGGTCTATATCGGCACCATCCTGCATTACGACAGCGTGCTGAGCCGCACGCTGGCCAATCCGATGTGGACCCGCGCCAGGTTCAAGGCGCTGCTGCAGTGGCCGGACAACACCAGCCTGTGGGACCAGTGGGAAGAAATCCTGCGCAATGAGGGCGAACCGGCGGCGGACGCCTTCTATATAGAGCATGAAGCTGAAATGCTGGCAGGCTCTATCGTGAGCTGGGCGGCGCGCAGCCTGCTCACCTTGATGAAAATCCGCGCTAGAGACGGCCACGCCACCTTTGATTCTGAATACCAGAACGACCCGGTGGCCGGTGACAACTCCCCGTTTTCGGGTGAAGGCGTTATCCAATACTGGGTTGAGGACTTAACAGACCCGCAAGTGGTCTTCCTGGGCGCCTGCGATCCGTCTCTAGGAAAAGCGGGCGCCAGCCGCGACCCGTCCGCCCTGCTGGTGGGCCGTCTGCACCTGAAGACACGTCGGCTCGATGTGGTGGCGGCCGACATCAAGAAACGCCTGCCCGACAAGATCATCAGCGACGTGATCACGCTGCAAAAGCGCTGGAAGTGCGTGCTGTGGGTAGTCGAGGCGGTGCAGTTTCAGGAGTTCCTGCGCACCGAGCTGATTCGGCGCGGCGCCGAGGAAGGCGTACCCATCCCCGCCCGCGCCATCCAGCCCAGCACCGACAAGCTGCTGCGCATCGAGTCCCTGCAGCCGCACATGGTCAACGGCATGATCCTGCTGCACCCCAGCCAGGTCACGCTGATTGAGCAGCTGCGCCACTTCCCCAAAGCTGACCACGATGACGGCCCCGATGCCCTACACATGCTGTGGGAAGCCTCCCAGGGCGGCTGGGGTGCCCCGGCCGTCGCCAGCCGCCCGCGTGTGCGCGCTGGCAGTGGCAGCGTTAACTTGAACGGATATTGAACTCATGGCCACCATTTCTCCTTTGACCGACCAGTTGGCCACGCGTGCCCGAAGCATTGACTTTTCCGCGCTCGGCCAGTGGCTGCCCAACCCGGACCCGATCCTCAAGGCGCAGGGCAAAGACATCTCGGTTTATCGCGCCCTGCAGGGCGACGCGCTGGTGGGCGCCTGCATCCGCCGCCGCAAGTCAGCCGTGAAGGCGCTGGAGTGGGGTCTGGACCGTGGCCAGGCGGCCAGCCGCACGGCCAAAGCCATTGAGGCCATGCTGACCACGCTGGACCTGGAGCGCATCATCGGCCAGATTCTGGATGCCACGCTCTACGGCTACCAGCCTATGGAGATTGAATGGCAGCGCGTGGGCGGCCTGTGGGTGCCGGTGGACGTGCAGGCCAAGCCGCCCGAATGGTTCTGCTTTGACGCCAGCAACCAGCTGCGCTTCAAGAGCCGGGCCAGCCCGCTGCTGGGCGAGCTGCTGCCCGAGCGCAAATTCCTGCTGCCACGGCAAGACCCGACTTACCAGAATCCCTATGGCTTTGCTGACCTGAGCCTGTGTTTCTGGCCGCTGACGTTCAAAAAAGGCGGCATGAAGTTCTGGCTGGCATTTGCCGAGAAGTTCGGCAGTGCCTTCAGCATTGGCAAACTGCCGCGCAGCGCCAGCAACGAAGAGCGGGCCAAGCTGCTCGACAGCCTGGAAGCATTGATCCAGGACGGCGTGGCCACGATTCCCGACGACGGCAGTGTCGAGCTAGTCGAAATGGCAGGTAAATCGGCCAGCGCTGACCTGTACGAACGGCTGGTGCTGCACTGCCGGGGCGAGATATCCATTGCCCTGCTGGGCCAAAACCAGACCACCGAGGCCAGCGCGAATAAAGCCAGCGCCGGGGCCGGGCTGGAAGTGACCAAACACCTGCGCGACGGCGATGCCAAGATCGTGGCGGCGGCGATGAATCAGCTGATTCGCTGGGTGTGTGAGCTGAACTTTGGCGGCGCCGTGGCCCCCGTCTGGAGCCTGTGGGATCAGGAGTCTCAGGACAAGCTGCAGGCCGCGCGCGACAAGAGCAACTATGACGCCGGTGCCCGGTTCACGAACAATTACTGGCAACGCGCCTACGGCTACCAGGATGGCGACTTGCAGAGCGCGCCCGGCGCTGCGCCCGCCGTTTCAGTCGGCGCGCCCGCCTTTGCCGAGGCGGCCTTGAACGCGGGCAGCGCCGACCCGCTCCAAGCGCAGACCGATGCGCTGCTGGCCGCTGGCGCGCCGCAGTGGGCGGGCATGGTGGATCAGCTGCAGGCGCTGGTGGATCAGGCTGATAGCGCGCAGGCGCTGCAGCAGGCGCTGGTGCAGGCGTATGGCGGGCTGGAGTCTGGCCAGCTGGTCAAGCTGATGGCCGCCGCGCTGGCGCTGGCCGAGTTGAAGGGCATGGACGACGCCGCCCAGGGCGTGGGCTAAGCCGTGGCCAGTCCCTCACTGAGCGCAGGATTTGGCACGCCGTTTGACGCCCAAATCGAATTCCTTCGCCAAAAGCTGCGCCTGCCCACCGAGCGCTGGGACGACATCCTGCGCGCCGCGCACGACCGCGCTTTCATCGTGGCGGGCGCAGCCAAGGTTGACCTGCTGGCTGACCTGCACGCGGCTGTCATCAAGGCGGCTGAGGGCGGCGCCGGGCTGCAGGCGTTTCAACGGGACTTTCGGGCAATCGTCGCCAAGCACGGCTGGACCGGCTGGACGGGCGAAGGCACCAAAGAGGGTGAAGCCTGGCGCACCCGCGTGATTTACCAGACCAACATGGCCACCAGCTACGCCGCCGGGCGCCGCGCCCAGATGAGCGACCCGGAGGTGCTCAAGCTGCACCCCTACTGGCGCTACATCCACAGCGACGGCGTGCTCAACCCGCGCCCGCTGCACCTGGAGTGGCACGGCCTGACGCTGCTGGCCAGCCACCCGTTCTGGGAAACGCATTACCCGCCCTGTGGCTGGGGTTGCCATTGCCGAGTGGTCAGCGTGACGCGCAAGGAAGGCGAAGCCAGCGCCAGGGCCGGGCTGGGCGAGCCGCCAACTGGCTGGGATGCCATCAACCCCAAGACCGGCGCGCCGGTAGGCATCGACAAAGGCTTTGACTACGCGCCAGGCGCCAGTGTGAAGCGCCCGCTGCAGGAGCTGATCGACGCCAAGCTCATCAATTTAAACGCCCCGCTGGGCGCCCAGGTCTGGGAGTCCGTCAAGCCGGTGCTGCAGCAAGAGCGCCTGGCGCAATGGCAGGCGACGTTTGACGCGACGCGGGGCGGTCTGCAGGCGGGCGGCAATGCGGTGCAGGTGCATACCGTGGCGCCCGCCATCGTCGCCGCGCTGGCCGAGCGAAAGGTGGCGCTGGAGAACGCGGCGGTGTGGATGCGCGACACCGAACTGATGCACGCGCTGCGCGACACCAAAGCTGTTCGCGGCGCGGCCATGCCAGAGAGCGTGTGGCGCGACTTGCCGCTGCAGCTCGAAGCTGCCAGCGTTTACCTGGACACGGACAACAACACGCTGCTGTATGTGGTGGATATGGGCGAGCGGGTGGGCAAAGTCATTGTGCGGGTCAACTACAACGAGAAGGGGCGTTTTGACGGCGTGCGTGGGCGCATCGTGTCGAACTTTGTGGTGACCGGGGGAATGGCCAACGCGGCAAATATGAATGAGAGCCGGTATGTGCCGCTGTCGAAGTGAGCGGCGTCGGATTCGAACCGAATAATGCAGGCCCGCAAAGGGCATACAACCATTCCCATTGGAAACAACCGCTCACCCTGAATTATGACCACCTTCACCATTGAAGTCCACGACGAGTCGTTACGCAACGTCCTGAAGGCGCTGCAAGCGCGCATGGGCAACCTGGCGCCGGTGCTGACGGCCCTGGGCGACAGCATCACCGAGCGCACCAAGCAGCGCTTTGACACCAGCACCGCACCCGACGGCACGCCCTGGACGCCCAACAGCGCGGCGACGCTGGGCATGCTCAGCGCTCGTCTGGCAGGCTCCAAGGGCAACGTCAAGAAAAGTGGCGGCCTGAACGCGCGCGGCAATGCCAAACTGGCGAACAAAAAGCCGCTGATTGACAGCGGATTTTTGCGCGAGCAGATCGTCCCTGTCGTCTCGGGCCAAACTCTGACGGTGAGCGCCACCGCAAAGTACGCCGCCATCCACCAGTTCGGCGGCCAGGCGGGCCGGGGCCGCAAGGTAACGATCCCAGCGCGGCCCTTTTTGCCGCTCCAGCCCAACGGCGCGCTGTACCCGCAGGAGCGCCAGCTGGTGCTTGACGCGCTGAATGATTTTTTGATGGATGGGCTGTGAAAAGCGCCCACTCAAATTAGCGGGCCTGCAGCGCGTTGAAGGGCTTTGAGGCGGCGCTGATACGTCCGGCGCGCTTGCCATGCGTTACAACCGCGTTAATTTGCGTTTAAACGGCATTGCTGTTGTGCGCCAAACCTGCAACGCGCAGGCTTGATGAAAAAACACTAGACCATTTCGGCGATTCCACCAAAATGCTCGCCCCCCGAAGCCTATCCCGTTAGCGCCCGCCCGCCTCGCGCAAGACACTGGCGGCATGACAAAACCCGCCGCCAAACCGCTGCACATTTTCAAGCCTGGACGCTGGACCACGATGTCCGGCGAAACCATCGACTTTTCTGCCGCAGACCTGCAAGCCACCGCCGCTGCGTTCAACCCATCCTTGAGCAAAGCCCCTATCGTGATTGGTCACCCGGCCACCGATGATCCGGCCCAAGGCTGGATTGCCCAGCTCAAAGCCACTGAGCGCGGCCTGTTCGGCACACCCGACCAGGTGGACCCGGCTTTTGCCGAAGCGGCCAATGCCGGGCGCTACGGCGCGCTGTCAGCCAAGTTTTACCGCCCCACAGATCCCAGCAACCCGGTGCCCGGTGTCTGGTATCTCAAGCACGTCGGCGCGCTGGGTGCCCAGAACCCGGCGGTCAAAGGACTGGACGACCCGGCCTTTGCGGGCGCTGAGGACGATGGCTGCGTGTGCTTTCAGGAAGGTATGGCCTTCAGTGAATGGGATGACGTGACCAACGCCAGCCTGTGGCGGCGCATGCGCGACTGGCTGATCGGCGACAAGGGCCAGGCCGTGGCCGATGCAGTCATTCCCGGCTTCATGGTGCAAGACCTGGAGCAGGCCGCCCAAGACGAAATACGCGAAGCCGCTCTTGAATCAGCCGCCATCCCGGCCCCTGCATTTTCTGACCCCCACCATTCCCTGGAGAACACCGTGACCCCTGCCGAAAAAGCCGCTCTCGAAGCGAAAAGCGCCGCCACTGAAGCGGAAAACACCCGGCTCAAGGCGCAACTGGCCCAGCACCAGGCCAATCAGGCGCAGGCGCTGGCTGATCAGGCGCATGCCGCGCATGTGGCGTTTTGCGAGGGTCTGGCCGCCCAGGCCAAGCTGCTGCCCGCCCAGCATGCGGTGGCGCTGGCCACGCTGGACCACCTGGCGGCCCAAAGCGCGCCCGTGCAGTTCGGCGAGGGTGACGCCAAAGCGCCGCTGCTCGACGGCTTCAAGGCATTTTTGACGGCCCAGCCCGCGCAGGTCAGCTTTGGCGAACACGCCACGAACCAGCGCGCCGGTGCTGCGGTGGATCTGGGTGATCCCGAGGCGATTGCCTCTGCAGCGACGCGCTACCAGACGCAGTCCGAGGCTGACGGCACCCCCGTGCCTTACGCCCATGCCGTGGCTCATGTGGTCAGCGGCGGACGCCGCTGAGTTTTTTCAACCCTATTCCCATTTTTTTGGAGCTTTATCGTGAGCAATCCCGGACTTTTCAAATCCTTCACTGCGGGCGCGGCCATTGCAGCCTTTCGCATCGTCAAGTTCTCAGCGGCTGAAACCGTGGTGCCGGCCGCTGCGGTGAGCGACAGCTTGCTGGGCGTGAACAGCGAGGTGGCGCCCGCCCTGGGCGAGCGCTGCGACGTGGCCCTGTCGGGCATTGCCTATGTGGAGGCTGGCGCAGCCCTGGCGCTGGGCGCCCTGGTCACGTCCGATGGCGTGGGCCGTGGCGTGCTGGCCGCGCCAGCGGCCGGTGTGAACAACCGAATTATCGGCGTGGCCATGGAAGCGGCCAGCGCTGCAGGCGACGTGATCCGCGTGATGCTGCAGCAGGGCTCCACGCAAGGCTGATGCCCGGCGCAGCACTGATTTTTTCTTCTTAACCCCACAGGAAAACCCC
>JAPLPS010000443.1 GCA_026400075.1 Polaromonas sp.
CCTTGCGCAGGCTGGTGATGTTGGCCTCGCTCAACTGGCCGCCGATGTCGAACTGCAGCCGGTCGCCGAGCTTGAGGCCGAGGTTTTTCGCCAGCCCTTCTTCGACGCTGACTGCGCCTTGCTCGTCCGGCGTCCAGCGCCCTTTGAGAATTTGGTTGTTCGCGGGCGGCTGGGCGCTGTGGGACAGGTTGAACTCGCGCTCGACCAGCCGCTTGGCCTGGTCGCCCTCAAAATCGTCGGGCGACACCGGCTTGCCGTTAATGGCCACGAGCCGCCCGCGAATCATCGGATACCAGTCGAACTTTTTCACGCCGCCGTCTTTCAGCGCCTGCTGAAACGCTTCGCCCTGCTCGGGCTGGATGTTGATGACGAAGCGGTTCGGCGCGTCCGGCGGAGTGGACTGGCGCCAGCTGTCGATCAGGTCGGTGCGCAGCAGCACCAAGAGCACCAGCGCCAGCAGGCCGACGGCCAGCGCGCTGGTCTGCACGACGGCATAGACCGGGCGGGCGCAGAGCTGGCGCGTGGCTAGCACCAGCCAGCGCGGCGCCGTCGTCTCGCTGACGCTGGCGCGCAGCAGCCGGATGGCGGCGTAACTGGCCGCCGCAAACAGCGCCACGGCGCCCGCAAAGCCACCGACGGCAATCAGGCCCAGCTTCAAATCATTGCTCGCCGCCAGCAGCAGCGCGGCAAAACCGAGCACGCCCAGCCCCAGCACCAGCAGCGACGCCGGTTTCAAATTGCCCATGTCGCGGCGAATCACCCGCAGCGGCGGCACCGAGGCCAGTTGCAGCACCGGCGGCAGGCCAAAAGCCAGCAGCAGCGTCAGCCCCATGCCGATGCCGAAAGCCACCGGCCAGAGGCTGGCGGCGGGCAGCGACGTCGTCACCAGCCCGGCCAGCAGCAGCACAAAGCCGTAATGCACGGCAAAGCCCAGCGCCACGCCGAGCGCGCTGGCAATCAGCCCGGCCAGCACAAACTCAAAGGTGTAAGCCAGCGCAATCGTGCGCTGCGGCTGGCCCAGCACGCGCAGCATGGCGCAGTCTTCCAAGTGCCGGGCGGCAAAGCTGCGCGCCACAATCGCCACCGCCACAGCGCTAAGCAGCGCGGCCAGCAGCGCGACTAAATTAAGGAATTTCTCGGCCCGGTCCAGCGTCTGGCGCATTTCCGGGCTGCCGCTTTGCAGCGATTCAAGGCGCACGCCGCGCAGGCCGGTATCGGCGCCGGGCTTTTTCAGCTCCAGCTCGGCCCATTTGACGAAGGCTTTGACGGCCTTGGCGTCGCCCGCGACGGCAAAACGGTAATTGGTGCGGCTGGCGGGTTGAATCAGGCCGGTGGCGGCCACATCCGCCTGATTGACCATTACACGCGGCGAAAAACTGATAAAGCCCATGCCCCGATCCGGCTCCTGCACGATGACGCGGGTGACGGTAAAGCGCGCATCGCCCAGCAGCAGCGTCTGGCCGGGCTGCAGGCCCAGCGCGTCCAGCAGCGACGCATCGGCCCAGGCGGTGCCGGGGGCGGGAATGTCGCGGGTGGCTTCGCCTGCGGCGTCCAGCGTGGCCGCCACCGTCATGCTGCCGCGCAGCGGGTAGCCTGCGGGTACGGCCTTGAAAGCGACCAATTTGCTGGCGCCGCCGTCTTCATCGCGGGCTCTGGCCATCGTCGGGAAAGTCACGCTGGAGACCGTCTGCAGCCCCAGCGCCTGCGCCTTGACTAAAAAAGCGGGCGGCGTCGGCCCGTCGCTGCGCAGCACCGCGTCGCCGCCGAGCAGTTGCAGCGCGTCGCGCTCCAGCCCGCCCTTGAGCCGGTCGGCAAAAAATCCGACCGCCGTCAGCGACGCCACCGCCAGCGTGACCGCCACCATCAGCAGCCACAACTCGCCCGCGCGCAGGTCGCGCAGCAGGGTTTTCCAGCCCAGTTTGAAAAATAAAGTGTTCATGGGGCTGAACCTTAGCGCACAAGGCTTAAGCCGGATGGATGAGGGAATCCGTGTCGTATCACTCCGCCCTGAAATTGACTACATTCACCTGAGAATGCTGCCGGTGATGATACTTTTCTTCAGTTTTTCGAGCGTCTGATCCAGTTGTTTGGCGGTGTTCTGCGATGTCTGACTGATCGCTGTAATCGCCCCTTCTTGAGAACCAATTTTGGCTTCGGCTTTGGTCAGCAATAGCCGAAGTTCAGTAACCCCACCCGTAAGGGCAAGCAACTGCCGAACCTCGGTCTCCTTCTGAGCATCAAACGCTGCCGCAAGCTCGCTGACTTTCGTATTGGTGACCCGAAGGTCTGCCGATTGAGCCTGCGAAGCACGGTTGAAACTGTCAATTTGCTGCGAGAGGTTCTGAACCATCGCGTTTTGCTTGTTGAGAAAGTCAGTCAGCCGCCTGTCAATGGCTTGCTCCTGCTGAACCAAATCGCGCTGGATATCGGCTTTGAAGCCACTCATTTCTTCACGCAGAAGCCGCTGGTAATTGTCAGCCTTGCTCTCGACAGCTTTGCGTAGTGCCTGTTGCCCTTGCTGGATGTTTTCTTCAATTCGTTGCGTTTGTGCCTTGTGTGCAAGGCTTTGCGCTTGTTCGAGATTTTTCCCGATTTGTTGCGTTTGTGATTCAAGCCGCTTTTCTGATACGGCAAGCCGATCTTGAACTTCAGCCTGCAAATCACCCCGCAGCGTATTGATCAAGCCGCCGAGTCTGGCGCCTGTCTCTGACACCAGCGATTGCGCTTTTTCAGCCACATTTGTGCTGGCCTGTGTGCTTACAGCAAGCTGCTTTAGCAAATCCTTATGAAGAATCCGCTGGTAATCTTCAGCCCTACTCTGGACGGCCTCGGACAGTGTCTGCTGCACTTCTCCAAGATGTTTCTCGACCCGTTGCGCTTCTGATTCAAGCCATTTTTCTGAGGTTGAAAGCCTGCCTTGAACCTCAGCCTGCAAATCATCCCGCAGCGTCCCAAGCAAGCCGCCGAGTCTGGCGCCAGTCTCAGACACAAAGGACTGAGATTTTTCAGCAAGTTCCGCATTCGCCCGAGTGCTTGCGGCCAGCTTCCCAAGTAAATCCGCCTGCTCATCCAGCGATAGCTTGTTTGCCGCCTTCAAGCGCTCCTCTGCGCCGGTCACCTTCTTGCCAAGCGTTTCAATTGCGTCGTCAAGCTGGGAAAGCAGCGTTGCGCCTATTTTTCTGGATTCACTTTGCGCATTGTCCAGTTGCTGCTTGAGCATTTCCCAGTCTTTTTGAAACTGGCTCAGTTGAAGCCGAATATCCTCCGCTTTGCCAAACGACTTTTCGAGTCTGGCATCCGCTTTTTCGGATTTCTTTTCAATTTCCTCAATGTGGACGACGAGCTTTTCAGCATCCGTCCTGATGCGGGCCAACGCACTGGCGGCAGCCATGGCGCCGTCCACGCGATATTCAAACTCGCGCAGCTTGGCCCGGATGGTTTCGACACTGGTAATTTCAGGCATAAAAGGCGTTTTCCAATTCGCGGGCTTTCCGCTTTAAGGTTTCACTGCTGTCGGACAAGTCCTCGTCAATCGACAGCATGAAGTCGAGACATTCGTTCATTGCGGCAACTTTTGGATTTCGGTGGTTTTGCGGTTTTGCGGATTCGATTCTTAAAAATTCCCATCCAGCGGGGGTATCACAGCTGGTATCGGCATCGTTCAGCGTCAGCAGCAACTCGGCTTTGGGGGCTGTGGACGATTTGTAGAGTTCTACAACTTCAGGCAGCGGCAGGGGATTCTGGTTGGCGGTGCGAAGCAGCCGCCTGTCATTGGCGGCGTACTCGTCCGACGGTGAAAATTCGCGGGCGAAAAGCAAAGCTGATAGGTTATTTGGATCACCTTCCAGAATACTGCGCGCCTGACGGTATTTGGCTGTTGGGTAATCGACAAAATTATCCTTCAAGCGGATAAGCCGGGCGAAATCAAACAATTCACCGCGATATGCTTTTTCTAATTCCAGCTCTTTCTCAGTCAGGCTGTGATCTGCCTTTGGTGGAATACGGGTTTCAAGAAAATTGAGTCTTGGCGAGCAAATATCACAGCAGCCGCAACGGTATGCATCCTCGGGAAATTCCTCAAACTTTGGAAGAATGTCGGTTCTACGGCATTTCTGGCTGGTCACGATAGTCTGGAGATTCCAGAGCATGTCGTAACGCATGGTCACAACATACGTATAGGTGTGATGGAGTTGAACTAGAAGATACTGATAAACCAAATTAAAAAGCTTTTTGTATCGGTCAAAGTTCGTAAACTCGTTAGTCTTCTCAGTATAATTTTCCAGTGGCCGATAATTAATTTCTTGTTTATTTTTATTGCTTGAATTGCTGGAATCACTGAAATGTGATAAATATTCAGACAGTTGATCCTTCATTTTATGGTCAAGGCTCGCCAAAGCAGCGGGGCTGTCAGGAGATTTTGGCAGTATAAATTCAACGTCAAAGTATGGTTTACGTCCATAGGTGACAAAATAATCATCTACCAAGCCCAAAAGCGTGAGCCGGTAAATCGCCAATTCCGTGTGTGACAGGCGCTCGTTGGATGAACTCACATTGACTTTCCTGATTAGCCCCCAAATTCAGTAGGCCTACCGCAAGATCGTCTGAATTGGCGCATCATGCAGTCCTTATCTGCAGACAAGGGGTATGTCATGTCAATCAACCATGTTCAATTTCAAAAAGGACTGTCACTGGCGGACTTCATGGAGTGCTACGGCACGCAGGCGCAATGCCATGCGGCGCTGGTGGCCTCGCGCTGGCCGACGGGCTTTGTCTGCCCGCACTGTGCCAGCACGCGCTACTGCACGTTTGAGCGCAAGGGCTTGCAGTACTGGCAGTGCTCGGCCTGCGGCAAGCAAACCACGGTGACAAGCGGGACGATCTTTCAGGCCACCAAACTGCCCTTGACGCGCTGGTTTTTGGCTATGCACCTGCTCACGCAGGCCAAGAACAGCGTCTCGGCGCTGGAGCTCAAGCGCCACCTGGGATGCGCTACAAGTGCGCCTGGCTGATGAAGCACAAACTGCTGCAGGTTATGGCCGAGCGTGAAGAGAATCGGCAACTCGCTGGGCGTGTGGAAATTGACGATGCCTATCTGGGTGGCGCGCTGCCCGGCGGCAAACGCGGGCGGGGTTCTGAAAACAAGGTCTCCTTCATTGCGGCGGTGCAGACCACAGAGACGGGGCACCCCGTGCTGGTTTGCCTGAAAAAACTGGTCTTCACCAAGGAGGCCTTGGCGCAATGGGCCAGGAAATCGCTGTGCGCCTCGGCCCAGGTGATCTCCGATGGTCTGGCCTGCTTTACCGGCGTCACCACGGTCGGCGCCAGTCACGAGCGTACCGTCACTGGCGGCGGCGCTGCCAGTGTCAAACTTCAGCAATTCCATGCCGTCAACACGTTGCTGAGCAACCTCAAAACGTCCTTCAGCGGCACCTACCATGCGTTTGACTTTGACAAGTACGGTCAGCGCTATCTCGCAGAGGTTCAATACCGCTTCAATCGCCGCTTTGACCTGTCTGCCATTTTGGCTCGACTGACACGGGCTGCGGCGCTGACTGCGCCTCATCCTGAACACCTCATCCGGGCGGCTGAAGTTGGGGGCTAATCAGGTTGACTTTTCCACCGCTGCTGGCCTTACGCTCGCGTGCTGTAATGAGATTATCAAGTTCCCGCAAAGCGCTCACCGCATCGAATTCAACGCCTGGATAACTCTTGCGAATGAACATGTGCTGCTTACCGTAGTCACAAAGACTATCCCGGCCATGCGGACAGCTTTGATAACTGTTGCATTTGGGTATCATGGGAGCGCCTTTTTCCTTCAACTCCCGTTGACATGCTGCGTTGGGCGGGTCAACCAGCAACACAATATGGGCGCGCTCATTGTCCCGCCCTGCCCGGCCAATTTCCTGATACCACGACTCGATGCCGGATGAAAGCGAGGTATGGACCACAAACCTGACGCTGCTTTTGTCAATACCCATCCCGAAGCCTTTGGTGGCTACCAGTACATCAAATTTGCTTTCTTTGAAATCAACCTGATTGGCCTGGATTACTTTTTCCCAATTCGGCGGTTTTAACGCATCATCCCCAGTAAACTCGTGTTTGCAATTTCCGCATATCTTTCTGCCAGCTATTCTTCGGGTTGCAAAAAGTTCCTCCTGATCGCCACCACCTTCTTCCTTCTCGTCCTCATCAATTAGCCGGGTGAACGATTTGCTGGTGTACTCATAAGAACGACACTTGGGACAAAGGGTAGGCGGTTTACTCGCGTAGGCCCGAACCAAGCCGGTGGAAAAAGCATCTTCCCGGTATCTCTTTACCTTGCCTTCAACCCGTTTTGTGGGTTTAACGACACTCATGGTTTCAAACAGGTAATGCGCGACGCCATCGTGAATGGAGTGTTTTCCGTGCGGGTCAGCATAAATGCAAAAAACGAGACCTACCGCTTTTTCCTTTCGCGCATTCTCATTCTTTAACTTGAGCAGGTGAGAAAGCGAGGACTGCTTGAGCGCAGTTGGCAAATGCTGGGTCAAAATCTCTTTGTAGGCTTGCGTCTTGGTTTGACCCGGCAGCACGGGAATCATCTGATAGCTGAATTTGGGGCGGTCAGCCCCACGGTCGCGGACAACCTGACCACCGTCTCCGCCCTTCAATCTCAGAATGCCGCGCAGATCATGCTCAACTTGCTGTCCGGCGGTTGCCGTCAGGGCGATGAGTTGCAGCCCCTCGTTTTCTTTGGCCAGTTTTTCCCGAAGAAACGGCAGCTTCAGATAGGCCGGACGGAAATCGTGGCCCCACTCTGAAATGCAGTGAGCCTCATCCACCGCCAGAAAATTGATGGGCACAGCCTTCTGAAGTTGCTCCAATTCATCCACGAATTTTTTGATACGAAGCCGTTCAGGAGAGATGTAGAGCAGCCGAACCAATCCCAGCTTGGCATCTTCCATGATTCGGCGCTGCGCCAGCTTGTCCACGTCGGAATTGATGAATTCGGCGGAAGCGATGCCGTAATTGCGCAAGGTCAGATGCTGGTCACGCATCAGAGAGCGAAGCGGGCAGATGATCAGCGTAAGCCCCGGCCTGAGCAACGCAGGCAGCCAGAAGCAAAGCGACTTGCCGCTGCCGGTAGCCGATATGCCCAGAACGTGTTCGCCATTAAAAACCCGCTGAAAGATCAGGTTCTGGAAAGGTTTGGTCTCTTTGTAGTCAAAGACTGTCCTGCAGAAATATTGAAGCTTTTGCTGAATCTCATCCAGCGTCAGCCCTTGGCGAAAGCGAACCCTTCCCGCTTCACGCGGCGGCGCTGGCAATGCGGCAGACGGGACTTGAACGGCCAAGGCATTCCACTCGGTCACGCCTTGACTGGCAACGCCCGTGATCTTGACCAGGCGATGCAGCTCCGATTTCCACTGCGCAGAGCATGAGGCGCCGCTGACTTCGACGGCTGGCAAATCAAAATCAACGGCCACGACGGATTGCACCGCCTCCAAAAACTGGTAAAGCGTGCTGATGGCCAGCGCAACGAACGGGACGCCCAGCTTGAAACCGTCACGCACACAAAACGGCGCAGCGCTTTTATTGCGCGCCAGCACCGCCTCGATGCAATGGTCTTGCACCCGATAGAAATCATTGATGATCTCGATAAGTTGCGGCTTCTCCCTGTCAGCGTCCGCTTCCCGCGAAAGCCCGATTTGCGCCTGGCCCGTGAGAAAGTGCCGCGATTGCGCATCGGCGTTGAGCACGGAATGGAGCAATTTCAGCGCGGCCCCGGTGCGCTCCATGATCTGCGCATAGGTAAAGCGGATGACCATCCACCCCTGACTCGCAATGTAGTTCTGCCGCTTGATGAAATCATCGAGGTCACTGCGCTGCTTGAACTTGCCGAATCCATCGACTTCAATCGCCAGCTTGGTGGCGCCTGCCAGCGCAAAATCCAGAAAATAGGGGCCGACCTGGTGCTGGGGCCGAATCATGCCCATGCCTTCGTCGTTCAGAAGCGGAGCCAGAATCTTCCAGACGAAATGAGCCTCCAGATAGTTGTCCGCGCCTTGAATTGCGGTTTTTCCTTCAAGCGCATTTTGAAAATATGGATGTAGCTGGAAGAATGTATTGGCGCGCTGTGTGGTCGTGCGGCCCCGTTCAAAAAGATTTTCTGCAAGCGTCAGATGGCGTTTAGCGCTGTCGAAATCACGATCCCCAGAAAAGTGACGCCGGAACTCGGCCGCAAGGGTCGGAGGAAGGAAAAGGAGCTTTGCTTTAACAAAACGTTCAAACCCTTCCCCATCCTCGATTTTTGAAAATTCATTGTCAGCGCGATAAACACCGCGCACCACAGACGGCAAAAAATGGCGAACGACAGGATTCATTCAGGCGTGACGGTGTAAATAATGTTTGAAAATGAATGAAAAATTCAGTCATCTCATTCGAGTATCTCACCGGACTCAACTGGCAGCGGTGACCCGATACCACTACCGCAACCCGTGGGTGGACTGCTTGTTCTGAAAAGTCCGCTTTACAAATCAAGCAAGCTATCTTCGACATCCAGTTTGAATCCGTCCCGGCACTGGAAATCCTCCCGCCATCAACACGTCACATTCAGGCTGAAAAATGCCGCCAGCGCGCTCAACCGAGCCTTGCCTGTTCTTTCACCCAAGGATGCACCCGTTATGCGACATTTCACGCCAGCCCTCGTCACCGCCGCCCTGGCCGCCCTGCTCGCCGGATGCGGAGGCGGCGACGAAGTCACTGTGCCGCCAGCAGCAGCCGTCGTCACCCCTGATCTCAAGTCCAGCATTGCCGTGATTGGTGACATGCCTTACGGCACCTCGCCGACGGACACCGCGCAGTTGCTGGGCAATCCGGCCTTCATCAGCGCCGTCAACAGCGACGCCGATGTTTCGCTGGTGCTGCATGTCGGCGACATCCACTCGGGCAAGGAATACTGCACGCAAGCCTATGACCAGTCGGTGTTTGAGCAGTGGAAAGCTTTCAAATCGCCGGTGCTGTACACGCCGGGTGACAACGAATGGGCCGACTGCCACAAGGCCAAGGAAGGCGGCGGCGTCTTCAACGCGACCACCGGCCAGATCGACTACAAGACCGATGCCAGCGCCAACTACCTCAGCTATGCGGGCGGCGACCCGGTGGCCAATTTGAACCTGGTGCGCTCGATTTTCTTTGCCACGCCGGGCAAGACCTCCGTCGGCGCGCTGGACGTGCATTCCCAGGCCAAGGACTACGACACGGCCTACCCGAGCGACAGCCAGTATGTCGAAAACGTCTGGCTGGAAAAATCCAAGGTGCTGTTCGTGACCGCCAACGTCCCCGGCGGCTCGAACAACAACACCGACCCGTGGTACGGCGCACCGACCATGAGCCCGGTGCAGGCGCTGGAAGTGGCCAACCGCTCGGCAGCCAATCTGCGCTGGCTGGACACCGCGTTCAAGCGCGCCAGCGACAACGGCGACATCGCCGTGGTGATTCAGGTGCAAGCCGACATGTGGGATCAGGACGGCGCCAGCGCGACCCACATTGCTGGCTACAAGCAGTTCATCGACAAAATTGCCACCAAAGCCAAGGCTTTCGGCAAGCCGGTGCTGCTGTTTAACGGCGACTCGCACACCTACCGCTCGGACAATCCACTGGTGGCCGCCGCGCCTTGCGTGGTCGAGCCTTCGTCGGGCGCGACGGCCGTTGCCTGCAGCGGCGTGACTTCCGTGAGCGCCACCTACGGCAGTGCCGACGCCTACCAAAACCAGCCGGGCGGCTACAACGTGCCCAATTTCCACCGCGTCACCGTGCATGGCAGCACCACGCCGCAGGAATACCTGAAGCTGACGATTGATCCGGCTGCCAACGCCGCCAATGGCGCGGATGCCTTCGGCCCGTTCAGCTGGAAGCGCATGCCGAAGCTGTAACGCTTTCAGTCCCCTTCTCCCTCAAAAACGCCTGGTGATGCCAGGCGTTTTTTCATTTCGCGCAGCAAGGGCTTTTCAAGCCATGACAACGCATGACAAACGTCAAGACAGGGAAAATTCAGGCGTTTTAGGATGAGTGCCGGGTTGCCGCGCTGACACACGGCCGGTCTGAATTTACTCCCGGTTATCCTTGCCAGAACAAGCCACTTTACTTTTCAGAATAAAACTTTGATGCCAAACAAATCTTATTTCCACAGGCTATTGGGCCAGCTGTGCTGCTGTTTATCGCTATGGCTGCTGGTCGGCTGCGCGACGCCGCCAAGTCCGCCCAGCCCGCCCGCCAAGGAGGCCGATGCCAGAGGCGACATCGCCACCTATGCGCTGTCGCTGCTGAACGCGCCTTATGTCTGGGGCGGGCAGGATGTGGACACCGGATTTGACTGCTCGGGATTTATCGCCCATGTTTACCGCAAGGCAGCAGGCATCCAATTGCGGGGCAATGCGGCGGCGATGGCCAAAGCTGGGCGTGCCGTCAGCAACGCCGAAGTGCTGACCGGCGACCTGGTGTTTTTCAACACCAAGGGCAAGCCCGCGTCCCATGTCGGCATCTACGTGGGCGATAACAAGTTTGTCCACGCCAGCAACCCGCGCACGGGTGTCAGGGTGGACAGGCTCGATAACAAATACTATGCAGCGCGCTTTGAAGGGGCCAAAACCCTGCTGCCTGCAAATGGACTGGTGGCAGCCGCGCAGGCGCAATAAAAAAACCCACGGCGTCTTCACGCCGTGGGTCGGGCCGGAGGCAAAGGCAGCCAGGCCGCTTTACCAGAATTGCGCGGAAAGCACCGTCCTTCAGGACGGTGATGCAGAGCGCGGACAGCGAGGCTGTCCTTTCAGGGCAACAACTGCCTAAAATATCAGCATGCTGCGGCTCCAGGCTTTCAAATACGAACTCATGCCCAACGGCGAACAAGCGCGCCATATGCGCCGCTTTGCCGGAGCGCGTCGGTTCGTTTTCAATAAAGCACTGGCGCTGCAGCAAGCCCATCACGCCAGTGGCGGCAAGTTCATCAACTATTTTGCGATGGGCAAGCACCTGATTGCCTGGAAGCAGGAGTTTTCCTGGCTCAAGGAATCCCCTTCCCAAGCCTTGCAGCAATCACTGAAAGACTTGGACAAAGCCTGGCAAAACTTCTTTGCCAAACGCGCCAGCTTTCCGCGTCCCAAAAAGAAAGGCCGTGGTGAAAGTTTCCGCTTTCCGCAAGGCTTCAAGATCGACCAGCCGAACAGCCGGATATTTTTGCCAAAACTGGGCTGGATTCGCTTTCGCAGCAGCCGGGATATTTTGGGCATTGCCAAAAATATCACCCTCAGCCAAGTCGGCGGCAAGTGGTTTGCCAGCATCCAGACCGAGCGGGAAGTGGAACAACCCGTACCAACTGCCACCAGCGCCATCGGCATCGACGTGGGCATAGCCCGCTTTGCCACCATGAGCGATGGCAGTTTTATTGCCCCGCTGTGCAGCTTTAAAAAGCACGAAAAGCGTTTGGCGAAGTACCAGCGGCGCATGAGCCGCAAAACGAAATTCAGCAAAAACTGGCACAAAGCCAAGCGCAAG
>JAPLPS010000387.1 GCA_026400075.1 Polaromonas sp.
GAGGAGCCCGCGCATTTTCAGACGAATGTCCTGCTCGCGCCCCCGCTGGTGCGGCTGGTGGACGCCCAGAGCGTCACCGCCCAACTCGAACGTCCAAGCCAGACCCTGATAGACGCCCGCGCCACGCCGCGCTTCAGGGGCGACATCGAGCCGCTGGATCCGGTCGCAGGCCATATCCCCGGCGCGCTGAACCGCCCGTTCACGCAGAACTTCACCCCCGATGGCAAGTTCAAGCCCGCCGACCAACTGAAGGCCGAATTTGAAGCACTGCTGGGCGAGCGCGACCCGGCTACTGCCGTCCACCAGTGCGGCAGCGGCGTCAGCGCCCTGCCCAACCTGATCGCGATGGAAATCGCCGGTCTGGGGCGCAGCGCCCTTTACGCGGGCAGCTGGAGCGACTGGTGCAGCGACGCCAGCCGCCCGGTGGCGCGCGGCTGAATTGCGCAGCTTGTCCTACACCAACTATCCCGGCAATACTGACAAACCCGGCCCACTTCATCCTTTAAATTTGCACGGTGGCAGGCGATAGTGCCTGTTCCACGCATTTTTCCTGAAGGAAACAGTCCCAATGACTTCTAAAAATCAAGCGGGTAAACAGGACATGAAACCAGGGGCCAGCCCTGGCATCAAATCCGAGCGCGGTTTTGCGGCGATGGATCCAGAGCGCCAGCGCGCCATCGCCAAGGAGGGTGGCAAGGCAGCTCACAAGAGCGGTCATGCCCACGAATTCACCTCCGAAGAAGCCCGCGAGGCAGGCCGCAAGGGCGGGCAGGCCAGCAGCAAGAGCAAGAGCGCCAAAAGCTGACGCGGCTTTTCAACACGCAACGGGGCGCTTAAGGCGCCCCGTTTTTATTCCAGCCCCAGTTCCTGAATCTTGCGCGTGATGGTGTTGCGCCCAATTCCGAGCCGATGCGCGGCCTCAATGCGGCGACCGTGCGTGGTCGCCAGCGCCGTCTGGATCAGGCAGGATTCAAACCGGCGCGTCAGCACATCCCAGACATCGCTGCGGCCGCTAGCCAGCAAGGCCAGGGCATCAGCCTCCAGGAGGCTTTCCCACTGCGCAAGCTGCCCGCCAGTGCCACCGCTGGCCGGAACCGGCGCGGCAGAAACAACAGGCGCCAGCAGCTCCGCCGGAAAAGCTGACGGCGCATTCTCCACGCCCTGCTCCGGCTTGAGTCCTTCAGGCTTGTCGCTGACGGGCTGGCGCCAGTCCAGCGTGGCGCTGAGCACCTCGGGCGGCAGGTCTTTCGGATCAATCACCTGCGCGGGCGCCATCACGGTCAACCAGTGGCAGATGTTTTCCAGCTGGCGCACGTTGCCGGGAAAGCTGAAATGGCTCAGCTGCTGCAGCGCCGCTTCGGAAATGCGCTTGGGCTCGACGCCGAGCTGCTTGGCGCTTTGCTGCAGAAAATGGCGCGTCAGCATGAACACATCTTCGCGCCGCTCGCGCAGCGCGGGCAGGCGCAGCCGGATCACGTTCAGGCGGTGAAACAGATCCTCGCGGAAACCGCCTTCCTTGACGCGCTGCTCCAGATCCTGGTGCGTCGCGGCAATCACCCGCACATTGGTCTTGACAGCGCTGTGGCCGCCGACGCGGTAAAAATGCCCGTCGCTGAGCACGCGCAGCAGCCGCGTCTGCAGGTCAAACGGCATGTCACCGATTTCGTCGAGAAACAGCGTGCCGCCGTCGGCCTGCTCAAAGCGCCCGCGCCGCAGCGTCTGCGCGCCGGTAAAGGCGCCGCGCTCGTGGCCGAACAGCTCGCTCTCCAGCAGGTCTTTCGGGATCGCGGCGGTGTTGATGGCGATGAACGGCCCGTTGGCGCGCGGCGAGTGCTTGTGCAGCGCGCGCGCGACCAGCTCCTTGCCGGAGCCGGACTCGCCGGTAATCATCACCGTCACCATGCTCTGGCTCAGGCGGCCGATGGCGCGGAACACGTCCTGCATGGCGGGCGCCTGGCCGAGCATTTCGGGCGCTTCGGCCATGCGCTCTTCGGCGACTTCCTCGCGCTGGCTTTCTTCGACGGCGCGGCGGATCAGCTCGACGGCCTTGAGCAGGTCAAACGGCTTGGGCAAATATTCAAAAGCGCCGCCCTGAAAGGCCGACACGGCGCTGTCCAGGTCAGAAAACGCCGTCATGATGATGACCGGCAGGCCAGGCAGCTTTTCCTTGACTTTTTCCAGCAGATCCAGGCCAGAGCCGCCGGGCATGCGAATGTCGCTGACCAGAATCTGCGGCCCATCGGTCTCGGTGGCGACTTCCAGCGCCGCCAGCACCTCGCGCGGGCTGGTAAAGCTGCGCGTGGGCAGGCCTTCGCGCAGCAAGGCTTTTTCCAGCACAAACCGGATGGACTGGTCATCGTCCACGATCCAGATCGGTTTCATTTTTGACTATCCTTTTGATGCATTCAGCTCCCTTCGCGCCGGGGCGGCATGACTCAAGGCAGCGGTATCAGCAGCTTGAAATCTGTATGGCCCGGCCGGCTGTCGCACTCAATCAAGCCGTGGTGTTGCTGGACAAAGGTTTGCGCCAATGTCAGCCCCAGCCCCGAACCGCCTTCACGCCCCGAAACCAGGGGGTAAAAAATCCGGTCTTTGATCAAGTCCGGCACGCCCGGTCCATTGTCAACTACATGCAATTCCAGTGCCAGGCGATAGCGCTGCTTGCCAAAGGTGACTTGCCGGGCGATGCGCGTCCTGAAAATGATTTCGGCATCCCCGGTGGCCATGCGTTCGGTCAGCACCTGGGCAGCGTTGTGGGCGATGTTGAGCACCGCCTGAATCAGCTGCTCGCGGTCGCCGCGAAACTCTGGAATCGAGGTGTCGTAGTCGCGAACCACCTGCAGCCCCTTGGGGAACTCGGCCAGAATCAGCGAGCGCACCCGCTCGCAGACCTCGTGCATATTCACGTCGCCAACCAGATGCGGGCGCCGGTGCGGCGCCAGCAGCCGATCCACCAGCGTCTGCAGCCGGTCAGCCTCGTGAATGATCACCTGGGTGTATTCGGTCAGCTCCTTGCCGATGTCCATTTGCAGCAGCTGTGCGGCGCCGCGAATGCCGCCGAGCGGATTTTTGATCTCGTGGGCCAGGTTGCGAATCAGTTCCTTGTTGGCCTGGGCCTGATCCATCAGGCGCTCTTCGCGCTCTTGCCGGGCCTGCTGCTCCAGCGGCAGCATCTCGACGATGACCTCGCCGGCCACGTCGGTCTGGGCCACCACCACATGCACCGGCAGCGGCTCGTGGTTCAGGCGCCGCAGCCAGGCGTCGTAGCGCAGCGCGGCAAACTCGTTGCTGCCTGCGCCACTGAGCGCGTGCCTGAGAATCTGGGGTTCAGTGAAGCACTCGGGCAGCTGCGAGCCTTCAATGGTGCGGCGCGAAATACCCAGCGCGTCTTCCAGTGCCGCGTTGGCAAACACCACACGGCCATCGGCGCGCACCACAGCCACCAGCGTGGCCAGCAGGTCAAAGGCATGAAAGCGCAGGGTGGCCAGACCCAGGGAAGAAGAAACAGCGGCGGGGGGGCAGGATTTAGATTTAGTCAAGCTGCGTATTTTCACGCACAACTGCAGCCGCCCCGCTCAATTTGCCGCTGGCAGGCGGGAAATTTCGCGTTTCAGCCCGGCAATATCGCTCTGGCTGCGAATGATGTTTTCTTTCAGTTCATTGACGCGGTCCAGATAGCGCTGGTGGTTACGCCCTTCGATGCCCTGCTTTTCCGGCTCGCCCTTGTTGTACTCTTTTTCCAGATCGGCCAGTCTGGCTTCGGATTTTTTCAGTTCGGCTTCAAGAATGCCGCGTGAATCGCTGTCGCGGGCGCGCTGACCGGGGCTGCTGCCCTCGGCGGAACGGGGCGCAGCAGGTGCCGCTCCGGAAGCGGCCGCTGTCGGTGCGCGAATCAGCTCCTTGCGAAAGGTCGAGCTTTGCACGACCGTGACATTGCCGCCGGAAATCAGCTGGCATTTGCGGGTTTGCGCATCCTTGACGTTGTTGATGTACTCAGTGGGCGTGCCAGCGGCGCCAGTGCAGCGGTACACCTGCTGGCCCCAGGCGGCAGAGCCAGCCCCCAGCAGGGCTATCGAAAAAAAGCAGAGGGAGAATGTGTTTTTCATAAGAAATCCCATGTATCTGAACGCACTATTTTGGCACCTTGCATCAATCCGTTCAGCCATAAAAAAAGGATGGCAGATGCCATCCTTTTTAAACGCTTCGCTTTTCAAAAGCGCCAGTGGCCGATTAAGACCGCAAAAGCCCGCTTACAGCGAGAAGTACATGTCGTACTCAACCGGTGCCACTTCAATGCGGCCACGGTTGACTTCGCCCATTTTCAGGTCGATGTAGGCGTCGATCATGGAGTCGGTGAACACGCCGCCCTTGGTCAGGAACGCACGGTCTTTGTTCAGCTCTTCCAGCGCCTGATCCAGGCTGTGGCAGACGGTGGGGACCAGCTTGTCCTCTTCCGGCGGCAGATGGTACAGATCCTTGGTGGCGGCTTCGCCGGGGTGGATCTTGTTTTCCACGCCGTCCAGACCGGCCATCAACAGCGCGGCAAAACCCAGGTACGGGTTCATCAGTGGATCTGGGAAACGCGCTTCAACGCGGCGGCCCTTGGGGTTGGCCACGTAAGGAATGCGGATCGAAGCCGAGCGGTTCTTGGCCGAGTAAGCCAGCTTGACCGGTGCCTCGAAGTGAGGAACCAGACGGCGGTAGCTGTTCGTGCCAGGATTGGTGATGGCGTTCAGCGCGCGGGCGTGCTTGATGATGCCGCCGATGTAGTACAGCGCGAATTCGCTCAGACCGGCGTAGCCGTCACCTGCGAACAGATTCACGCCGTCTTTCCAGACGGACTGGTGAACGTGCATGCCGGAGCCGTTGTCGCCAGCGTAAGGCTTGGGCATGAAGGTCGCCGTCTTGCCGTAGGTGTTGGCCACATTGTGAACCACGTACTTTTGCAGGATAGTCCAGTCAGCGCGCTCGACCAGCGTGGAGAAACGCGTGCCGATTTCGTTCTGGCCAGCGCCAGCGACTTCGTGGTGGAACACTTCGACAGGAATGCCCAGCGATTCGAGAATCAGCGACATTTCAGCGCGCATGTCTTGCGTGCTGTCCACGGGTGGCACTGGGAAGTAGCCGCCCTTGAGGGTCGGACGGTGGCCACGGTTGCCGCCTTCGAGCTTGGCGCCGGTGTTCCACGGTGCTTCGTACTCTTCGATTTGGTAGAAGGTGTGGCCGGGTTCGGTGCTCCAGCGCACGCTGTCGAAAATGAAGAACTCTGGCTCCGGTCCGAAGAAGGCGGTGTCGCCCAGGCCGGTGGACTTCAGATAGGCTTCAGCGCGCTTGGCGATGGAGCGGGGATCGCGCTCGTAGGCCTTGCCGTCAGCGGGCTCGATCACGTCGCAGGTCATGATCAGCGTCGTTTCTTCAAAAAACGGATCAATGTTGGCCGTGCTTGGATCAGGGATCAGCTGCATGTCCGAGGCTTCAATGCCCTTCCAGCCCGCGATGGACGAACCGTCAAAAGCGTGGCCGTCGGTGAATTTGCTCTCATCAAAATGGGACACAGGCACCGTGGTGTGGTGCTGCTTGCCCCGGGTGTCGGTAAAACGGAAATCAACGAACTTGACTTCGTTTTCCTTGACCATTTTCATGACGTCTGCGACGGTTTTTGCCATCAGAATCTCCTGTTGCTTGGATGGTGGTTGAAAAATTCTCAGGGCTGCAGGACGCACTTTTTGTGCCACAGCCCTGAGTGAATGAATTTTTGGGAAAAGCCCCTAATTGTGCCGCGATTGTGTCGCCCCCCAGCGGGCTGCCTGCATTTTCTGCGCACGAAAATTCAGAAAAAATGCCTTGGCAAAATTTTTCCATCTCGCCAGGCATTAATGCACCATTAAAGTGCATTCACTTAACGCACCAATTCGGGGCCTAGCTTGAGGTCAAACTGGTGCAAACCGGCCAGCAATGCGGGATAAGCCTGGTTGACGGCGTCAATCGCCCCCTTGACGCCCAACTCAATATGGCGGCCAAACTGCGGATGATCGACGCTGGGCAGGCTGAACACTTTGACGCCAGGGTGCGTCGCTTCAATCTCCAGCATCAGCGGCGTCAGCGCCGCCTCCATTGAGCCCATGACGATGACCGATTTTTCCAGCACTGGCGCGCTCCGGTGCCAGGCGCCATAGTGATGATCGAGCACCCACGCCATCATCGGCCAGGCCATCACCGGAAAACCCGGCACGAAATGCACCGCGCCCAGCCCCGCCTGGCAGCGAAAGCCCGGAATCTTGTTGTAGGGATTGGGAATGATCTCGGCGCCGACCGGAAACACGCCCATGTTCAGGCGGTGCAGGTTGTCATGGCGATCCGGCTCCAGCGCCACGCCCTGCTCTTTGGCAATATCGCGCATGCGCTCTTCGATCAGTGCCTTGGCCTGGGGATGCAGCGCCAGCTCGACGCCCAGCGCGGCGGCGGCGCACTGGCGCGTGTGGTCGTCCGGCGTTGCGCCTATGCCGCCGGTGGAAAACACCACATCGCCCGACTCGCGCGCCGCCGCAAAGGCGCGCGCCAGCGTCGCGGTGATGCGCGCCGGGTCGTCGCCGACATACTCGGCGTAAGCCAGCGGCAGGCCGCGTTCGGCCAGCAGTTCGATGAATTTGGGCAGGTGCTTGTCAGTGCGCTTGCCAGAAAGAATTTCATCGCCGATGACGATGAGGCCAAACTGAGGGGTCATCAAAAATCTCCTGAAATTTAAGGCTTGCGCCGAAACAGGCCCATCAGACCGCCCGATTTCGGCGGCTTGGGCGCGGACGGCGAGTCTGCGGGCTTGGGTGGGGCGGCGGCGGGTGGCGCAGCTTCGGGCTTGGCTGGCGGCGGCACCGGAGCGGGCTCCAGGTGCATGATAAATTTTACGGGTTCGGGCTTGGCAGGAGGGGGCGCACTTTTCTTCTTGCGCAAAGCCTCCAGCGCGCCCAGCGTGTAGTGCCCAAACCAGAGCGATGACAAAATAAACACCAAGGTGTACAGCCACAGCGCCAGCGGCAGCAACAGCGGCGCCAGCGCCACAAACACCGCCCCCGAGGCCCACAGCAAGCTCGGCGTGGCGCCCAAATAGCCGCTGATCACGCCCATCGCCAGCAACTGCACCTGGTGCTCCTTGAAAATCTCGCCGCGCTCCTGGACAGTGGCGTAATTGGCCAGGGCGTCGTAAGACATCACGCGAAAAGTCAGCCAGCCCCAGACCAAAGGCGGCACGACCAGCACCACCGGGGGCACCACCCAAAAAGGAATCGACACCAGCATGATCACAGAGGCAATCACCGTCGAACCGATAGACCACATCAGGCTGCCCACCCAGGAGCCGCCTTTGTTGCGCTCCAGTTTGGGAAAGCGCTTGGCAGCAAGCATGCCCACCATGACGGGCGTCATGAACAGCGCCACCAGCAGCAGCGTGGCAATCACAATCACCGGCACGACCAGGGCCAGCAGCACTGCGGACGCCAGCAGCGTGTCCACCCCGACCATCCCCAGGCCGGTCAGCCAGTGAACCCCCTCCTTGACGATGTCGAACCCCAGCAGGCTGGCGCGGATCGCGTCAACCGCACCTTTCCAGTGAAAATGGCTCCAGGTGAAGGCCAGCGCGCTCACCGTGAGGAAGGGCACCATCGACAGCGCAATGATGCGCGGGTGAAAGCAGTACAGCACCGCCACCTGAAAGGAGGCAAGAATTTGTTTGACGACTGGCGGCATGACAAATCCTTTATTTTCCTTATTAGCCTTATCACCCTTATTACCCGTATTTCCTAACATCTCGTAAACATCTCTTAGCTATTGATTTGCGTCCAGGCCTTGTCCAGCCGCTTGATGCTGACCGGCTGGGGCGTGCGCAGTTCCTGCGCGAAAAAGCTCACGCGCAACTCTTCGAGCAGCCAGCGATATTCCTGCATGCGCGCATCGACGGCGCCCTTGCGCTCGGCCAGCAGGCGCCAGTAGCGCTGCTCCTGCGGTTTTAATTCGGCCAGGCGGGCGGCATCTCTAGCCGGGTCAGCGCGCCATTTTTCCAGCCGCAGCGTGATGGCTCTTAAATATCGGCTGAAATGCTGCAATTGCCCGTAAGGCGTGGCGGTCAGAAACTTCTTCGGCACCAGGCGCTGCAGTTGCTGGGCCGCGTCGGTGTTCGCTTCGAGGGCATTTTTCGTATCCTTGATCTTGCGCTGGGCCACGGCGAATTCGGTCAGGATGGTGGCGGCCAGCCGCGCCACCTCGCTGGCAATCAAGGTCAGGCGACCGCGCCCGTCGTCAATGCGCTTTTTAAAATCGGCTTCGCAGGTGGGCAGCGGCTCGGTCAGAAAGGCCCGATCCAGCGCCACTTCGATGATCTGCTGGCGCAATTCTTCGAGCGTGCCGCCGCCCGAGTTGTCGGCGGCGCGCCCGACCAGCATGTAAGCCGTGGCGGTTTTTTGCAGATCCGGCAGGTTTTTTTCCAGGTATTTCAGCGCGTCTTTGATTTGCAGCGAGAACAGGCGCCGCAGCCCGGCGCGGTGTTTAGCGGCAGCCGCGTCGGGCTCGTCAAAGACTTCAATCGTCACCGCGTCTCCCAGGTCGATCAGCGCCGGAAAGCCGATCAGCGTTTGCGTGCCCTTGCCGATTTCCATCAGCTCGGGCAGCTCGCCGAAGGTCCAGCTGGTGTAGCGCTCTGGCGTTTTGGCGGCGGGCGCGGCTCCGGCGCTTCCAGCGGCTCCGGCATTTGCGCCAGACCGGGCCGACGCAGACCCGCTGGCTGTGCCCGCGCCCAACCCCGTACCCGGCCCGCGCCGCGCCGCTCCCAATGATGCCGCAGCCGATGCCGACGAAGCCCCGGCCGCTGAACCCGGCCCCGACAGCGCCGCATTCGCACCGCCGGTAGTAGTACTGTCAGCGCCCGTAGCGCCAAGCAGGCTGCGCGTTTTCAGCCCCGCAAGCGCCTGAAATGCGCCCCGCGCCTGCGCGCCCAGATCGCCCTTCAGCGCGCCCAGATTGCGCCCGCTGCCCAATTGGCGGCCGTGCTCGTCCATCACGCGGAAATTCATGAACAGGTGCGGCGCCAGCATGTCGAGCTTCATATCGCCGCGCTTGATGTCCAGCGAAGTCGCGTCGCGCACCCATTTCAGCACCGCCTCCGTCAGCGAGCCGTGGCCGAATTTCTCCGGCACCAGCAGTTCGGCGGCCATGCGGGCCGCAGTGTCCGGCAGCGGCACCAAGCGCGAGCGCGGGCGCTGGTGCAGCGTTTTAATCAGCGCCTGAATTTTGTCTTTCAGCATGCCGGGCACCAGCCACTCGCAGCGCTCTTCGTTGACCTGATTCAGCGCAAAAATCGGCACTTCCACGGTCACGCCGTCGCGTGCGTCGCCCGGCTCGTGCAGATAGGTCGCCCGGCAATCGACGCCGCCCAGGCGCAGCGTTTTCGGAAACGCCTGGCTGGTGATGCCGGCCGCCTCGTGGCGCATCAGCTCGTCCTGCGTCAACAGCAGCAATTTCGGCTGCTTTTTGACCTCGTTTTTAAACCAGCTTTCAAAGCCCGCGCCGGTGCAGATGTCGGCGGGCAATTGCTGGTCGTAAAAGGCGTAAATCAGCTCCTCATCGACCAGCACGTCCTGGCGCCGCGCCTTGTGCTCCAGGTCTTCGACGTGGGCAATCATCTTTTCGTTGGCGGTCAAAAACGGCAGCTTCGTATCCCAATTGCCCGACACCAGCGCCTCGCGGATGAAAATTTCCCGCGCCGTGACCGGATCGACGCGGCCAAAATTCACGCGCCGCCCGTTGTAAACCACCAGCCCGTAGAGCGTGGCGCGCTCCAGCGCCGTGACCTGCGCGGCTTTTTTCTCCCAGTGCGGGTCGAGCAGCTGCTTGTGCAGCAGGTGGCCGCCCACCTGCTCAATCCACTGCGGATCGATGTTGGCAATGCCCCGGCCAAACAGGCGCGTGGTTTCCACCAGTTCAGCCGCAACAATCCAGCGGCCCGGCTTTTTGCTCAGTTTCGCGCCCGGATGGCGGTAAAACTTGATGCCGCGTGCGCCCAGATACCAGTCGTCGGTTTCGTTTTTCCAGCCGATGTTGCCCAGCAGGCCGCACAGCATCGACAAATGCAGCTGCTCGTAGCTGGCGGGCAGCGTGTTCAGATGCCAGCCCTGCTCGCCGACGACGCTGTGCAACTGCGAATGAATATCGCGCCACTCGCGCACCCGGCGGATGTTGACGAAGTTTTCGCGCAAGAGCGTTTCGTACTGGCGGTTGGTCAGCTTATGCACAGCGTCGTGGCCGCCGCGCGAGTCGCCCAGCCATTTCCACAGTTTCAAATAGCCGACAAACTCGCTTTTCTCGTCGTCGAACTTGGCGTGGGCCTGGTCGGCCTGGGTTTGCTTGTCCATAGGCCGGTCGCGCACGTCCTGCACGCTCAGCGCGCTGGCAATCACCAAGACTTCATCGAGCGCCTGCCGGTCTTTGGCTTCCAGAATCATGCGACCAACACGCGGGTCCAGCGGCAATTTGGCCAGCGTCCAGCCGACAGGGGTGAGCTCGTTGTCGTCGTTGACAGCGCCGAGTTCGGCCAGCAATTGATAACCGTCGGCAATGGCGCGGCCCTGCGGCGGCTCGATGAAGGCAAAACTTTCAATCGTGCCCAGGTGCAGCGACTTCATGCGCAAAATCACCGAGGCCAGCGAGCTGCGCAAAATCTCCGGGTCGGTAAAGCGCTGGCGGCCGGCAAAATCCTGCGCGTCATACAGGCGAATGCAGATGCCGTCGGCCACGCGCCCGCAGCGCCCGGCGCGCTGGTTCGCCGATGACTGGCTGATGGGCTCGACCAGCAGCTGCTCGACCTTGTTCCTGAAGCTGTAGCGCTTCACCCGCGCCGTGCCGCTGTCAATCACGTAGCGAATGCCCGGCACCGTGAGCGAGGTTTCCGCCACGTTGGTGGCCAGCACGATGCGCCGCCCGCTGTGGCCATCGAAAATCTTGTCCTGCTCGGCCTGGCTGAGGCGGGCGAACAGCGGCAGCACTTCGGCGTTGCGCGTCAGCGGCTGGTGCGCCAAGTGTTTACGCAGGTGGTCGGCGGCTTCGCGGATTTCGCGCTCGCCGGGCAGAAAGACCAGAATGTCGCCCGCGCTGTGCGGACTGAGCCACAGCTCATCGACCGCATCGGCAATGGCGTTGTTTAAATCGTAGTCGCGCGATTCCTCAAACGGGCGGTAGCGCTGCTCGACCGGGAACATCCGCCCCGAGACCATGATGACGGGCGCGGGCACCAGCGCGCCAGGCGCGGCGCCTTTCGCGCCGCCGCTGGCTGGTGCGCCGCTGGCCGTCGCATTGCCGCCAGTTGCGCCGCCGCTGCCCGTTGCGGGCGCTGCGCCCGGCTTGACGCGGCCCGGCGCTGGCGCGGCAAAGTAGTCAGCAAAGCGCTGCGCATCAATCGTTGCCGAGGTGATGATGACTTTTAAATCCGGGCGGCGCGGCAGCAACTGGCGCAGGTAGCCGAGCAAAAAGTCGATGTTCAAACTGCGCTCGTGCGCCTCGTCGATGATGATGGTGTCGTAGGCGCGCAGCAGCGGGTCGGTCTGGGTTTCGGCCAGCAAGATGCCGTCGGTCATCAGCTTGACGGACGCGTCGCGGCTCAGCCGGTCCTGAAATCGCACCTTGTAGCCGACCACGTCACCTAGCGGCGTTTTCAGCTCTTCGGCAATGCGCTTGGCGACGCTGGAGGCGGCAATACGGCGCGGCTGGGTGTGGCCGATCAGCTTGCCCTGGCCGGGTGGGTAGTTGAGCTTGCCGCGCCCCATTGCCAGCGCGATTTTGGGCAATTGCGTGGTTTTGCCCGAGCCGGTTTCGCCGCAAACGATGATGACCTGATGGGCCATGAAGGCCGCGCTGATTTCGTCACGCCGGGCGGATACCGGCAGCGATTCAGGAAAAGTAATAGCCAGAGGGGACACAGAAGAAGCCAAGGGGAACCCAGCAGTCAAAGCCGCTGATTATCCGCGCACGATCAAGCTGCCAGTCTCGGCATGGCGACAATTTCGCCGCTGTGCTCGTCATACCAGGCCACCCGGCTCGGGCTGGCCCAGGCGCTGCGCGAAATGCCGCGCACCAGCGCCACCGATTCGGCGGCCCGCGCATCCGCCTTGGACACCCTGAGCAGGCCCACGCCAACATGGGCCACCCAGCGGGTTTGCTGCGTGACCGCGCCGTCCAGCGAGGCGATGTCAAAACTGGTGTGCAGCGTCACCGAGCGGGCCAGACTGGCCTGAACCTTATGGGCCAGACGAATCAGCTGGCCGCTGTCCCGGCAGCCGGGCAGCATCAGCAAAAAGCTGTCGCGCGTCAGACGGCCCATTTCAATATCGGTCGGCACGGTGCGCCGCAGCCGCCCGGCGCTGACAAACAGCACATGGTTCACCGCCGCCTGGCCGTACAGCTTTTCAAGGGAATAAAGATTGGCAATCGAGATAATCATGATGCCCAGCGGGCCTGGATTTTTGCGGTGCTGCTTGAAAGCGGCCGTCACCATAGGCGCGGTTTGCGCATAGGAGCGCATGCGCGTGAGCATGTCGTAATCGGGGCCGTGCTCCATCACCTTGCGCAGCTCGATCAGGTAGGCGTAACGCGCCCACAGCGCCGAGGCCATCGTGGCCAGGTAAATCGTCCCGGCCAGCGCGCTGACCGCATGCACCTGCCAAGCCACGCCATGACCCCGGTCTAACGCAATCCAGCCGAGTCCGGCGACGGCGATCAGCATGAAAAAAACGCCCACGACGGCCGTGCGGGCCAGCCGCTCGCGGCGCCAGGCGCTGCGCAGGCTCAAAGCCAGCGCCACCAGCCCCAGCAAGCCAGCCTGAGCCAGCCCCAGCAGCAACGCCGACCGGGGCGGCATCAGCCACCCGACGGCCACGCTGGCCAGCGTCAGTCCGACCAGCCACCACCCAGGACGCCGCCAGGTTCGAGCCTCACGGAAAAGACCAAGCATCGTGAACAAAAGGCACAGCCGCCACAAGCGCCTGAAAACGGGCCAGAACCGGCCCCTCTTCTCTCGGCAGGCCACCCAGACAAACCACCGTAAAAAAAGCCGAAGCCAGCGCCGTCAGCGCCGCATTCGCCGCCACCCGGTGCAAAGAGTGGACAAAACCAAACACGCAGCCCGCCACCATCAGACCAATCGTGCCGAAATAGCAGCCCCAAAAACCAACGATAAATTTTTCCATCAAGCGCAACCATACCCGTCTGGGCGGTCAAATGCAAATCGGCCTGTCGCCCTTAAACTCACAGCTATTTTTCTTTTCTGACCTGAAAGCGCGCCCATGTCTGCCGTGTTCAATTTCACCTTTGTGCCCTGGTTTCGCTCGGTGGCGCCTTATATCCACAAGTTTCGCAACCAGACCTTTGTCGTGGGCATTTGCGGCGAGGCGATTGCGGCGGGCAAGCTGGCCCATCTGGCGCAAGACCTGGCGATGATTCAAAGCATGGGCGTCAAGGTCGTGCTGGTGCATGGCTTTCGCCCGCAGGTCAACGAGCAGCTGCTGGCCAAAGGCCATGTCGCCAAATACTCGCACGGCATCCGCATTACCGACGAGGTGGCGCTGGACTGCGCGCAAGAAGCCGCCGGCCAGCTGCGCTACGAGATCGAGGCCGCGTTCAGCCAGGGGCTGCCGAACACGCCGATGGCTGGCTCCACCATTCGCGTGATTTCGGGCAACTTCATCACCGCCCGGCCGGTGGGCATTCTGGACGGCATCGACTTCCAGCATTCGGGGCTGGTGCGCAAGGTCGATGTGGCCGGCATCACCCACACGCTCGATTTCGGCGCGATGGTGCTGATCTCGCCGTTTGGCTTTTCGCCGACCGGCGAGGCGTTTAACCTGAGCATGGAAGAAGTCGCCACCAGCGTGGCAATGGCGCTGCAGGCGGACAAGCTGATTTTTGTCACCGAAGTTCACGGCATCCGCATTGATCCGACCGCGCCCGCCAGCGAAGACAACCCGATTGACACCGAACTGCCACTGGCCGCTGCCGAGCAACTGCTGCTGAATGCGCCGCCCGCCCTGCGCCCGGCCGACACCGCGTTTTACCTGCAGCACTGCGTCAAAGCCTGCAAGGCGGGCGTCGAGCGCAGCCACATCATTCCGTTCGCCGTCGACGGCGCGCTGCTGCTGGAGATTTACGTCCACGACGGCATAGGCACGATGGTCGTCGATGAAAAGCTCGAAGAGCTGCGCGAAGCCACCGCCGACGACGTGGGCGGCATTTTGCAATTGATCGAGCCGTTTGAAAAAGACGGCACGCTGGTCAAACGCAGCCGCACCGAGATCGAGCGCGACGCGGATCACTACTCCATCGTTGAGCACGACGGGGTGATTTTTGCCTGCGCCGCGCTCTACCCTTACCCGGAAGCCAAAACCGGCGAAATGGCCGCCGTCACCGTCTCGCCGCAAAGCCAGGGCCAGGGCGACGGCGAAAAAATCTTGAAACGCATCGAGCAGCGCGCCCGCGCGATGGGGCTGACCAGCATCTTTGTGCTGACGACGCGCACCATGCACTGGTTTCTCAAGCGCGGCTTTGTGCAGGTCGATCCCGACTGGCTGCCCGAGGCGCGTAAGCGCAAGTACAACTGGGATCGCAAAAGTCAGGTCTTGGTCAAAAAGCTGATGTAAAAATAGATTTCCCCCTTGCTTTCGTTCACTGACAGGAAAAAAACATGACAAGAGACTTTTTGGCGATGCCCGACGACCAGGGCTACTTTGGCGAATACGGCGGCCAGCTGATTCCGCCAGAGCTCAAAGCCATCATGGACGGCATCAACGACGCTTACGAAGAAGTGCGCCAGACAGCCACCTTCCAGGAAGAATTGAATGACCTGTACGCCAACTACGTCGGCCGCCCCAGCCCCATCTTCTTTGCCAAGCGCCTGACAGCACGCCAGGGCGGCGCGCGCATTTTTCTCAAGCGCGAAGACCTGAACCACACCGGCGCGCACAAAATCAACCACTGCCTGGGCGAGGCGCTGCTGGCCAAGCACATGGGCAAAACCAAGGTGCTGGCCGAAACCGGCGCCGGCCAGCACGGCGTGGCGCTGGCCTCGGTCTGCGCGCTGGTGGGCATTGACTGCGAAATCCACATGGGCGAAATCGACATCGCCAAAGAGCACCCGAACGTCACCAAGATGAAAATTCTGGGCTGCAAGCTGGTGCCGGTGTCACGCGGCACGCGCACGCTGAAGGACGCGGTGGACAGCGCTTTTGAAGAGTACATGAAAGACCCGGTCAACTTCCTGTACGCCATCGGCTCGGTGGTCGGGCCTCACCCGTTCCCGAAGATGGTGCGCGTCGTCCAGAGCTTCATCGGGCGCGTGGCGCGGGCACTGTTTCTGGCGCTGGAGAAGAAATTACCCGACGTGGTCACGGCCTGCGTCGGCGGCGGCTCGAACGCCATCGGCATGTTCACCGAGTTCCTGCCGGACGAGGCGGTAAAACTGGTCGGCGTCGAGCCCGGCGGCAAGGGGCTGGACACGCCCGACCACGCCGCCACACTCACGCTGGGCAGCAAGGGCGCGATTCACGGCTTTGCCTGCTACACGCTGCAAGACGACAAGGGCGAGCCGCTGCCGGTGTATTCGATTGCTTCGGGGCTGGATTACCCCGGCGTCGGCCCGCAGCATTGCTATTTGAAAGACATTGGCCGCGTGCAGTACGAAGCCATTGACGACGCCGAATGCCTGGACGCCTTCATGACGCTGTCGCGCACCGAAGGCATCATCCCGGCGCTGGAAAGCGCCCACGCCGTCGCCTACGCGATGAAAATCGCCAAAACCATGTCGCCCGAGCAGACCATTCTGGTCAACCTGTCCGGCCGGGGCGACAAGGACGCCGATTTCGTGGCCAACTGCCTGTCGCTGTAAGCGGCGCGGCTGAGAGCCGCCGACTTCTCACAGGCCAAGGCGAAAAAGCCTGACACCGCGACAAGCCAGCTTTTTATAAGCTGGCTTTTTCTTTTAGCGGGAGATGGCTTTGAACGAATTCACCCCCTCCATCGCGCTGCGCGAAGTGCGTATTCCCAGCGGCGGCGTCTGGCTGCATGGCGATCTGGCCCTGCCTGCCGGTTTTCGGGGCGTGGTGCTGTTCGTTCACGGCAGTGGCAGCGGGCGGCACAGCGGGCGCAACCGGCAAGTGGCGCAGCGGCTGCAGCAGGCGGGCATCGCCACCTTGCTGTTTGACCTGCTCACCGCGCAGGAAGAGCAAATTGATATTCACACGCTGCAGCACCGCTTTGACATTGATCTGCTGACGCGCCGCATTCAGGACGCCACCGCCTGGGCCGTGAGCCAGCCCGAGCTGCGGCAGGCGCCGATTGGCTACTTTGGCGCCAGCACCGGCAGCGCGGCGGCCCTGATCAGCGCGGCCCGGCTGGGCAAACAAATTGCCGCCGTGGTTTCACGCGGCGGGCGGCCTGATCTGGCCGGGCCGGTGGCGCTGGCCGCCGTCAGCGCGCCCACGCTGCTGATCGTCGGCGGCAATGACGACGGCGTCGTCGGACTCAACGAGCAGGCTTTTGCGCACCTGCGCTGCGAAAAACGGCTCGCCATCGTCCCCGGCGCCACGCACCTGTTCGAGGAGCACGGCACGCTGGAGCAGGTGGCCGAACTGGCGGCGGCCTGGTTTTCCCGCCACCTGACGGCCGACAAGCCTGCGCCCTCAGCCAAGCCGGACTGAACACGATCTCAACCACCGGGAAATTTCACCATGCATCACGATCTTTTACCCTTCCAGGACCGCCACCACGCCGGGCGAGCGCTGGCCGAAAAGCTGGCCCATTACCTGGGCCAGCCCAATTTGCTGGTGCTGGCGCTGCCGCGTGGCGGCGTTGCCGTCGGCTACGAGGTGGCGCGGGCGCTGGAGGCACCGCTCGACGTGCTGGTGGTGCGCAAGCTGGGTTTTCCGGGCCACGAGGAATATGCGATGGGCGCCATTGCCAGCGGCGGCGTGCGCGTGATGAACCCGCTGCCCGGCGTCGCGCTCGACCCCGACGCGGTGGCTGAAGTTGTCGCCCGCGAGCAGGCCGAGTTGGTGCGGCGCGAGCAGCTTTACCGCAGCCAGCGCCCCGCCATGAATATGGCGGGCCACACGGTGATTCTGGTCGATGACGGGCTGGCCACCGGTTCGAGCATGCGGGCGGCGATTCTGGCCGTCGCCCAGCAGCATCCGGCGCGGCTGGTGGTGGCGGTGCCAGTCGGCGCCGAGGACAGCTGCCGCGAACTGCGCGTGGAAGTCGATGAGTTGATTTGCGCCGCCATGCCGGAGCCGTTTCACGCCGTCGGCCTGTGGTACGAGCATTTTCCGCAAGCCAGCGACGAGGAGGTGCGCGATTTGCTCGATCAGGCCCGCGAGCAGCATGCGCAGGCCCTGCGCGCCGCGCTGCAAAAAAAAAGCCATGAGCGACAGCAAACCCCGTCGCCACTGCCGCAGGCGCTGCCTTCCCATCACCCGCACACGGTTAACCCGCTGGCGGATGGTTTGCGCCAGTATCTGCAGCCGCTGACGGGCAGCGCGCAGGATTACGACGCACTGCTCGAACTGATAGGCCCAGCGCGCTTTGCGCTGCTCGGCGAAGCCTCGCACGGCACGCAGGAGTTTTACCGCGAGCGCGCCGCCATCACCCGCCGCCTGATCCTTGAAAAAGGCTTCACCGCCATCGCCGTCGAGGCCGACTGGCCCGACGCCTGGCGCGTCAACCGCTACGTGCGCGGCCTGGACGGCGACGCCGATGCCAGCGCCGCGCTGTCGGGCTTCAAGCGCTTTCCGGCCTGGATGTGGCGCAACACCGAGGTGCGCGATTTCGTCGAATGGCTCCGCGACTACAACACCGGCCGCAGCCCCGAGAGCCAGGTCGGTTTTTACGGCATGGATTTATACAGCCTGTTCACCTCGATGCACGAGGTGCTGGACTACCTGCAGCGCACCGACCCCGAAGCGGCCCAGCGCGCCCGCTACCGCTACAGCTGCTTTGACCATGCGGGCGAAGACAGCCAGGCTTACGGCTACGCCGCCAGCTTTGGTCTGGCGCCCAGTTGCGAAGAGGCCGTGATTCAGCAACTGCGCGAGATGAGCCGCCCTAGCGACGACATCCCGGCCACGCCCGGCATGGAGCGCGACGAAGCGTTTTACGCCCAGCAAAACGCCCGCCTGGTGCATAACGCCGAGGAGTATTACCGCACCATGTTTCAGGCCCGGGTGTCGTCGTGGAACCTGCGCGACAGCCACATGGTCGAGACGCTGCAGGCGCTGGAACGGCATCTGGGAGCCGGTGGCGGCCAGCCCCCCAAAATCGCCGTCTGGGCGCACAACTCGCACCTGGGCGATGCGTCGGCCACGCAGATGGGCGACCGGGGCGAATGGAATGTCGGCCAGCTGATGCGCAGCCGCTATGGCAGCGACGCCGTGCGCATTGGTTTCAGCACGCACCACGGCTGGGTCACCGCCGCCTCCGACTGGGACGAGCCGCCGCAGCGCAAGCGCGTGCGCGCTGGCCTGCACGAGAGCTGGGAAGAGTTATTTCACGACACTGGCAGCGAGCGCTTTTTACTCGCGCTGCGCGACAACGCCACGCTGCGCAAGCTGGTGGCGCCGCTGCGACTGCAGCGCGCCATCGGCGTCATCTACCGCCCGGAAACCGAGCGCCAGAGCCATTATTTCTACACCTACTTGGCCGACCAGTTCGACGCGATGATTCACATCGACGAAACCAGCGCCCTGGAGCCGCTAGACAAAGGGCCGGTCTGGCACACCGGCGAGGCGCCGGAGACCTATCCATCGGGCATGTAGCCAGCGGCTCACTCCACTTCAGAGACGCGCGTTCTTTTCTGCTCGCGGCGCTCTTCCGTGCAGCGGCGCAGCTTTTCGCGCCAGTTTTCGGCATCGGGAATGGCTCTCAAGGTCAGCGTCGGCGTGGAGGCGTCGGTAGTCATCAGCACCACATGGCCCAGGCCGAACAGGCGCAAAAAGAAAGGCTGCTCGAACATGATGTCCTTGACGCGGTACAGCTCCAGCTCATGCGTTGTTTTGGAAAAAATGCCGCTACGCGTTTTCAGCCGCTCGGTGGTCAGCTCGTAATGCTGGCAGCGAACGCCCAGGTATTTCCAGAGCATCACCAGCGCCACCAGCACCATCCAGGCCAGCGCCAGTTCCCACCGGATAAACATCAAATAAGCACCCGCGAGCTGGCAAGCGCCGAGCAGCATGAAGGCCCAGAAATTCAAAACCTGGGACGAACTGGCGGATAAAACGGTCTGTTCTTGCAGCATATTTATTTTTTCCAAATGATTCAGGCGGCGGCAAGCCAAAACGCAGCCGCACAAGGCCTGCGCGAATTATCGCCACGCCGCCCACCCACCACGCCAAGCCGCACGGGAAAGGCCAGCGCACGCTGACCCTTCACGCGCAAAGGCTTACTTACAAACCAAACTGCGTCAGCACGCCCTGCCCGGCGGCCCGGCCGCTGGCAAAGCAGGCGGTGAGCAAATAGCCGCCCGTGGGCGCTTCCCAGTCAAGCATTTCACCGGCGCAAAACACTGGCGGCGTTTCAGCGGCCAGCGTGGTGACGCGCAGCTGCGCATCCAGCGCCTCGAAGGCCACGCCGCCCGCGCTGCTGATGGCCTCGTCAATCGGGCGGGTCGCCAGCACGCACACCGGCAGCGCCTTGATGCCCGCCGCCAGCTGGACTGGGTCGGCAATCGCCTCCTTGCCCAGCAGTTCGTAGAGCATCGCGGCCTTGATGCCGTCCAGGTTCAAACGGCTTTTCAGGTGGCTCGACAGCGAGCGCGAACCGCGCGGGTGGCGCACCTCGGCCAGCACCTGCTCGGGCGACCTGTCCGGCAGCAAATCGAGCGTAAAGGTAGCGCTGCCGTGCGCGGCAATCTCATCGCGCAGCAGCGACGACGCGGCGTAAATCAGGCTGCCTTCCACGCCGGTTGCGGTGGCGACAAACTCGCCCCGGCGGCTGAAACTGCGCCCCT
>JAPLPS010000384.1 GCA_026400075.1 Polaromonas sp.
GCCGTCGATGCCGCCTTGATGGTGATCGACGCAGCCAACGGCGTCGAGCCGCAAACCCGCCGCCTGCTGCAGGTCTGCCGCGCCCGTGGCACGCCGATTCTGACCTTCGTCAACAAAATGGACCGCGAAGTCCAAGACCCGATGAGCGTCATGGATGAGATCGAGCGCGAACTCGGCATGGCCGTCGTGCCCTTCACCTGGCCGGTCGGCATGGGCAAGCTGTTCCACGGCGTCTATGACCGGCGCGAAGAACGCATGCGCGTCTTCAGCCCCGGCGAAGACAAGGCGGGCGGCGACGATGAAATCCTGTCCGGTCTGGACAACGCCGAAGCGACGAAACGCTTCGGTGCCGAATTCACCCAGGCGCAGGACGAGCTGGAACTGCTCGAAGGCGCGTCGCCCGAATTCAACCGGGAAGAATTCCTCGCGGGCCGCCAGACGCCGATGTTCTTCGGCTCGGCGATCAACAACTTTGGCGTGCAGGAAGTGCTGGACGCGCTGGTCGATCTGGCCCCGGCGCCCGCCGAACGCCCGGCCATGCAGCGTATTGTGAAACCGGAAGAAAAGAAATTCTCCGGCGTGGTGTTCAAGATTCAGGCGAATATGGACCCGGCGCACCGCGACCGGATTGCTTTTTTGCGTGTCGCCAGCGGCGAATTCACGCGTGGCATGCGTTTAAAAGTTGTGCGCAGCGGCAAGGAAATCCGGCCCAACACGGTGGTCAGCTTCATGAGCCAGCGCCGCGAGCTGCTGGACACGGCGTTTGCGGGCGACATCATCGGCATTCCGAACCACGGCATTTTGCAGCTCGGCGACACGCTGACCGAAGGCGAAGCGCTGCAGTTCACCGGCCTGCCGTTTTTTGCGCCGGAAATGTTCCGCGCCGTCGAAGTGGCTGATCCGCTGCGCAGCAAACAATTGCGCGCTGGCCTGACGCAGCTGGGCGAAGAAGGCGCGATTCAGGTGTTCCGCCCGATTGCCGGTTCAGTCTTGCTGCTGGGCGCGGTCGGCCAGCTGCAGTTTGAAGTCGTCGCGCACCGGCTGGAGCATGAATACGGCGTCAAGGCGCGCATCATGGGCAGCAATTTCAACCTGGCGCGCTGGGTCACGTCCGACGACGCGAACGAGCTGAAAAAATTCATGGACGCGAACGCGCACCGCGTGGCGCTGGACGCCGTCGATGCGCCGACGCTGCTGGTCGATCACAGCGCCACGCTGCGCGCCGTCGAGCAGCAGTGGCCCAAGATCAAATTCCACGCGCTGCGCGAACACGCCGGGCTGGTGTTTCAGTCCAAGATGTAGCGCTTCAGGGGCACGGGGATCGACGAAATAGCCACGCCGTCCTCCTGCCAGTCCTGTTCAGTTCGATGGTGCAAGCCTGACCGGGACCGCCAAAGAACAGGCATCTTGACGGTTTCCTGAACCTGTCAAGACGCAATCTGCAACTGAGCAGAATCCAGCAACAGGAAACTCGCGTATTTCCCGTCTTTGCGATTGCCGTCATCGCTGACGATGATGATTTTCTGCACGCCGTCCATCACCGCCGGGCACACGCCTTCGGCATGAGCCAGCCCCAGCCCGCCCGGCACGCTGACGCGGCGCGCCGGGGCGCTCGGCTGTCCGCTCCAGAACCACAGCCCGAAGGCGGCTTTCTCCCGCGAGACGGGGCCGCTGATCAGCAGATAGCCGCCCAGCGCCGCCACATACGACAGGCTGCGAATCCCCTGCCCGCCCAGATCCAGCGCCTGCAGCACGCTAGACACCTGCGGCGCCGCGCCCGCGTCAAAAACCGCCGCTACGTTCTCAACGCTGGCAATCAAGGCGCTGGCGCCCTGCAAAGGGCTGCGAAAACCAATCAACAGGCGCTGGTCCGGCGTGATTTCCAGCGCTTCGATGTTGAGGCCGCCGCCGGACTTGACCTGTGCCACCTCTGCGGCAGCGGCCAGCACCGGATGCCGGGCCACCAGAGCGCGCCTCAAGCCCCCGACCACGACCGGCGCACCCAGCCGGTTTTTGTCGATCTTGAAGCGGGCCAGCCGCTCGCGCGGCTTTTTTGTCTGGCCCGCCTCATCGCGTGAGTGCGACGTGATGGCGTAGCAATAACCCCGGCTGTCCAGCGCCAGGCCTTCGAGGTCGTCCATGTTCCAGACATCGTCGCCGCCGTCAAACCAGCCCGCGCTCAGCGGCGTGTGTTTGCGCACGCCGCCCGCGTCCAGCGTGACCAGGCTGAAGGCATGCTTTTTTTCATCCTCGGCAATTAAAAACCGCCCGTCCGGCAGTTGCAGAATGGCCGAGGGTTCGTAAAAACCCGTCAGCGGCAAAAACGTCGGCAAAGTGGTGGATGTCGTCATGCCGCTGATTGTGGCCGTTTCAGCCGGCGCGCGCCTGCCTAACGCCGGACTCAAAAAAAGCGCGCACCGCCTTCGGGTAAATCAGATGCTCCTGCGTCAGCACCCTGGCAGCCAGAGCGTCGGCGGTGTCGCCGGGCAGCACCGGCACCACGGCCTGGTCCAGAATCTGGCCGTGATCCAGCTCGGCGGTGACCTGATGCACGGTCACGCCCGCCACCTTGCAACCCATGTCGATGGCGCGCTGGTGCGTGTGCAGGCCAGCAAAAGCGGGCAGCAGCGACGGGTGAATGTTGATGATGCGGCCCGCGTAATGCTGGACAAAACCAGGCGTCAGGATGCGCATAAAGCCCGCCAGCACCACCAGATCGGGCGCGTGCAGGTCAATGCGCGCCATCAGCGCCGCATCAA
>JAPLPS010000002.1 GCA_026400075.1 Polaromonas sp.
GACGTGGCCTACCGCTACTTCGCCACCGAACACCGCAAGTTCATCATCGGCGACGCGCCCGGCCACGAGCAGTACACACGCAACATGGTGACCGCCGCTTCGAGCGCCGACGCCGCCGTGGTGCTGGTGGACGCCACCAAGCTGGACTGGAAAAACCCGGCGATGGAACTGCTGCAGCAGACCCGCCGCCACTCGCTGCTGGTCAATCTGCTGCGCGTGCCGTCCATCGTGTTCACGGTGAACAAGCTTGATGCGGTGGAAGACTCCACGCAGGCCTTCAACAACATCAGCGCCGCGCTGACGGCGTTTGCCGACGCCGCCAAAATCGCCGTCAAGGCCATCGTGCCGATTTCTGCGCTCAAGGGCTGGAATGTGGTCGATGCGGCTGAAAGCGGCTGGTGCGGCTACAGCGGCCCGTCGCTGCTCGATTTGCTCGAACACCTGCCCGCCACGCCCGCCGAGAGCGGCGAAGCGTTTTCGTTCCCGGTGCAGTGGGTGGAAAAATTCTCCGCCTCGTCGGACACCTCGCAGGGGCGGCGCGTATTCTGGGGCCGCGTTGGCACTGGCAGCGTTCAGCCCGGCCAGAGCATCACCGTTCTGCCCAGCGGCCAGAGCGCCGTCGTGGCCCAGGTGCTGAACTGCATCCGCGAGCCCAAGGCGATCAACGCCGGGCACAGCGCCGGCATCGTGCTGGACCGCGAAGTCGATGTGTCACGCGGCGACTGGCTGCTGGCGCCGGACACCTTCACGCCTTCGCGCGATGTGGCCGTGACGATGGCCTGGATGGACGACGAGCCGCTGGTCGCCGGGCGCGTCTACTGGGCGCTGCAGGGCCACCGCTGGGTGAAAGCCAAGATCAAGCGCATCGTGCATAAGCTCGATGTGAACACGCTGGCCGAAGAAGACGCCACCGAACTACCGCCCAACGCCATCGGCCATGTCGAGCTGAGCCTGCAGGAGCCGCTGGTGACGCTGCCCTATGCACGCTCGCGTGTGCTCGGCTCGCTGGTGCTGGTCGATACGGCGTCGCACAAGACCTCCGGCGCCGCGCTGGTGCTGTAACCCTTTTATTTTCAACTTTTAAACTTGCTGGAAACCCGCTGAAACGCGGCGGCTCAAGCCCGGTTTTTGATTCTCTGCCCGTGCAAACCGTTGATTTGCACGACCATCAAGATCATTAACCGGATTTGAGCCGCATGGCCTTAAAATCTAGGGTTTCCACCGACCAGCCAAAACACCATGACACACGTCGTTTCCGATTCCTGCATCCGCTGCAAATACACCGATTGTGTGGATGTCTGCCCCGTCGATTGCTTCCGCGAAGGCCCGAACATGCTGGTGATTGACCCGGACGAATGCATCGACTGCGCGGTCTGCATTCCAGAATGCCCGGTCAACGCCATTTATGCCGAAGAAGACCTGCCTGCCGACCAGGTGCAGTTCATCAAGATCAATCTGGACCTGAGCCAGGCAATGGGCTGGAAGAGCATCACCAAGCGCAAGGAAGCGCTGCCAGACGCCGACGAATGGAAAGACAAGACCAACAAGCTGTCTGAACTGGTGCGTTAAGCCACTGCGCTGACCCGAACCGCTTTACAACATCTAGTCAAGAAATCATGGAACCTCAATTGAACCAAGAAGTGAT
>JAPLPS010000042.1 GCA_026400075.1 Polaromonas sp.
TCACCGAGATGCTGCTGGGTTCCGAAGACCTCTGATCCCCCGCGAGGCAGTGGTTGTCCGCTGCCTCATCCCCTCAGACGAATCTATTGCCCGCCAAGCCTGCGCATTACCGTGCGCAGGGGAGGGCGGCGAAAAGAGGAATCACCCATGAAACACATCATTGCTGTCTTGCTGGAAAACGAACCCGGGGCCTTGTCCCGCGTGGTTGGTCTGTTCTCTGCCCGTGGGTACAACATCGAGTCGCTCACCGTGGCGCCGACCGAAGACCCCAGCCTGTCCCGCATGACGATCCAGACCACCGGGTCGGACGACGTCATCGAGCAGATCACCAAGCACCTGAACCGCCTGATCGAAGTGGTCAAGGTGGTCGATCTGACCGAAGGCGCTTACACCGAGCGCGAGCTGATGATGGTCAAAGTGCGCGCCGTCGGCAAAGAGCGCGAGGAAATGAAGCGCATGGCCGACATTTTCCGGGGCCGCATCATCGACGTGACCGAAAAGAGCTACACGATTGAGCTGACCGGCGACCAGTCGAAAAACGATGCGTTTTTGCAAGCCATCGAGCGCAGCGCCATTCTGGAAACCGTGCGCACCGGCTCCAGCGGCATCGGCCGGGGCGAGCGCATCCTGCGCGTTTAGAATTCACGTTTTTTCGGGCCCAGCCATCTGGTGGGCTCATTTTCAAACAGCACCTAATTTTTACGGAGTAATTGATGAAAGTTTTCTACGACAAAGACTGTGACCTGTCCCTGATCAAGGGCAAGACCGTGGCCATCATCGGCTATGGCTCGCAAGGCCACGCACACGCCCAAAACCTGAACGAAAGCGGCGTCAACGTCGTGGTCGGTCTGCGCAAGGGTGGCGCTTCCTGGGACAAGGTCGCCAAGGCTGGCCTGACCGTGATGGAAGTCAACGACGCTGTGAAATCCGCCGATGTGGTGATGATTTTGCTGCCCGACGAGAACATCCCCGAGGTGTACAACAACAACATCGCCCCGAACATGAAGCAGGGTGCCACGCTGGCGTTTGCCCACGGCTTTAACGTGCATTACAACCAGGTCGTGCCCCGCGCCGATCTGGACGTGATCATGGTTGCGCCCAAAGGCCCAGGCCACACCGTGCGTTCCGAGTACCTCAAGGGTGGCGGCGTGCCTTCGCTGATCGCTGTGTACCAGGACAAGTCCGGCAAAGCCCGTGACCTGGCCCTGTCCTACGCGATGGCCAACGGCGGCGGCAAAGGCGGCATCATCGAAACCAACTTCCGCGAAGAAACCGAAACCGACCTGTTCGGCGAGCAGGCTGTTCTGTGCGGCGGCGCGGTTGAACTGGTGAAGATGGGTTTCGAGACCCTGACCGAAGCCGGTTACGCGCCTGAAATGGCTTACTTCGAGTGCCTGCACGAGTTGAAGCTGATCGTCGATCTGATGTACGAAGGCGGCATCGCCAACATGAACTACTCCATTTCCAACAATGCGGAATATGGCGAGTACGTGACCGGCACCGAAGTCATCAACGACAAGTCGCGCGAAGCCATGCGCGCAGCCTTGAAGCGCATCCAGACCGGCGAATACGCCAAGATGTTCATCCTCGAAGGCAAGACCAACTACCCAAGCATGACCGCACGTCGCCGTCTGAATGCTGAGCATCCGGTTGAAGTCGTCGGCGAAAAGCTGCGCGCCATGATGCCTTGGATCGCCAAGAACAAGCTGGTTGACCAGACCCGCAATTAATTTTGGGTGCTGAGGGCGCTTCTTGTCGTCCCACCACAAGCCGCGCAGCATTCCTGCGCGGCTTTTTCAATGGTGCCGGTCATTTTTCCCGGCTTCCGCCGTGTTTATTCCGGCACGGGGCTGGATGCGTGCGGCGGGCTTGGTATCCTTGGGGTTTGGCATCCACTGGCCGTTTTCCGGCGCTGGCTTTGTCACAGGTTTCATAGTGAGTTGCGCGCATCAGTCGTGCCTAGAGGAGTCTTTTTATGCATGATGGCGAGGAAACCGCACCGGGAAGCCTGGAGACCGTGCCACGCAAGCGGCGCAAGGGCATTTATATTTTGCCCAACCTGTTTACGCTGGCGGCGTTGTTTGGCGGGTTTTACGCCATTGTCATGGCGGTTGATGGGCGCTTTTCCCAGGCCGCTATTGGCGTGTTCTGCGCGATGGTTCTTGACAGCCTAGACGGCCGCGTGGCCCGCATGACCAACACCCAGAGCGCGTTTGGCGAGCAGATGGATTCGCTCTCGGACATGGTGTCGTTTGGCGCGGCGCCTGCGTTAATTGCCTATGTCTGGGCGCTGAAGGATCTGGGACGCTGGGGCTGGATTGGCGCCTTCGTTTATTGCGCCTGCGCGGCGCTGCGTCTGGCGCGCTTTAACGTCAACACCAGCGTGGTTGATAAGCGCTATTTTCAGGGCTTGCCATCGCCTGCGGCGGCGGCGCTGGTGGCCGGTTTTATCTGGCTGATGACGGAGCTGGGCGTGCAGCGCGGCGCCAGTTCGGCCTTGCTGGGCTGGAGCCAGATCGCCTGGGTGATGTTTGCCCTGACGCTGTACGCGGGCTTGACGATGGTCACCAATGTGCCGTTTTACAGCTTCAAGGACGTGCAGATGAAGCGCAGCGTTCCTTTTGTGGTGATTGTGCTGATTGCCTTGGGCATTGCGATTATCAACATTGATCCGCCAACGATGATGTTTGGGCTGTTTGCGGCTTATGGTTTTTCGGGCTATGTGCTGTACGGCTGGCGCAAGGCCAAAGGCCAGCAGACCAGCGTGATTTCAACCTCCACCGACGAGCCGGACGAGCGCGGCCTGCACAAATAAATTGTGGTACATTGACCGGATGAACAAAATTTCGCTAGCACTGCTGCTATCTGCCAACGGGCGGAGACGGTAGTACACGCGTAAACCTGATTCCAGCGGCCCGTTTGCACCAGCAACGGGCCGTTTTTCGTTTTGGGTTGCTGGGTTTTCTAATTTAAAGAATGAGAGAAATTTCCATGACTGACAAACTCATTATTTTTGACACCACCTTGCGCGACGGCGAGCAATCGCCCGGCGCTTCCATGACCCGCGACGAAAAAGTGCGCATCGCCCGTCAGCTGGAGCGGCTCAAGGTCGATGTGATTGAGGCGGGCTTCGCGGCCAGCTCGAACGGCGACTTTGAATGCATCAAGGCCATCGCCGAAATCGTCAAAGACTCGACGATCTGCTCGCTGGCCAGAGCCAATGACCGCGATATTTCGCGCGCCGCTGAAGCGCTCAAGCCTGCCGCCTCGGGCCGCCTGCATTTGTTTTTGGCCACCAGCGCCTTGCACATGGAAAAAAAGCTGCGCATGACGCCTGATCAGGTGTTCGAGCAGGCCAAAACGGCGGTGCGCTTTGCCCGCAATTTGATGGGTGACATCGAGTTCAGCCCGGAAGACGGCTACCGCTCGGATCCGGATTTTCTGTGCCGCGTGATCGAGGCGGTGATTGCCGAAGGCGCGACCACCATCAACGTGCCTGACACCGTGGGTTATGCGATTCCCGAGCTGTACGGCAACTTCATCAAGAACCTGCGCGAGCGCGTTCCCAACAGCGACAAGGCGATTTGGTCGGTGCATTGTCACAATGACCTGGGCATGGCCGTGGCCAACTCGCTGGCCGGCGTGAAAATCGGCGGCGCGCGGCAGGTCGAATGCACGATCAACGGCCTGGGCGAGCGGGCCGGCAACTGCTCGCTGGAAGAAGTGGTGATGGCAGTCAAGACGCGCAAGGATTACTTCAATCTTGATCTGCGCATTGACACCCACCAAATTCTGGCCGCCAGCCGCCTGGTCAGCCAGACCACTGGTTTTGTGGTGCAGCCGAACAAGGCGGTGGTTGGCGCCAACGCATTTGCGCATGCGTCCGGCATTCACCAGGATGGCGTGCTGAAGGCGCGCGACACCTATGAAATCATGCGTGCCGAAGATGTGGGCTGGAGCGCCAACAAGATCGTTCTCGGCAAGTTGAGCGGGCGCAATGCCTTCAAGCAGCGGCTGCTGGAACTGGGCGTAGCGATGGAAAGCGAAGCGGACATCAATAACGCCTTCGCCAAGTTCAAAGATCTCGCGGACAGGAAGAGCGAGATTTTCGACGAGGACATTCTGGCGCTGGTCAGCGACGAAAACGCGTCGCATGGCAGTGATCCCTACAGTTTTGTGTCGCTGTCGCAGCACAGCGAAACCGGCGAGCGCCCCCAGGCCAGCGTCGTGTTTACCGTCAACGGCAAGGAAGTCAGGGGCGAGTCGGACGGCAATGGCCCCGTCGATGCATCCCTCAAGGCGATTGAAACCCATGTCAAGAGCGGCGCCGAGATGGTGCTGTATTCGGTCAACGCCATCAGCGGCTCGACGGAAAGCCAGGGCGAAGTGACGGTGCGCCTGCAAAACAGCGGCCGCGTCGTCAACGGCACCGGCGCTGATCCCGACATCGTGGTCGCGTCCGCCAAAGCCTACCTGAGCGCGTTGAACAAGCTGCAGAGTAAAGCGGATCGGGTTGCTGCTCAGGGGTAACCTGCACGGATTTTTTAAAATCCGTTTGTTTTCAATTAGTTACCACTGTCGTCCAGCGCTGTTTATGGCGCTGGATGTCCAAGTGGTTACAATTGAAATAATTTTTAAGAAAGTCACGCAAGCATTTGATATTGCGTGACTTTTTCTATTTCTATAGACTGAAGCCAGTCCATCACGCAATCCAGAAGCAGGCGGAAAACCATCATGTCCCACCAGAGTTTGAACAGTGCATTAAAAGTAATTGGACTTCTCGTTTTGTCAGTGGCGCTCGTGGCGCCCACTGCCAACGCGGCGGGTTCCCGGTCAAGCGGCAGGGATTTGGTCGTCAAAAAGCAGCATGCTAAAAAGTCAGGCGCCACCAAAAGAGGGGTTTCGGTGCGCAAGGCGGGTCTGCACAGGGGTTCCGTGGCGAGGGCCGTTATGCCTCCGGTGCTCTCGTTTGGCCAGATTGCCGGTTTGCATGGCGCTCAGGATGCACTGGATCTGAAATCCAGTGTGGCCTTGGTGATTGACCAGGATACCAGTGAAGTGTTGTTCAAAAAGAATGAAACGGCCATTCTTCCCATCGCCTCCCTGACCAAGTTGATGACGGGCGTCATCATCAGCGGCGCCAGGCTGTCGATGGACGAGCTGATTACGGTGACGCAGGACGATGTCGATACCGAAAAGCACAGCAGCTCACGGCTTCAGGTCGGCACCACGCTGACGCGGGGCGAGTTGATGCATCTGGCGCTGATGTCCAGTGAAAACCGTGCCGCCCACGCCTTGGGCCGGACTTATCCCGGCGGTCTTCCGACGTTCGTCAACCTGATGAATGCCAAGGCCACGATGCTGGGCATGCGCGACACCCGTTATGTCGAGCCGACAGGGCTGTCCAGCCGCAACCAGTCCAGTGCGCAGGATCTGGCCACGCTGGTCAATGCGGCTTATGGCGATCCGATTCTTCGTGAGTTCACGACTTCCCCCGGCTACCAGATTGCCGTCGGCAGCCGGACTTTGCAGTACAAGAACACCAACAGCCTGCTGAAGAATCCCGAGTGGGACATCGGTCTGCAAAAGACCGGCTATATCTCTGAAGCTGGTCAATGCCTGGTGATGCAGGCCAAAATTGCCGGGCGCAAGCTGATCATGGTGTTTCTGGATTCGGCTGGCAAGCTCAGCCGTGTCGGCGATGCAGAGCGGGTTCGCCGCTGGGTCGAGGCTCAGCCTGTGGATATACCAAAAGAGCGCATTAGCGCCTCGTTCAAGCAAATCAGCGGCTGATTAACGTCGGGACGTGTAGCCCAGCGCGGCTGAAATCTCATTGGCCGTCGCTTGCAGCTTGGGCAGCCAGTGTTCTTCGAGCCGGTCTGCTGGCGCTGAAATTGACAGGCCCGCCACCAGCTTGTTCTGGTCGTCATAAATCCCGGCGGCCATGCAGCGCACCCCCAGTTCCAGTTCTTCATTGTCACGGGCGATGCCGTATTGCCGCGCTTTGGCCAGTTCGCGCTCCAGCACGGCCAGTTCGGTGATGCTGTTGCGCGTCTGCCCCGGCAAGCCGGTGCGGGTGGCGTAGTTGCGCAGGCGCTGCGGCTCGTCAAACGCCAAAAACAGCTTGCCGACCGAAGTCAGGTGCAGCGGCGCGCGCCCGCCGATGGCGCGCACCACCTGCATACCCGAGCGCTCGCTGTAGGCGCGTTCCACATAGACGATTTCATCGCCTTGGCGCATGCTCAGGTTGACCGGCTGCTGGGTCAGCTTGTGCAGTTCGCGCATCGGCACCAGCGCGGCATCGCGGACATTGAGCCGCTCCTTGACCAGATTGCCCAGCTCCAGCAGACGCATGCCCAGGCGGTAACTGCCGGCGCCAGGCCGATCGACAAAACGCCCGGTGGCCAGGTCGTTCAGGATGCGGTGGGCGGTCGAGGGATGCAGGCCTGATTTTTCGCTGATTTCCTTCAGCGATACCGGCTCTTCGTGCGTGGCCAGGATCTCAAGCAGGGTGAAGATGCGTTCAATGACCTGAACGGTCGGGGTGGTGGACGTGGGGCTATCGGACTTATTCATATGCAGGTTTCCTGCATGAAATTTTACCTTGTGAAATGTGGCAGGTTTTCTAAAGGCTGCCACAGGCCGTCAAACAGGATTTCGTTCGGGGCAAAGCCGCGTTTGTAATTCATTTTCGGGCTTTGGGCGATCCAGTAGCCGAGATAGACATAGGGCAGCGCAAGCTCACGGGCCTGCTCGATTTGCCACAGCACGCTGTAAGTGCCGTAGCTGGCGCGGCTGTCGTCAGGCTCGTAAAAGGTATAGACCGCCGAAATGCCGTCTTCCAGCACGTCCAGAATCGACACCATCTTGAGCGCGCCTGCTTCGCCATTGGGCAGGGTTTCGCGGAATTCGACGAGGCGCGAATTGACGCGGCTTTGCAGCAGGAACTGGGTGTACTGGTCAACGCTGTCGTGGTCCATGCCACCGCCTGCGTGGCGGCTGTTCTGGTAGCGCAGGTAGAGCTGGTAATGCTCGGGCATGAAGCACAGCTTCAAAATACGCACCTGCAAATCCTGATGCTGCTTCCAGGCGCGGCGCTGGCTGCGGTCGGCCTTGAAGTCTTTGACTGGCACGCGCAGCGGCACGCAGGCCTGGCAGCCTTCGCAGTAAGGCCGGTAGGTGAACATGCCGCTGCGCCGAAAGCCCTGGGTGACCAGTTCGGAGTAGGCGCTGTTGTTGATCAAATGGCTGGGCGTGGCGACCTGCGAGCGCGCCTGCTTGCCGGGCAGGTAGCTGCAGGGGTAGGGCGCTGTCGCATAAAACTGCACGCTGTGCAGGGGCAGGTCTTTGAGGTGCGTCACAGTGGTGCCAGCGTTTGGGTGGATAAAAGCTGATTCCAGTATAGGGGCTCGAATTGCCAGTCGGGCGCGGTTTGGGCCACAGTCTGGCCGAGGTGGGCGGCAAACGCGGCACGGCTGATTTCAGCGGCGCCCAGCGAGGCCAGATGGCCGGTGTTTTGCTGGCAGTCGATCATGCGGATGCCGCATTCCCGGCAAAACGCCACCAACGCGGCCAGCGCAATTTTGGACGCATCGGTCTGGTGCGCAAACATCGATTCGCCAAACACCATGCCGCCCAGGTTGACGCAGTACAGCCCCCCGACCAGTTTTCCGTCGATCCAGGTTTCCACGCTGTGGGCGTGACCGGCGCGGTGCAGTTCGCAGTAAGCCTGCACCATGTCGGGAACAATCCAGGTGCCGTCCTGACCGGCGCGCGGCTTGCCCGCGCAGGCGCTGATGACGGCCTCAAAAGCGCTGTCAAAGCGGATTTCGCACCCAGGGCTGCTGCGAAATTGCAGCAGGCGTTTGCGCAGTGAGCGGTGCAGTTTGAAATGCTGTATTTGCAGCACCATGCGCGGGTCTGGGCTCCACCACAGCACCGGCTGACCCGGGCTGAACCAGGGAAAAATCCCCTGTGCGTAAGCCCTGAGCAGCGTCGCCACATCCAGTGTCTCGCCCATCGCCAGCAGGCCGGGCGCGGGGTCGGTGTCGCGCCACGCCGTGTTCAGTGCCGGAAACGCTTGCCCCGCTGCCAGCCAGGGAAGCGGGCGCGGCGGCGCTTCATTTGGTGCCATAAATCCGGTCGCCCGCATCGCCCAGGCCGGGTAGGATGTAGCCGTGGCTGTTCAGTTGCCGGTCTATCGCGGCGGTGTAAATCGGCACCTCGGGATGGGCTTGTTGCAGCGCGCTCACGCCTTCCGGGCAGGTCAGCAGGCAGACGAACTTGATCGACTTGGGGTTCAGTTGCTTGACCCGGCTGATCGCGGCAATGGCTGAGTTGCCGGTGGCCAGCATCGGATCGACGACGATGACATCGCGCTCGGCCATGTCCTGCGGCATCTTGAAGTAATACTCGACCGGCTGCAGCGTTTGCGGGTCGCGGTACAGGCCGATGTGGCCGACGCGGGCGCTGGGCACCATGCTGAGCATGCCCTCCAGAATGCCGTTGCCCGCCCGCAGAATCGAGACGAACACCAGCTTCTTGCCGTCAATCACCCGGCCCGTCATGGTCTCCAGCGGCGTTTCGACTTGGATGTCCTGCAGCGGCATGTCGCGGGTGACTTCGTAAGCCATCAGGCTGCTCAGTTCGTTGAGCAGCGTGCGAAAAGTGCTGGTCGAGGCGTCCTTGCGACGCATCAGCGTCAGCTTGTGCTGCACCAGCGGATGGTCAATCAGGTGAAGATTGCGCATGAATCGGCTTTCTGGTTGGGTTTTGACGGGGTTTGCAAGGCTTTTGACTGTTGGGCGCGCTGTCAGGGTCGGGCAAGCAAAAAAGTAAAATACGCCAGATAGATTAAATCAATTACAAAAGGATTTCCCGTGGCTGGTCATAGTAAATGGGCGAACATTCAGCACCGCAAGGGTCGCCAGGACGACAAACGCGGCAAGATCTGGACGCGGGTGATCCGCGAAATCATGGTGGCGGCGCGCCTGGGCGGCGGTGACCTGGACACCAATCCGCGCCTGCGTCTGGCGGTGGAAAAAGCCAAGGCGGCCAATCTGGCAGCCGATACCGTCAAGCGCAACATCGACAAGGCTACCGGCAACCTCGAAGGCGCGCATTACGAGGAAGTGCGCTACGAGGGCTACGGCATCGGCGGTGCGGCAATTTTGGTCGATTGCATGACCGACAACAAGGTGCGCACCGTGGCCGAGGTGCGCCACGCGTTTTCCAAGCACGGCGGCAACATGGGTACCGAAGGCTCGGTGGTGTTTCAGTTCAAACACTGCGGGCAGATGATTTTTGCGCCCGGCACCAGCGAAGACAAGGTGATGGAAGTGGCGCTGGAAGCCGGTGCCGACGACGTGATCACCCACGACGACGGCGCGATTGAAGTGCTCACGCCTTACACCGAGCTTGAAGCGGTGAAAAACGCACTGGAAGCCGCCGGTCTCAAGCCCGAACTGGCCGAAGTGACGATGCGCGCCGACAACACGATTGAGCTGTCCGGCGAGGACGCCGCGAAAATGCAAAAGCTGCTGGATATTCTGGAAGACCTGGATGACACGCAAGAGGTGTATCACAACGCTTCCCTGTCTGAATAAAACACCTTGAAAGAAGAAGTATGAAAGTTTTAGTGGTGGGCGGCGGTGGCCGTGAACACGCATTGGCCTGGAAACTGGCCCAGTCGCCCAAGCTGCAGGCAGTTTATGTCGCGCCGGGCAACGGCGGCACCGCGCTCGACTCGCGGCTGGAAAACATCGCCATCACTGACGTGACGGCGCTGCGCGAGTGGGCGCAGAGCCAGAAAATCGCGCTGACCGTCGTCGGGCCGGAGCAGCCGCTGGCCGCCGGTATCGTCGATGAATTCCGCGCCCACGGCCTGCGCGTGTTCGGCCCGACCAAGGCCGCCGCGCAGCTGGAAAGCTCCAAGGCGTTTTCCAAAGCCTTCATGAAGCGCCACCACATTCCGACGGCGGAATACGAAACCTTCACCGACGCCGCCGCCGCGCACGCCTATGTCGATGAAAAAGGCGCGCCGATTGTCGTCAAGGCTGACGGTCTGGCGGCGGGCAAGGGCGTCGTCGTCGCGATGACGCTGGCCGAGGCGCACGAAGCCATCGACTTCATGCTGGTGGACAACACGCTGGGCGTGACGCACAACGAAGGCGGCGCCCGCGTCGTCATCGAAGAGTTTTTGCAGGGTGAAGAAGCCAGCTTCATCGTGATGTGCGACGGCAAAAACGTCGCCGTCATGGCGACCAGCCAGGACCACAAACGCCTGCTCGACGGCGACCAAGGGCCAAACACTGGCGGCATGGGTGCGTATTCGCCCGCGCCCGTGGTCACGCCCGAGGTGCATGCGCGTGCGATGCGCGAGATCATCTTGCCGACCATCAAGGGCATGGAAAAGGACGGCATCCCGTTCACCGGTTTTCTGTACGCCGGGCTGATGATTGACGCGCACGGCAAGCCGAAAACGCTGGAGTTCAACTGCCGCATGGGCGACCCGGAAACCCAGCCCATCATGATGCGGCTGAAAACCGATCTGTTCGACGTGATGATGGCCGCCACCTCCGGCGCGCTGGACCAGATCGAGCTGCAATGGGAGCGCCGTCCGGCGCTGGGCATCGTGATGGCCGCGCACGGCTATCCGCTGCAGCCGCGCAAGGGCGACGCGATTCACGGCCTGCCGCAGCCTGCCGAAGACGCGATGGTGTTCCACGCTGGCACCCAGCGCCAGGACGGCGTGACCGTGACTTCTGGCGGGCGCGTGCTCTGCGTCACGGCGCTGGGCGACACCGTCAAGCAGGCCCAGCACCGCGCTTATGAAGTGCTCGCAGGCATCGGTTTTGACGGCGCGCAGTACCGCCACGACATCGGCTACCGCGCCATCAAAGCCTGATGAGCGGCATGAATAGCCTCGACAAGCCACTCGATATTGGCGCCGTGCGCAGCTTTCTGCTCGGGCTGCAGGCGCGCATCATGGACGCCGTGGCCGCACTCGACGGCGGCAGCGTCGTCACCGACCCGTGGGAAAAAGAGCCGGGCGAGCGCCTGCAGGGCAATGGCATCACGAAAATCCTGGAGCAAGGCGCGCTTTTTGAGCGCGCTGGCTGCGGTTTTTCGCATGTGCGCGGGCCGCAATTGCCGCCCTCGGCGACCCAGCACCGACCCGAGCTGGCGGGCGCGCCGTTCGAGGCGATGGGCGTGTCGCTGGTGTTTCACCCGCGCAATCCGTATGTGCCGACGGTGCATATGAATGTGCGCATGCTGGCGGCCACGCCCGTCGGCGGCGGTGAGCCAGTCTGCTGGTTCGGCGGCGGCATGGATTTGACGCCTTATTACGGCTTTGAAGAAGACGCCGTGCATTTCCACCAGACCTGCAAGGACGCTCTGGCGCCTTTCGGCGAGGACAAATACCCGCGCTTCAAACAGTGGTGCGACGAGTATTTCTACCTGAAACACCGCCAGGAGCAGCGCGGCGTGGGCGGCGTGTTTTTCGACGATTTTCAGGAGCTGGGGCTGAGCCAGAGTTTTGCGATGATGCAAAGCGTCGGCGATGCCTTTTTGAAGGCTTATCTGCCGATTGTCGAGCGCCGCCAGCACACGCCTTACGGCGAGCGCGAGCGCGAGTTTCAGCTGTACCGGCGCGGGCGTTATGTCGAATTCAACCTGGTCTGGGATCGGGGCACGCATTTCGGCCTGCAGTCGGGCGGGCGCACCGAGTCGATTTTGCTGTCGATGCCACCGCTGGCGAGCTTTACGAACTCGCTATAATTTGTATAGCTGACTGCGCAGAATAAACGCGGGCCTCCTCACAATTTGGGGCCTGCGCGCCGCATAATCACCGCTTTTTCACGCTTACACCGCGCTCTATGCCGTTGCGTGCTAGCCGGGCTTGTGTACTCATAAACCCGGATGCCCCCATCGCCAGGAAAACTGCCTAACTGGTATCCGAGCCGGTTGCGCGTTATATTTCAGTCCATCCGCTGTACTGAACCCCGTTAATTTTTACCCTATTGAAGCAAAGCACTGCATGACCTCTATCACTGTCAAAACCCCCGGCCTTGAAGGCAAAAAGGATGTCCAGAAATTGCAACGCGCCATCATTGACGGGTTGGAGGACGTGAAGGCGCAGGACATTCAGGTGTTTGACACGGAGCACATCACGTCCTTGTTTGAACGGGTCATCGTCGCCTCCGGCACCTCGAACCGCCAGACCAAGGCGCTGGCCGCCAGCGTGCGCGATGCCGTGCGCGATGCCGGTTTTGCCAAGCCGCGCATTGAAGGCGAAGAAAACGGCGAATGGATCATTGTCGATTGCGGCGCCGCTGTGGCCCACATCATGCAGCCGACGATTCGCCAGTATTACAACCTGGAAGAGCTGTGGGGCGACAAGCCCATCAAGCTCAAGCTGGGCGCGCCCGCACCGCTGGTCAAAGCCAGCAAGCCCGAGCCCAAGGAAGAAGCCAAACCGGCCAAATCGCGCGCCGGTGCCAAGTCCAAGTCCGCCGCCAAGCCCGCCAAAGCGGCCAAAAGTGCTGAAGACGAAGCCAAAGCCGCGCTGAAAAAAGAAGCCAGAACCGATGACGGCACCTACGTCGGCCGCGTCGGCAAGACCCACGACTGGACTGCCAAGCGCAACGCCACCGAGCCAGCCGCCGAGCCGGCGCCCGCCAAGCCTGTCCGGGCCAGAGCCGCGTCGAAAACGGCCGTCAAGCCAGCTGCTGTGAAAACTCCAGCCGCCCAGCCGGAAGTCACCAAGGTTAAGGCCGCCACCAAGCGCGCTCCGGCCAAGTCTGCCGCTGAGCCAGCAGCCAAAGCCGTAGCCGTCAAAGCGCCTGCGAAAAAAGCAGCGGCTAAAAAAGCGCCAGCCACCCCGTCAGTCGTGGTGATTCCTGACACCAAAAAAGTCAGCGCCCGCAAAACCGCCGTCAAGACGGCCATCGCCGCCGCCAAAAAAGTGGCTGTGAAAAAGCTGGCTGTCAAGAAAACTGCGCCCCGTAGCGAATGAGGCTGACCATCGTCGCTGTCGGCCAGAAGGTGCCCGACTGGGCGCAGATGGCTTACGACGACTACGCCAAGCGCTTTCCGCCTGAGCTCAAAGTCGAGCTCAAGGCGGTCAAAACCGAGCCGCGCGCGTCCAAGACGCTGGAAAACCTGCTCGCCGCCGAGCGCACTCGCATCGAAGGCGCGATCAGCCGGGGTTGCCGGATCGTGGCGCTTGACGAGCGCGGTACTGCCGTCACCACGATGGCGCTGGCCGAGCGGCTCAAGGGCTGGCAGCTGTCGGGCGACGATGTGGCCATCGTCATCGGCGGGCCGGACGGGCTGGACTCCGGTTTTAAACAGGCCGCCCACGAGCGCCTGCGCCTGTCAGACCTGACGCTGCCGCACGCGATGGTGCGGGTGCTGCTGATCGAGCAGCTCTACCGCGCCTGGAGCATCACCATCAACCACCCTTATCACCGCGAATAATCCGTTTGGGCCTTTAAATTTGATGGCTTTGGCCGGGTGGTCGGTGGCATCTTGGCCACCGCGTTTTCCGGCTGTGGTTCGTGGTGATTTTTGGCCTTTACAGGCTGGTTTATTCCAGCGTATTTCCGGGCACACTCGCACATGCTTGATTTTGTCTATTTAGCTTCCCAAAGCCCACGCCGCCGCCAACTGCTCGAACAACTCGGCGTGCGTTACGAGCTGCTGTTGCCCGACAGCAGCGAAGATGCCGAAGCGCTCGAAGCGGTGCTGAAAAACGAGGCGCCCGCTGCCTATGTCAAGCGCGTCACCGGCCTGAAGCTTGATGCGGCCGTAGCCCGGCTGGCGCGGCGCCAGTTGCCGCCCGCGCCGATTCTGTGCTCTGACACCACCGTGGCCAAAGGCCGCACGATTTACGGCAAGCCGGACGATGCGCTTGATGCCCAGCGCATGCTGGCCGAACTGGCCGGCGGCACGCACCGCGTGCTGACCGCCGTGGCCATTCAGCAGGGCGCGCAGCGCTTTGCGGCGCTGAGCACCTCGCAAGTGACTTTTGAGGCGCTGACGCCCGCGCAGATTGAGGCCTATGTCGCCACCGGCGAGCCGATGGGCAAGGCCGGCGCTTATGCCATCCAGGGCAAGGTCGCCATGCACATCACCCGCGTCAACGGCAGTTACAGTGGCATCATGGGGCTTCCCCTGTGGGAGACGGCATCGCTGCTACAGGCAGCGGGCCTGGCAATCTAGCCCTTTTCACTTTCCAAGAAAAACAAATGCAGCAAGACATCCTGATTAATTGGTCGCCGCAGGAAACCCGTGTCGCCGTGGTCGAGCACGGCGCGGTGCAGGAGCTGCAGGTCGAGCGCACGCTCGAACGCGGCCTCGTGGGCAACGTGTACCTGGGCAAAATCGTGCGCGTGCTGCCGGGCATGCAGTCGGCCTTTATCGACATCGGGCTGGATCGGGCGGCGTTTTTGCATGTCGCCGACTTGATGAGCAGCATCAACAGCCGCCACGCCGAGCCAGAGGCGCCCGGTGCATCGGGTGCGCCCGCCGTGACGGCGCTGCAGCCGATTGAAAAGCAGCTGTTTGAAGGCCAGGCGCTGATGGTGCAGGTGCTCAAGGATCCGATGGGCACCAAGGGCGCGCGGCTGACGGCGCAAATCAGCATTGCCGGGCGGCTGCTGGTGTTCCTGCCGCAGGACAACCACATCGGCGTGTCGCAAAAAATCCCGGCCCGCCAGCGCGAAGAGCTGCGCCAGCGCGTTCAGGCGCTGGCCGGTGACATGGGCGGCTTTATTTTGCGCACCAACGGCGAAGACGCGACGGATGCCGAGCTGGCCGAAGACATCGCCTACCTGCGCAAGACCTGGGCGCGCATCAAGAGCGCTTCCATGAAATTGCCCGCCGCTTCCGTGCTGCACCAGGACTTGAACCTGCTGCAGCGCGTGCTGCGCGACATGGTGCTGGAAAGCACACAGACGATACGCATAGACTCGCGTGAGCAGTTTGAAAAGCTCAAGGCTTTTGCGCTGGAGTTCATGCCCGCCACGGTGCCCAGGCTGCAGCTGTACAGCGGCGAGCGGCCGATTTTTGACCTGTTCAACGTCGATCAGGAAATCGCCAAGGCGCTGGGCCGCCGCGTGGAACTGAAGTCGGGCGGCTATTTAATCATTGACCAGACCGAAGCGCTGACGACGGTCGATGTGAACACCGGCGGCTTTGTCGGCGCGCGCAATTTTGACGACACGATTTTTAAAACCAATCTGGAAGCGGCCCAGGCGATTGCGCGCCAGCTGCGCCTGCGCAATCTGGGCGGCATCGTGATTGTCGATTTCATCGACATGATCCGCGAAAACCACCGCGACGCGGTGCTGGCCGAATTCAAAAAGCAGCTCGCCCGCGACCGCATCAAGACGGCAGTGAACGGCTTTTCGGCACTCGGCCTGCTGGAGATGACGCGCAAGCGCACCCGCGAGTCGCTGGCGCACCAGTTGTGCGAGCCGTGCAGCGTGTGCAGCGGCAAAGGCATTGTCAAA
>JAPLPS010000419.1 GCA_026400075.1 Polaromonas sp.
GGAGGAACTGGTCACTCGGGACGATGTTCACGCGGTTATTATCGCGACGCCCAATTTCCTGCATCCGGACATTGCGATCGCCGCGGCCCGGCACGGTAAACACGTTTTGTGCGAAAAACCGCTGGCCCTGAACGTCGCCGACTGCGAGCGCGTGCTGTCCGTGGCGCAGCAGCGGCCCGCGCAGGTGGCGATGGTCGGGTTTGTCAGGCGATTTGACCCCAGCTACCTGCATGCGCACGCGGCCATTGCCAATGGGGAGATTGGCCGGCCTTTTCTGGTGCGCTCGCAAACTTGCGACCAGAACGACCCCGACGGTTTCTTTGTGCGCTTTGCGCCGACCTCCGGCGGCATTTTCATGGACTGCAGCGTGCACGACATCGACCTGGCGCGCTGGATGCTGAACCGGCCCAAAGCGCTGCGCGCCTTTGCCAGCGGAACCATCGCGCTGCACCCGGCGCTGGCCGAGTTCGGCGATGTGGACAACGGCCTGGCGGTGGTGGAGTTCGAGGGCGGCGCGCGGGCCGTGTTTTACGCCTCGCGCACGATGGCGCACGGCCACGAAACCAGCACCGAAGTGATAGGCACCAGCGGCAAGCTCACCGTGGGCGAACATGCGGCCAGCGACCGCATGGTTCAAAGCGACCGTCACGGCGTGCGTCACGGGGTGGTGAAAGATTTCCATGAACGTTTTGAAACCGCCTTCGGCGCCGAAATGGCGGCCTTTGTCGCTGCCTGCCGGGGTGAGCAGCCCTTGAGCCTGACCTTGTCAGACGCGCTGGAAGCCACCCGCATCGGTCTGGCCATCACCCGCTCCCTGCACAGCGGAATGCCTGAAGCGGTGTAAAGATATCAGAAGGGCAGCAGTGCTTTGATTTTGAAGCTGGAGCCTTCTGCACGGTTGGCGACGCCGTATTCCTTCTCAAACTTTGCCGTCACAAACCAGCCCTTTGCCGCTGTCGTACTTGACGGAGGGGCCGACGGCATAGGCCCGGCTGGTGGAGACTTCTTGAAACTCCATGCGTCCGAACGGGTCTTGTTTCAGTCTCAGGCATCTGGCCCAGGACTGAAACACCGCCTCGCTGACCACGCCGGAGGGCCGCTCACCTTCTTCAAAATACCGCTGCCGCGCCAGTGCGACCCGATCAGCCCGCGTCGAAAAGAAGAGGGAGCGCATCGCAAGCCCCTTACGCTGCGTCCGGCTGCGCCATCGGCACTGCCCGCTGGAAGGCTTCCAGCGCGCCGCACTGCGCATCGACTTCCATGATCAGCGGCCAGCGTCCCAAGTCAACCTTGAAACGGCGGGCGCTTTCAATTTGCGGAATCAGGTAGGCATCGGCAAGCGTCGGGGCGTCGCCAAAACTGAAACCCGCGCGCCGGGTGTCGGCTGCCAGCAGGGTTTCATAAGCATCAAAACCAGCGCTGATCCAGGTGGCGCACCAGGTGTTGATGGCGGCGTCATCGGCGCCAAAACTGGTGCGCAGCGTGTCCAGAATGCGCTTGTTGTTGACCGGGTGAATGTCGCAGCCGACCAGCGCCGCCAGCGCCCGCACATGGGCACGGTCATTGACATCGGCGGGCAGCAGCGCGGGCGTGGGGTGGCGCTCTTCGAGCCACTCGATGATGGCCCCGGACTGCGTCAGCACCAGATCACCCTCGACCAGCGCGGGCACCAGGCCCTGCGGATTGAGCGCTTTGAAGGCCGCGCCCTGATGTTCGTTCTTGCGCAAATCCACCGCCACGTAGTCGTAGCCCAAACCCTTGAGATTGAGCGCAATGCGCAGCCGGTGCGAGGTGCCGCTGCGAAAAAAGTTATGCAGTTCCATGTTGTCGGCTTATTCGGCCGCGCCCACCGTCAGGGCGACTTCCGCCACACCTTCGACGCGGCCCGTGATGTGGTCGCCAGCCACCACCGGGCCGACGCCTTCGGGCGTGCCGGTGTAAATCAGGTCGCCCGGTTGCAGGTGATAAAACAGCGACAGGTCAGCGATGATTTCACGCACATTCCAGATCAGCTTGTCCACATTCGACGATTGTTTGGTCTGGCCGTTGACTTCCAGCGCGATGGCGCCGATGTCAATGATCACGCCTGGCATCGGCACGATGTCCGAGCAGACGGAGGACTGCTCCACGTCTTTGCCCAGATCCCAGGGCCTGCCCTTGTCGCGCGCGACCAGTTGCAGGTCGCGGCGCGTCATGTCCAGACCGGCGGCGTAGCCGTAAATCAGCGTGTGGGCATCTTCGGCCTTGACGCGAAAACCGGCCTTGCCAATGGCCACGACCATTTCCATTTCAAAGTGGTAGTTGCCGGTTTCGGGCGGATAGGCCACGGTGGCACCGGACGGCGTCAGGGTTTGTGGCGCCTTGGTGAAATAAAACGGGCGCTCGACCGACTTGTCCACCGGCCGGCCCATTTCGACCGCGTGGGCGTGGTAGTTGCGGCCGACAAAAAATAGCCGGTTGATGGGGAATTGGGCCTCGATGCCACGGACGGGAACGGACATCACGGGCGGGGCGCTAAACAGGTAGTCGGTCATGGTTGTGCAGCTTTCTAGAAATATTGAAAGGGTATTAACGGGATAGGGGCTTGCGTGGCCGCAGTGCCGCACCATCGGCGCAGCTGCGGCCCTAAAGGGAGAAATTCAGCCTCGGTTTTCGTACACGCCGAGCTTGCGGTGCAGCGGCGCTTCATCGGCCACAAACAAAAAAGCTGTCTCGCTGGCAGAGCGGTTCTTCAGCGTCTCGGCGGTGTAGCCGGGCGCGCAGCAGGTGTCGGCTTCGACCATCGCGAAGCGGGTGGATTCCACTTCGACCTCGCTCTGGCCTTCGATCTGGTGAAACACCTGGGCGGGCGAGCGCGCTGGCAGGCGCAGGGTTTCGCCGGGGCGCAGCATCAGCGCGTAAAAGCCCAGAATGTTTTCCGCGTCCGCGCCGGTTTCGGGGTTGATGTAGGTGACTTGCACGGCGTCCGCGCCGGTCTGCTCTTCGGCCAGCGACAGCAGCGCCGCCCTGGCGTCGGCCCACGGGTAGCGCAGCATCGGATAAGCCTTGTCCGAGCGCTGGAACACCTGGGTGGGGGCCAGACCGCCACGGGCATAGGCCTTGAAACCCTGGCCGGTGGTGGCGCTCTGGCTCGGGCCTTCCAGGTGGTAGGAGGTTTCGGTGTAGTAAATCAACGGCAAATCCAGCACGTCGAGCCAGATCACCGGCTCTTTGCCGTCATGGCCGTGTTCATGCCACAGGCCGGTGGGCGTGAGGATCAGGTCGCCGCGCTGCATGGGACACTTTTCGCCGCCGACCAGCGTCCAGGCGCCCTCGCCTTCGACCACCATGCGCACGGCGTTGGGCGTGTGGCGGTGCGCTGGTGCCAGTTCCCCCGGCAGCAACAGTTGCATGCCCAGGTACATGGCGGCGCTGGCCTGCATATTCGTCAAGCCGTGGCCCGGATTGGCCAGCACCAGCACGCGGCGCTCGGCTTTTTCAATCGGGGTCAGTTCGCCCGCCTTGAGCAAGAGCGGCTTGATGTCTTTGTAAGCCCAGCAGGTGGGCTGGGTCTGACGTGTGGG
>JAPLPS010000379.1 GCA_026400075.1 Polaromonas sp.
CCTGGCACAAGGCAGCATGGTGGTGTACACGACGCACCAGGACATCACCCTGCAGGCCGCTCGCCTGCAACGGCTCGATCTGAACCAGGCCGCGCCATGCTAAAGACGGCTGCATCATGCTAAAGGCGCTGCTGTGCGTGACCCGGCGCGATCTGCTGCTGGCCTTCAGGCGGCGCGCCGATGTGCTGACCACGCTATTTTTTTTCGTCATCGTGGCGACGCTGTTTCCGCTGGGCGTCGGGCCGGAGCCCGCCCTGCTGCGCACGCTGGCACCGGGCATCCTGTGGGTGGCTGCGCTGCTGGCGTCCACGCTGTCGCTGGGCCGGCTGTTCGCGCTGGACTATGCCGACGGCACGCTGGAGCAGATGCTGCTGTCCCCAGAGCCCTTGAGCGTTCTGGTGATCGGCAAGGTGCTGGCGCACTGGCTGGTCTGCGGGTTGCCGCTGGTGCTGCTGGCGCCTTTGCTGGCCGTGCAGTTTGACCTGCCTGCGGCCGCTATGGGGGTGTTGCTGCTCAGCCTGCTGCTGGGCACGCCGGTGCTCAGCCTGCTTGGCGCCATCGGCGCGGCGCTGACGCTGGGCGTGCGCGGCGGCGGCGTGCTGGTGGCGCTGCTGGTGCTGCCCTTGTACGTGCCGGTGCTGATTTTCGGCGCTGGCGCGGTGGACGCGCAGGCCAGCGGATTAGGAGGCAGCGCGCATCTGTTGCTGCTGGGCGGCCTGCTCGCCGCCGCCGCCGCGCTCGCGCCCTGGGCGACAGCGCTGGCCCTGCGCATTGCGCTGGAGTGAACTTTTCTTTAACGATGCGATGACAAAAGGTCTTGCGGTGCTGAACCTGAATTCAAGTCAAATCCCTGCGGGCGCCCGCGCCTCGGGCGTGAACCCGTGGCTGAAATACGCCTCGCCCCAGCATTTCTACCCGGTCGCTGGGCAGCTGATTCCCTGGCTGGGCACGGCGGCCCTGGTCCTGTCGGCCATCGGTCTGTACATCGGCTTTTGTCTCGCGCCGACAGATCACCAGCAGGGCAACGCCTACCGGATTATTTTTGTCCATGTCCCTGCCGCCTGGCTGTCGATGCTGATCTACCTGGCAATGGCTTTTTGGGCTGGTCTGGGCCTGTGCCTGAACACGCGCCTGTCGGCGATGATTGCGCGCGCCCTGGCGCCGACCGGCGCGCTCTTCACCTTTTTGGCGCTGTGGACCGGCGCCTTGTGGGGGCGACCCACCTGGGGCGCCTGGTGGGTCTGGGATGCGCGCTTGACCTCAGAGTTGCTGCTGCTGTTTCTCTATGTCGGTTTCATGGCGCTGCAGGCGGCCATTGACGATCCCCGCCGTGCCGACCGGGCTGGCGCGGTGCTGGCGCTGGTCGGTGTCGTGAATGTCCCCGTCATTTATTTTTCGGTGCGCTGGTGGAACACGCTGCACCAAGGCGCTTCAATCAGCCTGAGCAACGCGCCGCGCCTGGAGCAAACCATGCTGCTGGGCATGGCGCTGACGGCGCTCGGGCTGTGGGCCTATTCGATGGCCGTGGCCTTGACGCGCCTGCGCTGCATCGTGCTGGAGCGCGAGCGCGCCAGCGACTGGGTGGCCCAACTGCAGGAGATCAAGGCATGAGCTGGAACAGCTGGCAGGAATTCTGGACTATGGGCGGCTATGCGCTCTATGTGTGGGGATCGGTGGGCGTCGTACTGCTGTGCATCGCGGGCGAATTGCTGGAACTGGCGCGGCGCAGGAAAGCCATCGTGCAGACGCTGGCGCTGAAAAAAAAGCGCTCCGGCAGCACGGGCGGGACGGACAAGACGCGGCGGGCGGCACTATGAAAGCGCGGCATCGTCGTTTCATTCTGGTGGCTGCGGGCCTCGCCCTGCTGGGCCTGAGCGCCTGGCTGGTGCTGCGCGCGTTTGAAAAGAACATGGTTTTCTTCTTCACGCCGACGCAGGTGCTGGCCGGTGAAGCGCCGCGCCAGCGCAGTTTCCGTGTCGGCGGCATGGTCGAAAGCGGCAGCCTGCAGCGCCAGCCGGACGGCCTCACGGTCAGATTTGTGGTGACAGACACGGTGCAGCGCGTGCCAGTGAGCTACCGGGGCATGCTGCCCGACCTGTTCAAGGAGGGCAAGGGCGTCGTCGCACAGGGCAAGCTGGGCGCAGACCAGGTCTTCGTGGCCGAGGAAGTGCTGGCCAAGCACGATGAAAACTATATGCCGCCCGAGGCCGCCTATGCCATGAAACAGGCCCAAACGCGCAAGCAGGCCACCAAGGAAAAGCCATGATTCCCGAACTCAGCCATCTGGCACTCATCATCGCCTTGGGATTGGCCTGCGTGCAGGGCACGTTCCCCGTGCTGGGCGCGCACCGCAAGCAGTCCCGCTGGGTGGCGCTGGCGCGGCCGGTGGCCGCCGGGCAGTGCCTCTTTGTCGTGCTGGCCTTTGCCGGTCTGGTCCTGTCCTTCATCAACAACGACTTTTCAGTGACCTATGTGGCGGGCAACTCCAACGCTACGCTGCCGCTGCCTTACCCTATCGCGGGCGCCTGGGGCGGGCATGAAGGCTCGCTGCTGCTGTGGATGCTGATGCTCGCGCTGTGGACTTTCGCCGTGGCCCTGTTCAGCCGGCAGCTGTCTGATGAAACGGTGGCGCGCGTGCTCGGCGTCATGGCGTGGATCAGCGTCGGTTTTTTGAGCTTCATGCTGTTTACTTCCAACCCCTTTGAGCGCACGCTGCCCGCGCTGGCCGAAGGGCGCGACCTGAATCCGCTGCTGCAGGATTTCGGCATGATCGTGCATCCGCCGCTGCTCTACATGGGCTATGTCGGCTTTTCGGTGGCCTTTGCCTTTTCCATCGCCGCGCTGCTGAGCGGCGAGCTGGACGCCGCCTGGGCGCGCTGGTCTCGCCCGTGGACGCTGGTGGCGTGGATGTTTTTGACGCTGGGCATTTTTTGCGGCAGCTTCTGGGCCTATTACGAGCTGGGCTGGGGCGGCTGGTGGTTTTGGGATGCAGTTGAAAATGCCTCATTCATGCCCTGGCTGGTCGGCGCGGCATTGATCCACTCGCTGGCCGTCACCGAAAAGCGCGGTAGCTTCAAGAACTGGACTGTGCTGCTGGCCATCCTGACCTTTTCGCTATCCCTGCTGGGCACTTTTTTAGTTCGCTCTGGCGTGCTGACCTCGGTGCATGCGTTTGCGACGGATCCCCGGCGCGGCTTGTACATCCTGATTTTTCTGGCCGTCGTGATTGGCGGCTCCTTGACCTTGTATGCCTGGCGCGCCCCGCGCATCGGCCTGGGCGGGCGTTTTAGTCTGCTCTCGCGCGAGTCCATGCTGCTGGTCAACAACGTGCTGCTGCTGGTCACCGCCGCCACCGTGCTGCTGGGAACGCTGTACCCGCTGTTCATCGACGCCCTGGGCCTGGGCAAGCTCTCGGTGGGGCCGCCCTACTTTGAAGCCGTCTTTGTGCCGCTGATGATCCCGCTGCTGCTCTTGATGGGCGTCGGCCCGTTCGTGCCCTGGAAGCAGGCCAGCCTGAAGGACTTGCTGGCGCGGCTGCGCTGGCTGGCGCTGGGCGCGCTGGTGTTCGCTGCACTGGCCTGGCTGGCCCTGAAAACCTCGGTGATGGTGGCGGCAGGCTTGACGCTGGCCTTCTGGATCCTGCTAGCCACCGGCGCGCACCTGGTGCAGCGGCTGGCGCACGCGCCCGCCGGAACCTCGCTGTGGAAACGCCTGGCCAGCCCGCCGCGCAGCTACTGGGGCATGATCCTCGCGCATGCCGGGATCGGCGTTTTCGTGATTGGCGTGACGCTGGTCAAAGGCCTGGAAACCAGCAGCGACGCCAGCCTGCGCGTCGGCGAGAGCCTGCAGGCGGGCGAGTACCGCCTGAACTTCTCGGCGCTGCGCAAGATTGATGGCCCGAACTACACCGCCGCCCGCGCCACGTTTGAGCTGACGCGTGGCGACGCCCCCGTGGCCACCCTGCACCCGGAAAAGCGCCTTTACACCGTGCAGCAAATGCCCATGACCGAGCCAGCCATTGACCGGGGACTGACGCGCGATCTTTACCTGACCCTGGGCGAACCCAGCCAGGACGGCAAATGGGCCGTGCGTTTTCAGCACAAGCCTTTTGTCAGCTGGATCTGGGCCGGCTGCCTGTTGATGGCGCTGGGCGGCTTGCTGGCCGCCGCCGACAAGCGCTACCGCCTGCGCGCCCGCCAGAGCACCCCGGCGCCGCGCCTGCCCGCCGATCAGCCCGTCGTCAAGCCTATCGCCCAGCCCGCGCCCCTTGCTGTGCCCGCTTCCGCATCCTTTCACGTCCTCCTGAAATCCCCATGAAACGCTTTCTCCTCCCACTCGGCATTTTTCTGGTTCTGCTGGTTTTTCTGGGCATAGGCCTGCGCCTGAAACCGCAGGAAATTCCCTCGCCCTTTGTCGGCAAGGCCGCGCCAGCCTTCACCCTGACACAGCTGGAAGACGCGCAAAAAAGCTTCAGCCCGAAAGACATGCAGGGCCAGGTCTGGCTGCTCAATGTCTGGGCCTCCTGGTGCGCGCCGTGCCGCCTGGAGCTGCCCGCCCTGGCCGAGCTGAAACAGCAGGCCAGCGTGCCCATCGTTGGCCTGAACTACACCGACAAGCGCGAGAGCGGCAACAAATGGCTCAAGCAGTACGGTAACCCTTATCAACTGTCCGTCTTCGATGGCGACGGGCATGTCGGCATCGACTACGGCGTCTATGGCGTTCCCGAAACCTTCGTGATCGACCAGCAGGGCCGCATCCGGCTGAAGTTTGCCGGGCCGGTGACGCCGGAAGTCATCAAGGAGGTGCTGCTGCCGCTGATTGAGGAACTCAAGCGTGGCTGAGTCGCCAGCCCGGTTGCTCACCAAAGTGCTGCGCTGGACGCTGGGCGCCGCCTTGTCTGTCTGGCTGTGGGGTGCGCAGGCCGCTCAAACCTCTCAAGCCGCGCCCGCCACGCCAGACCCCGCGCTGGAAAAGCACGCGCTGCAACTGGCCGGGGAGCTGCGCTGTCTGGTCTGCCAGAACCAGAGCATCGCCGACTCGCAGGCCCCGCTGGCCGTCGAGTTGAAAAACCAGGTGTACGAGCAGCTGGCGCGCGGCCAGTCAGACCAGGACGTGATCGATTTCATGGTGCAACGCTATGGCGACTTCGTGCTCTACCGCCCGCCGGTCAAGGCCAGCACCTGGCTGCTGTGGTTCGGCCCCTTCCTGCTGCTGGCGCTTGGCCTGCTGGCCTTGCTATTGAAACTGCGCCAGAAACCCGCCGCCCAGGCCGAGACCCTGACAGCTGCTGAACTGGCGCACGCCGCCGCGCTGCTCGCGGGTCTATCACTGCCTGGTGAAGCCGCTCCCACTGTCTCCACCCCTTCAACGGCCTAAGCGCCCACATCCATCGCCATGACACTTTTTTTGTTGCTTGCTGCCGCGATGCTGGCATTGGCCCTGCTGTTTGTCCTGCCCGTGCTGTGGCGCCGTGAGAGCGTCCCGGCTGGCGCGCCGAGCGGCCCGGCACCACGCGATGCGCTCAACCTGGCCGTACACCGAGACCAGTTGCGCGAACTCGAACTCGATTTCCGACTGGGCAGCATTGGTAAGGCGAGTTACCAGCACGCCCGCCAAGAACTGGCGCATCGGGTGGCCGAGGAGGTCAAGCCCGCAGCGCCGCCGCTGCCAGCACCCGGCCGCCAGCGCTGGCCGACCGTGGCGGTGGCGCTGGGCTTGTGCGGCAGCACCGTTTTCCTCTACGCCATGCTGGGCACACCCGCCGCCCTGCTACCCGGCGCGACCGCTGCAGCCACGCCTGCCGTGGCGGATAGCATGCCGCCCGTGACCGCTGCCCAGATCGAAGGCATGGTCGCCCGGTTGGCTGAAAAGATGAAAGCCAATCCGCAGGACGCCGAGGGCTGGCGCAAACTGGCGCGCGCCTACGAAACCCTGCGCCGCTTCGATCTGGCGGTGGACGCTTATGAACACCTGCTGGCGCTGACCCCGGACAACCCGGATCTGCTGGCCGACTACGCCGTCACACTGGCCATGAGCCTGGATCAGCGCCTGACGGGTGCGCCTGAAAAGCTGATCCAGCGCGCTCTGCAGATCAATCCAGACCATGTTCAGGCGCTGGCCCTGTCGGGCAGTGCCGCCTTTGAACGCCAGGATTACGCCGGGGCGGTCAAGGCCTGGAAAAAAATCCTGGATCGCCTGCCCCCGGACGCCGAAATGGCGCCCTCGATTGCAGCCAATATTGCCAAGGCGCAGTCGCTGGGCGAGGTGGCTGCCGGGAAGATGTAGTGGTTGAATCCGACTTTTACGACTGACCTTGCCCCCTGGATTCCGTATTAAAGTCTGACCTTACACAGCAGCAGATGTGGATAGGCTACAGAAATGAAAAATTCTGATCTGGAGTTGTACACGGACTATTTGTTGAGCACTTTCGGTGCTGCGACAGCGACAGGGCTGTCAGCGATGGTCGATGGCGATGTCAGCCATGACCGGATCACGAGGTTTTTATCCAAGCAGGCATACACATCGAAGGACTTGTGGGGACAAGTCAAGACGATGGTCAGGCAGGTGCAAAGCGATGAAGGGGTGCTGATTTTTGACAACACGATTCAGGAAAAAGCCTGGATAGACGAAAGCGGGCTGATGTGCTGGCATTTTGAGCATTGCAGCGGTCATAGCGTGCGCGGGATCAACTTGCTCAACGCGGTTTACACAGCCAAGGCGCGTCAATTCCGGTGGCATTTGAACCGGTGAAAAAGCCGACTCAATGCTGGGATTGTAAGCCGGAACCGTCGAAAATTCCGCCGGAAAAAAATGCTTGGCAACACGCCAACCGTTTGCACAAGTAAATTTAACCCCAAT
>JAPLPS010000040.1 GCA_026400075.1 Polaromonas sp.
CCCCGGCCCTGGACTGATGAAGAATTGTTGCCGCTGGGCCTGCAGCTGCACCGAAGCGGCAAGGCGGGCGCGGTGCATTTCCACCTGCTGACGCGCTGCCAGACGCCGCCAGAAGCGCCAGCGCTGCCTGAGCCACAAGAGCAGCCGCCCGCCGCCGCCTGATTGGCGCGCTTCAGTGGGGCATGGGCGCGGTCGCAGCGCCCGCGCCGCCGGCAGGGTCACGCCGCCGGGCGGGCCGTGGCGCGAGCAGGCCGGGGCATAATTCGCTCATGTCCGCCCTGTTAACGCCCACGCCCCGCATTGCTGTTTATTCCGGCACTTTTGACCCGTTCACCTTGGGCCACGACGATGTCGTGCGCCGCGCTGCCGGGCTGTTTGACCAGCTCATCATTGCTGTGGCCACGGCGCACCACAAAAAAACCCTGTTTTCGCTCGATGAGCGCGTGGCCCAGGTGCGGCTATCGACCGAGCATTTGGCGGGCGTCAAAGTGCTGCCGTTTGACGGCCTGATGATGGATTTTTGCGCCGCACAAAACGCCTGCGCCGTGGTGCGCGGCATCCGCAACCTGACCGATTTTGACTACGAAGCGCAAATGGCCGCGATGAACCGCAAGCTGCGCCCGCAGGTCGAGACTGTCTTTTTGCTGCCCGATGCGCCGCTGGCCTGCATCAGCAGCACGCTGGTGCGCGAGATCAGCAAGCTCGGCGGCAGCGTCGCCCAGATGGTCAGTCCCTCCGTCGCGGCGGCGCTGGCCGCTGTTCATACTCCGGGAGCTTGATCCAATGGCCTTATTTATCACCGACGACTGCATCAACTGCGATGTGTGCGAGCCCGAATGCCCGAACGAGGCGATCTACCTCGGCCCGGACATTTACGAAATTCACCCGGACAAATGCACTGAATGCGTCGGCCATTTTGACGAGCCGCAATGCGTGCAGGTCTGCCCCGTCGCCTGCATTCCGGTCAACCCGGCGCATGTGGAGAGTCGCGAAACCCTGTGGGAAAAATACCACCGGCTGCAGGCGCTGATTCCGATTGTCGTGGCCCGTTGACGTGCCTATCGAGGTGCTGCTGGGTCTGACGGAGGCTGAACTGCTGCCGCTGGCCGGGGCGGTTTCGGCCGGGGCGGCTGGTGGGTGTGGATTTTCATCGTCGCCTTGTCCATCTCGCCCTTGAGCAGTTCGGGCAGCGCCTTCAGGCTGCGCTCTATGCAGTCTTCAATCGCGGCCCGGTGTTCCTGCTGCGGCTTTTTCAGCACCCAATTGATGACTTCGGCCTTGTCGCCGGGGTGGCCGACGCCGATGCGCAGCCGCCAGTAGTCGGGTGAACCCAGCTGCGCGTGAATGTCGCGCAGGCCGTTGTGACCGGCGTGGCTGCCGCCAAATTTCAGCTTGACCTGGCCGGGAACCACGTCCAGCTCGTCATGCGCCACCAGCACCTCGCTGGGCAAAATCTTGAAAAACCGTGCCAGTGCGGCGACCGACTTGCCCGACAGGTTCATGAAGGTCAGCGGCTTGAGCAGCCACACGGTCTGGCCGTTCACCGTGGTGCGGGCCACCTGGCCGTAATAATTCTTGTCCAGGCTGAGCGGTGCTTTTAATTCACGCGCCAGCGCGTCAATCCACCAAAAGCCCGCATTGTGGCGCGTGGCTTCGTACTCGGGGCCGGGATTGCCCAGGCCAACAAACAGTTTGATCATGCGTATTGAAAAAAAGAAAACAGCCAGCGTAGCAGAAGCGATTTGCCCATGAAAAAAGCTCTTACCCCGCGAGGAGATAAGAGCTTTTCAAATTGACCGGTCTGGGCCTGCACCTTGTTCAGGCGCAGGCCGCAGGCGGGAAAATTACTTCTTGGCAGCTGGCTTGGCGGCTGGCTTGGCGCCTGCCTTGCCCTTGCCCTTGGCTTCAACCACAGGGGCTGCGACAACTTCTTCGATGACGATAGGCGTGACCGACACCAGAACCGGGTTGACCTGGCCCTTGACGACGAACTTCACATCCTTTGGCAGCGTGATGTCCTTGACGTGCAGCGGAGCACCCTTCTTCAGGCCGCTCAGATCGACGGCGATGAATTCAGGAATGTCAGCGGGGAAGCACGACAGGGTCAGCTCGGTCACCACGTGGTTGACCAGGCAGTTCTCGGCCTTGACGGCTGGGGACTCGGCTTCGCCGCTGTAATGCAATGGAACCTTGACGGTCATGCGGGTGCGGGCTTCGACGCGCTGGAAGTCGATGTGCTGGACTTGCTGCTTGTACGGGTGCATTTGCAGGTCACGCAGCAGAACTTTGTGTTCCACGCCAGCCAGTTCCATCGTCAGGATGGAGCCGTGGAAGGCTTCTTTCTTGATGGCGTGCCACAGGGCGTTGTGATCGATTTCGATCAGCGAGACGGCACCAGTGCCACCATAAACGATACCGGGCGTGCGGCCGGTGATGCGGAGACGGCGGCTCGCACCCGTGCCCTGCAGTGCGCGCTCAAAAGCGACGAATTTCATAATCTTCTCCAAAACGGGCAAACCGCGACCAGTTCACCCCGGTGTTTAAAAGGCTGCGCAGGCTGGTAAAGACTTCGTGGCGTCTTTGCGCTGGGCAGCCAGGCTTTTTGCTTCGCTTCAGGTCAGAACAGCGCCTGTTCCTGATCCGAAAACAAACTGATAACCGACTCTCCCTTGGCGATGCGCTGAATGGTTTCGGCGATCAGCGGGGCCACGGAGAGCTGGCGGATTTTTGCGCAACCCTGGGCGTTTGCGTGCAGCGGAATCGTATTGGTGACAACGACTTCATCGAGCGCGTCGCCGTGCGTGATGCGGTCAATGGCCGGGCCGGAAAAAATCGGGTGCGTGCAGTAGGCGTAAACCTTCTTGGCGCCGCGCTCCTTGAGCACTTCAGCGGCCTTGACCAGCGTGCCGGCGGTGTCGATCATGTCGTCCATGATGACGCAGTTGCGCCCGTCGATGTCGCCGATCACATGCATCACTTCGGAGACATTGGCGCGCGGGCGGCGCTTGTCGATGATGGCCATGTCGCAGCCGAGCTGCTTGGCCAGCGCGCGGGCGCGCACCACGCCGCCGACATCGGGCGAAACCACCATCAGGTCGGCGTAGTTTTTCTGGCGCAGGTCGCCCAGCAGCACGGGCGAGGCGTAGATGTTGTCCACCGGGATGTCAAAGAAACCCTGGATCTGGTCAGCGTGCAGATCCATCGTCAGCACGCTGGTGACGCCGACGGCCTGTAGCATGTTGGCCACGACTTTGGCGGTGATCGGCACGCGGGCCGAACGCGGGCGGCGATCCTGACGGGCGTAACCAAAGTAGGGAATCACGGCGGTGATGCGCTCGGCCGATGCGCGCTTGAGGGCATCGACCATGACGAGCAATTCCATCAGGTTGTCGTTCGTCGGTGCGCAGGTGGATTGCACGACAAACACGTCGCGGCTGCGCACGTTTTGCTGGATTTCGACAGTGACTTCACCGTCTGAAAAGCAGCCCACATGGGCAGCGCCCAGAGTCGTGCCAAGATGTTGGGCAATTTCAAGGGCCATGCTCGGATTGGCATTGCCGGTGAAAACCAGAAAGTCGGGTTGGTTTGTTTGCGTTTGCATGTGGGTGCCCAGCTGCTATCGGATTTGAAACGTGGCTGAAAAAAACCTTGCAACAAGGACTTGGCAGTGAGCACCTGTTACGTAAGCGTTTCCCAAACAGACAGACCCGCCACAGCGGGTCTGAAAGTCCCGCAGATATACATCATGCGGGTTGAGAGTCAATACAAAGCTGCTCCGGGCAGCTTTGAAAATTTGGCAGGGGTGGAAGGAGTCGAACCTGCGAATGCCGGAATCAAAATCCGGTGCCTTAACCAACTTGGCGACACCCCTACACAGGACAACTGCTGTTACCAGCAACCGACCTATTAATCGTCGTTTGAAGCTTCTATTCTAACGCATGGTTTTTACCAACCAGCCAGAGGATGAAACTCCAAATTGCTGCATTTTTTGATATTCCAGTCGCCGGGGGCGGCTGCTATATCAACGTCATGCAACGTTTTTGCAAACACAGCGCTTCCTGAGCCGGTCATGCGTCCTTCAAGCCTGTGCGTTTTTAACCAGTCGAGTGACTGGCTAATTTGCGGGCAAAGGGTTTGCGCGACTGGCTGCAAGTCGTTGTGACCAAATTTGTAAATCTGATCTTCAGCTTGTGCAGCAAAGACCGCTATTCTAGCAGTATCTGTATCGCGTTTTAAGGCGGGTGCGCTGAAAATATTTTGGGTGGCGAGTCCGGCGCCCGGTTTGACCACTAAAAATTGCGCGGCAGGCAGCGCAATTGGGGTGATTTTTTCGCCAATCCCCTCGACCCAGGCGTGCGAGCCGCAGAGGAAAAAAGGCACATCCGCACCCAGCGACAGCGCCAGCGCGTGCAGTTTTTCCGGCGCCAAGCGCACACCCCACAGGCGCTGCAACGCCAGCAGGCAACTGGCCGCGTCGGACGAGCCGCCGCCCATGCCCGCCTGCGACGGAATGCGCTTTTCCAGGCCGATGTGAACGCCCAGCGTCGTGCCGCAGGCCGCCTGCAGCGCGCGGGCGGCGCGCACGGCCAGGTCTTCGGCGGGTAGCGTTTCGGCGCCACTGGTGGCGGCGTCACCCAGATCGGTGCGGCTGATTAGGCCATCGGTGCGCAGCTCGAAATGCAGCGTGTCGCACCAGTCGATCAGCATGAAGACCGATTGCAGCAGGTGGTAGCCGTCAAGCCTGCGCCCGGTGATGTGCAAAAAAAGGTTGAGCTTGGCTGGGGCGGGCACGTCGTACAGGGCTTTGAGCGGGCGGCTGGAATGGGCAGGGCGGGTCACGGCGGTAAGCATTCAAAAACGGTGAAATCGGTCAGTGTCGCGTCCAGCGCCCGATTTTTTCGGCGGGCGCCGGTTGGGTGCGGGTGACGCGGCGGTGGTGTTACTGATCCAGCACGACCCGGAGATCGGTTTGTGGCAGCGGCTGGTTTCTTTGGGCCCGAATCCGGCCTTCGCCGTGGCGCGACAGGTCGGCTGACCAGCCGCTGACGCTGGCGTTGTCGCCCTGCAGCCAGGCAAACAAGGCACTCAGCGGCACGGCGGCGCCGGTGGCCTGGGTCATCAACGCATCGACCGAGGCGAAACGCTGGATTTTCTGGTTGCCCGAGTCGAGCAGCGCCTCGGATGGCGACCAGCGCAGCACGCCGAGCACATTGCCCAGCGGGCTGATCAGCGTCAGCTCGCCGCGCTCTGGCCTGCCCTTGAGTTCAAAACCGGCGGAAAAAGACTGGGCGGGCTCGCTTTGCACCTGCAGGCTCAGGCGCCCAGTCCAGAAATCATTTTTGGCATCGCTCAGGGTGGCGCTTCCCGGCGGCCGGGCGCAGCCGGTGAGCAACAAGCCCGCCAGCAGGCCGCCGACGGCAAGCACAAGGCGCAGTCGGGCAGGGCGCAGCGCGGTCGAAAAGGACGAGGCGGCTCCTGAGTTCAAAGCCGGACCTGCAGGCGCTTGAGCGTCTCCAGCAGGGTTTCGTTGTCGGGATTGAGCTGCTGGCCTTCTTTCCAGATCAGCAGGGCGCGCTCGCGCTGGCCCAGGCTCCACAGGACTTCGCCGTAATGGGCGGCAATTTCTGCGTCTTTTTTCGCCTGGTAGGCGCTCTCAAACGTTTTCACAGCCTCGGCGGCGCGGCCCATGCGAAATTCCACCCAGCCCAGGCTGTCGGTGATGAAGGGG
>JAPLPS010000089.1 GCA_026400075.1 Polaromonas sp.
AGGCGATAAACAAAATCGCCAGATTCAGCACCGCGTAATAGCTGAACAGCGCGACATGGCTGCCGCGCCCGGTCGAAAGCAGCAGCGGCACGGCAAAGCCACCGGCAAACGCGGCGACCGCCAGCGCGCTGGAGTTTTGCAGCAGCGCCAGCGCGCAACTGAGCGCACAGACGACGATCATCAGGCCAAACGCCAGCCCGACCGGCATCAGCGCATACAGCCGGAACGCGGCAAACACCGTCAGATACAGCACCGCCACGCCGCCGCCTTGCAGCGCCAGCGCAAAGTCGGGCCGCGTCTGGCGCTTGCCAAAGCCGATGGCCAGCAGCGCCAGCGCCGCCGCGCCGACAACGGCCAGCCGCAGCTCGACCGGAAACAGCCCGGCCACCGCCGCATAGCGCACCAGAAACGACAGGCCGATAAACAAAATCACCAGCCCGACACGCACGATGGTGTTGCCGCCCAGCAGCCAGTCTCGGGCGGCGAGAACAGCGCGCTCGAAAGGGTCAGGTTCGTAAAGTTTGGCAGCCGGTTGGGGCTTCAGGCGCGGCGCGGTTCGGGCGGGTTCGTAGGCGTTTCCCGGCGGCATCGTGTCCACCCACGGCGACTCGGCGCGGGCGCTGGGCAGGCCGTTGGCGGCAAGGGCTGGCGCGGGCGCCATGACGGGCTGGCTTGGGCTGAGTGCAGCTTGCGGCGGGCTGGCGGGCCGGGTCTCGGCCAAGGCTGGCGGCGTTTTTAACTGACTTTTGGCAATTTCATGGCGCAGCGCCATGCGCAGCGTCCAGCCCGCAAAAAAGCCGAAAAATCCGCCCACCCAGCCACCCCAGCCGGACAGGAACGAGCCAATGACCGCGCCCCAGAAAATGCCCCAGAGAATCATGATGCCGCCCCTTTTTTATAGCCCCCGCCAGCGACACGGATGCCCGGCGAAAGATGCAAGCAATGGTAACGGATTGACCACGCCCGCCGCGCCGCCCGGCAAGTCGGGCGACTCAGCGTTTGATCTTTGCGGGCCGCGACCAGTTGGCAATGCTCACCTGCTTGCCGCGCCCCACGCTCAGCGCGCCGGGCGCCGTGTCCTTGGTAATCGTCGAGCCGCCGCCGACCGTGCCGCCCGCGCCTATCGTCACTGGCGCGACCAGCACGCAGTTGCTGCCGATATGCACGTCCGCCTCGATCACCGTGCGGTGCTTGTTGGCACCGTCGTAGTTGGCGGTGATGCTGCCCGCGCCGTAGTTGACGCGCTCGCCGACCGTGGCGTCGCCGAGGTAGGCCAGGTGATTCGCTTTGGCGCCGTCGGCCAGCGTGGAGTTTTTGACCTCGACAAAGTTGCCGATATGCACTTCCGCGCCCAGCTGCGCGCCGGGCCGCAAGCGGGCAAACGGGCCGATCAACGAGCCCGCGCCGACCTGCACGCCGAGCTTTTCGCCGTCGATGTGGGTGAACGGGTGAATCACCGCGCCCGCGCCAATCGCCGCGTTGGCAATCACGCAGTTGGCGCCGACGCGCACGCCCTCGCCCAGGCTGACGCGGCCGTCAAAAACGCAGTTGACGTCGATTTCGACATCCTGGCCGCACGTCAGCTCGCCGCGCTGGTCAAAGCGCGCCGGGTCGGCCAGGCGCACGCCCTGCTCCATCAGCTTGGTGGCCAGGCGCAATTGATGAACGCGCTCCAGCTCGGCCAGCTGCACGGGGCTGTTCACGCCCGCGACTTGCGCCGCGTCGGTGATCTGGTGCGCCACCACGGCCAGGCCGTCGGCGACGGCAAATTTGACGATGTCGGTCAGGTAGAACTCGCCTTGCGCGTTGCAGTTGTCCAGCCGGGCCAGCCAGCCGCGCAGCAGGCGCGTCGGCACGGCCATGATGCCGCTGTAGATTTCGCGGATCTGGCGCTGCGCGTCGCTGGCGTCTTTTTGCTCGACGATGGCGCTAATCTGCGCGTCTGCCTCGGGGCCAGCGCGCACGATGCGGCCGTAGCCGGTCGGGTCGCTCATCGTCAAGGTCAGCAGCGCCAGCCGCTGGCCGTCGCACTGGCTCAATAACGCCTGCAGCGTCGTCGCCTGCGTCAGCGGCACATCGCCCGACAGCACCAGCGTGACGCCGTCATCCGCCAGCAGCGGCAGCGCCTGCTGCACTGCGTGGCCGGTACCCAGCTGCGGCTCTTGGCGCGCGAAGTCCAGCGCCAGCTTGTTGTCAGCCTGGGCCAGCGCGTTGCCCGCCTGCGCCTGCACGCCGCCAGCGCCATCAGCGCCATCAGCGACGCCCGCTGCGGCAGCAAAACCGGCGCAGGCGGCTTCGACCTCCGCCGCGCCGTGGCCGGTGATGACCACCGCCCGGCGCGCCGCCAGCTGGCCCGCACAACCGATCACATGGGCCAGCAGCGCACGCCCGCCGAGCCGGTGCAAGACCTTGGGCAGACGGCTTTTCATGCGCGTGCCTTTGCCAGCGGCCATGATGACAACGTCGAGGGGAAAAGTAGCCATGCGGTTTCCTGTGGAGAAAGAAAATCAAGGGCAGCGACGGCGCAAGCGCAGCAGGCCGCTGGGTAAAGCCCTTGATTATCCGTCGCTGGTGGCACTGAAATCAGCCACGCGCGCCCACTCGCATCCGCCCGCTGACTTGGCGCAAATGAAGCCGATTCGCGGTTCGCACCTCAGCGCCGCCGACGCGCTCAGCAGGCCCGAGCCGGCAGCGGCTGGGGCAGCGCCTGACCCAGCCGTGCCAGCCAGCGCTGCGGCCAGCGGGCCGCGCCCAGCACCGGCATCAAACTGGCCACCGGCGCAGGCTCCCAGCGCAAGCAGGCGGGCATGCCCTGGTCAATCGCCCAGGACTCCAGCACCACCGTCTCCCCCACGGCGAGCGCCAAGCTCTGGCCGGGCAGCAGGAAATGATCACCCGCCCGCACCCGGCTGTCCCGCGCGGCATCGCTGAACGTGAGCCACAGCCGCCCCTGCACCACGCACAGCCGACCGGCCTGACGTGCCCGCAGCGTCAGTGCCTGGCCTGCCGACAGCTCCCATTGATCTCCCTCAAAAACCGTCATGATGTTCTCCCTAGTCAGTGATTTTGTAGTGGAGAGCGGTCGATTCCCAACTCATGCCGCTGACCAAGCCTATCGTTTTCATGTGCTGCTCCTTTGAAGAAAATAGCCAATTGCTACGCTCATCGTATGCGACAAAACCGGTACAGTACCAATACACTTAACCAGCTAATCTCATACACTGTCACGGCAAAATGACCCATACACTTCCCACGCCAGCGGCCGCCACCAGCCTGCCAGCAGCCCTGGCCAACAGTCTCGTAGCGCGCCATGCGGGCAGTTCGCTGGTCGAGCAGATCGTCCAGCTGGTGGCCGCGCGCATCGACGACAAGCTGCTGCGCACGGGGGCGCGCATGCCCTCGATACGGCAGTTTGCCGACACCCAGGGCGTCTCGCGCTTTACCATCGTCGAAAGCTATGACCGGCTCGTCGCCAGGGGTTATCTGGAGTCGCGCCGGGGTTCGGGCTTTTTCGTGCGCGCACCGGCCAGCGCGCCGGGTGCGCCAAGCCGCACGGCGGCCAGCGCGGCGCCGCAGCAGCTCGACGTTGCCTGGCTGGTGCGCAACATGTTTCGCCAGTTGCCGCCCGAGAACATGCCCGGTGGTGGCCTGCTGCCGCACGACTGGCTCGACGCCAGCCTGGTCGCCAGCGGCCTGCGCGCCATCAGCCGCCAGCAGCAAAGCCTGCTGCTGCACTACGGCACGCCCAAGGGCTACCTGCCGCTGCGCCAGCAACTCCAGCTCAAGCTGGCCGAACACGACATCGGCGCCAGCCCGGAGCAGATCGTCACCACCTCCGGCGTGACCCAGGCGCTGGATCTGGTCGCACGCGAGCTGACCCAGCCGGGCGACACCGTCTTTGTCGATGATCCGTCCTGGTTTTTGATGTTCGGCTCCTTCGCGGCGCTTGGCCTGAAGGTGGTGGGCATTGCGCGCCACGCCGACGGCCCCGACATCGCCCAGCTGGCGGCGCTGGCCGCGCTGCACAAGCCCAAGCTGTTCGTCATCAACTCGGTGCTGCACAACCCGACCTCGACCTCGCTGTCGGCGGCCAAGGCTTTTCAGGTGCTGCGCATCGCCGAAGAACACGCTTTCACCCTCGTCGAGGACGACATTTATTGCGACATGCATCCGGGCACGGCGGTGCAACCGGCCACCCGGCTGGCCACGCTCGACCAGCTGCAGCGGGTGATTTACCTGTCGGGCTTTTCAAAAACGCTGTCGGCCAATTTGCGCGTCGGCTTCATCGCCTGTTCGGGCGAGCTGGCCACGCGCCTGTCAGACCGCAAGATGCTCACCGCGCTGACCACCAGCGAGATCGGCGAACGCGTGGTTTACAAAATCCTCTCGGAAGGGCGCTACCGCAAGCACGCCGAGCGTTTGCGCGCAAAACTCGACCAGGCACGCGCACCGGCCCTGCGCCAGCTCGAACAAGTCGGCTTGAAGCTGGATCCGGTCACACCGGCGGGCATGTTCGTCTGGGCCGATGCGGGCTGCAACACCAATGTGCTGACCGAGCGCGGCATGGCGCAGGGCTATCTGTTCGCGCCGGGCAGCCTGTTTTCGCCGAGCCAGCTGCCATCGACGCGCCTGCGCATGAACCTGGCCACCGGCCTCGATGCGGGCGTCTGGCGCTTTCTCGAACGCGAACTGGCCAGCAGCCAGGCGGCGCGCCCTTGACGGGCCAAGACGCAATCAGAAGCAAAGTCAGTTAAATAACGCAGCTTACAAAATCGCGCCCGGCCGCTCGCCGCGCTCATAGACGACATGGGCGCGCCCGACGATCATCAAATCGAGCTTGCCGATGCGCGCCGGATCCTTGTTTTCATAAGGCAGCTTGTGCAACACGTAGCGCATCGCGTTGAGGCGGGCGCGCTTTTTGCAGTCGCTCTTGATGACGCTCCACGGCGCGTCGGCGGTGTCGGTCTCGAAGAACATGGCTTCTTTGCTGCGCGTGTAGTCTTCCCACTTGTCCAGCGAGGCCAGGTCAATCGGGCTGAGTTTCCACTGCTTGAGCGGATGGCCTTCGCGCTCCTTGAAGCGGCGGCGCTGCTCCTTGCGGCTGACGCTGAACCAGAATTTGATGACGTGAACGCCGCTGCGCACCAGCTGGCGCTCGAACTCGGGCGCCTGGCGCATGAATTCAAAATACTCGGCATCGCTGCAAAAACCCATCACGCGCTCGACCCCGGCGCGGTTGTACCAGCTGCGGTCAAACAGCAC
>JAPLPS010000354.1 GCA_026400075.1 Polaromonas sp.
TGAAATAGTAGCCGTGGTCATAGCCCGCGTGGCGGCGCAGCGTCAAGGGCTGGGCGGCGGCGGCGCAGGCGGCTTCAAACTGTTCCGGGTGCAGCTGCCCGACCAGGAAACCGTCGTTCAGCCCCTGGTCGATCAGGATACCGCCGGGGTAGGGCGCGCTGCTGCGGCACAGCATCAGCGCGCTGGCGTCGTGCGCCAGCCAGCTTGATTCGTCGGCGCCGAGGTAGCCGGTGAAAGCCTTGCGGCCCCAGGGGCACTGGCTGGGCGCGCAAATCGGCGCCAGGGCCGAGACCGATTTGAACAGCCCCGGATGGCGCAGCGCCAGCGTCAAAGCGCCGTGGCCGCCCATCGAATGGCCGAAGATGCCGATGCGCGCCGCGTCAATCGGCAGCGCGCCCGTCAGCAGCGGCAGCAGCTCGGCGGTCAGCCAGCTTTCCATGCGCCAGTGTTGCGCCCAAGGCGCTTGCGTCGCGTCGAGGTAAAAACCGGCGCCGACGCCGAAATCCCAGCTGTCGGCCTCGCCCGGAATATGGGCGCCGCGCGGGCTGGTGTCGGGCGCAATCAAGGCCAGGCCCAGCTCGGCAGCCAGCCGCTGGGCGCCCGCCTTGACCATGAAAGTTTCCTCGGTGCAGGTCAGCCCGGCCAGATACAGCAGCGCGGGCACTTTGCCGCCCGCCGCGTCAATGCGTGCCTTGGGCGGCAAAAATACCGAAAAGCGCATCGGCAGGCCGATTTCGCGGGACGCATGCTGGTAAAAGCGCTGCGCGCCGCCAAAGCAGGCGTGCTCGCTCAGCAGTTCCAAAGGGGTGGAAGTCATATCGCTCCTGAGTTGATGGCTGTCTGTGCGGGGCTATCTTCTAAGAACAAGGTTGTAGCCAATGCTTGGACTTCTTTGCTTGCGGGCGTTATCCGGTGCTTGATTGGAGATTAGAGGTCGCAGATGGCAGTCCGCTGGCATCAATTGTTAATCATCTTCAAGAGAGGTTAAATCCTCCACGCCCGCCATATCCGCAAGCATTTTTGTATATTTCTTCAGGGTTGTTTGCAATGCTTCTAGTTCGCGTCTGAATTCTTTGCATTTTTCAGCATCGTCGAATGCACCCAATAAACTCAGGCGATGCCACTTGGCGGTGAACGGCCTGATAACTTGATTCAGAACAACAATTGCAATTTTTGTGAATTCAGTACAGTTTCTGGTGTTATTTTTCAAAACTTGCCGTGTAAGAGCGAATAGTGAAAAAACACTGCTTATTGCTGTTTTTTCATCTCCATGTTCAGCGTCAAGGGGTTGAGTTGCTATACGAGTTAGTAATTCAATATACAGCTCCCAAGCTGCGGCCTTATCCTCATTTTGAGGCTTCCATTCCATATCTAAAAATGGGGTGCTGATTTTTAGGGATGTCATGTCCCAGTTTTCGAGCCATTTACGCCATTTCATTTTTGCCACCTTTCATTTGTGCGATTACTTGCAAAGCTTGGGTATGAATTGTCTGGAATTATTCTATTTCGTCGCGCAAAGGCTTCATGTATCCATTGCTGCACTGTGGCTGGATTTTCATTCCAGTTGTGGATTGTTGCGAATTCATTTTTTATGTTATCGTGAAGTCGTGGTGGTATTGTGTAGCTGTCGTATTTTGTCTTGTCGTCGCGTGGGTAGCTCGGAAGAATAATTCCGAGCAAACCGGAGCGAGGATTGTACGATGTGCTTCTTATGCTAGAAGCAATTTCCCAATCAACATGCTTGCGTTGCCAAGTCTGAGAGCCTATTAGAACAACTGTGACTGTGGATTCACGTAAATATTCGTTGCGGATTTTTTGTCGAATCGTTTCGATTGGTAGATTTGTATCAATATCGCCAATTTGAACTGATCTTGAAACTAAAATATCATGAATTGATGTAAATAGGTTTTCAAATATGTCTCTGTATTTTTGATCGTTGGCGTGGTGATAGCTGACAAATACATTGTGACGATGTGAGTTATTTATGTAGGTGAAGTCCATGTTGGTTTTATTTGGTTGAAAATAAATATAAATTAGTGGTTAGCTGTTTTTTTACAACTATCCACCCATAAAAAAGTAAAAGTCCAGCTAACTTAAAACAGCACCACGCCGCGAATCGACTCGCCGCTCTTCATCAAGTCAAAACCCTTGTTGATGTCTTCCAGCGGCATCGTGTGGGTGATCAGGTCGTCGATATTGATCTTGCCTTCCATGTACCAATCGACGATTTTCGGCACATCGGTGCGTCCGCGTGCGCCGCCGAAGGCCGAGCCTTCCCACTTGCGGCCGGTCACCAGCTGGAACGGGCGCGTCGAGATTTCCGCGCCTGCTTCGGCCACGCCGATGATGCTGGAGCGGCCCCAGCCTTTGTGCGTGCATTCCAGCGCCTGGCGCATGACCTGCGTGTTGCCGATGCACTCGAAGCTGTAGTCGGCGCCGCCGTCGGTGATCTGCACGATGGCATCGACCACGTTTTCGACTTCCTTGGGATTGATGAAATGCGTCATGCCGAACTTGCGCGCCATCGCCTGCCGTGCCGGGTTGATATCGACGCCGATGATCTTGTCCGCGCCGACCATTTTGGCGCCCTGAATCACGTTCAGGCCGATGCCGCCCAGGCCGAACACGACGACATTCGCGCCCGCCTCGACCTTGGCCGTGAAAATCACCGCGCCAATGCCGGTCGTCACGCCGCAGCCGATGTAGCAGACCTTGTCAAACGGCGCGTCTTCGCGGATTTTGGCCAGCGAGATTTCGGGCGCTACCGTGTAATTGCTAAACGTCGAAGTGCCCATGTAGTGAAAAATCGGCTGGCCGTCCAGGCTGAAGCGGCTGGTGGCATCGGGCATCAAGCCCTTGCCCTGCGTGCCGCGAATCAGCTGGCACAGATTGGTTTTACGCGACAGGCAGAATTTACATTGGCGGCATTCGGGCGTGTAGAGCGGGATGTCGTGGTCGCCCTTTTTGAGCGTGGTCACGCCGGGGCCGACATCGACGACGATACCCGCGCCCTCGTGGCCCAGGATGGCCGGGAAAATGCCTTCCGGGTCGGCGCCCGAGAGCGTGTAGTAATCGGTGTGGCAGTTGCCGGTGGCCTTGATCTCGACCAGCACTTCGCCGAATTTCGGGCCTTGCAGATCGACGGTTTCAATGGTCAGGGGCTGGCCTGCTTTCCAGGCGACGGCGGCTTTGGTTTTCATGGGATTTGGGGCTTGTGCAGCGTCAGGTGAAGGACTTGACACTATATAGGCCCGCGCCCCCCGCTGTCTGCAAGCAGCGCGGCGCTTTAGCGGTCTATAGCGGCGCTCCAGCGCCTATCCCAATCCTTGCCTTGCGCTTTGTCCAGGCTGCGGCGGTCGCGCTTGGTCGGGCGGCCGTGTTCCAGGCTGCTGGCCGGGTCGCAGGTCAGGTGGCGCTGCTCGGCGGCCTGGGCTTTGAGCGCGAGGCTTTCGGCGGTTTCTTCATACAGCTGCTGGGCCACCGGCGCCGGGCCGCGCTGGCTGCTGATGCCGCGCACGAGCAGCGTGCGGGTGATTGGCCCCTGGCGCAGCGTGAGTTGGTCGCCCGCCTTGACTTCGCGCGAGGGCTTGGCCTCCTGGCCGTTGATGCAGATCCGGCCCTTGTCCAGCTCTTCGACGGCCAGCGAGCGCGTCTTGTAAAAGCGTGCCGCCCAGAGCCACTTGTCGATGCGTAGTTTTTCCATCTGTGTGTTCCTTTCTTGAGAGGCCATTTTGACCCGCTTGTGACGGCTGACAGGGCTGTCGTTTTTTAGGCAATGAATCCTAATTGATACGAAATTAAACTTTAATTTGCCAAGCCAACTATTTGTAGTTCATAATTGCTGCACTGCAACAATTTTTTAAAAGGGCTCCACATGTTCACCAATACCTCTTTCGAATCCATCGCCAAAACCATGAAGGAAAACGCCGAGAAGTTCAACCCGGCTGCTTCCCAAGAAGCCTTCAAGCCTGTGATGGAACAGCTCAAGGCTTGGGGCGATCTGGCCCAAAAGCAAGCCCAGGCTGCACAAGCTTCGGTGGCTGAAACCGTTGAAACCTTCAAGAGCATCAAAGAGCCACAAGCCGCTTTTGAAGCCCTGAAAGTGTCCGCAGAAAAGAGCCTGGCCATCGCCACGCAAAACCTGAAGGACGTGTCGGCTCTGGGTTTTTCCCAGTTCCACTCCAGCGTTGACGCTCTGGAAAAAGCCCATCCAGCACCAGAAGCTTTCGCCACCGTCGGCAAAGGCCTGAAGGATGCCGCGTCCAAGATGGAAACGGCTCTGGAATCGGCCATGAAGAACGGCGCAGCTGCTATCAAGAAGTAAGCATTCCCTTGCGCGCCAGCCGCCTCGCTGAGGCGCTTGCGCACAAAGCTTAAAAAAAGCCGACTGTTCAGTCGGCTTTTTTCATGGCGCGGCGCAATTAAAGCTCTGGGCGGCGTTGACGTTGCCCGCGCCGCTGTAGCGTGGCCAGGCCGGGTAGTCGCACAGCGGACGCGTGCGGCCGGGCACGCCTGCGGTGTCTGCGACCGTCTGGGCGGGCGGTGAAATACCTTTTTCGACCCAGTTTTCCAGCGTCGTCAGCGAGTCCCAGGCGGCGTTGAAGACGCTGCTGACGGCGTGGCCGTAGCCGGGAATCTCGTAGTAGCGCATGAAGCTGGCCACTTTGGCCTCGCCCATCGTGGCGCGCAGGCGGCTGTAATACTGCTCGGAGCCGCGCGTGCTGACCAGCGCATCAGCCATGCCGTGGGCCATCAGAATTTTTCCGCCCTTGGCCTGAAAGGCGGACAGGTCGGTTTTGTTCGCGTCCTGAATGCCGGTCAGCGCAACGATGCGGGACTGCCAGGCGCCGGGGTTTTGCGGGTCCAGCGCCAGGGAATTGACGCTGACGTCGCGGGTGACGAAGTATTTCACCCACTGATCCCAGAAGGTGCCGTTGTAGGGCGGGCTGCTCGTCGCGGTCACGGCGGGCATCGGATTGGCGGTCTGCTCGGTGCCCAGCGCCAGTGTCAGCACCGTCGGCTGCAGCGGGCTGGTGCCGGGGTTGCCGAAATCGGTGCCCCAGATGTTGAAGCCGGGGTAGCCGGTTTCACCGCTGGCCAGCGTGTAGCTCAGCGTTAGCGGTGTTTCCATGACCTTGAAGGCGGTAATCTGCGCGTCAGACAGGCAGTTGTCGCCGGTATCAACGCCACCGGCGCAGCGCAGCGGCGCGCCGTTGAGCATGGCGCTGGCCGGGCTGAAGCGGGCGTGGCAGGCATTGGCGTTGCTGATCAAGCCGTCTTTGACGCCGTCCAGCGGGTCGCAGATGGTCATTGCCGCGTCGTAGAGCGCCTGGCGTTTGGCGCGGTTCGGGTAGGCGCCGGGTTGGGCCAGCGCGCGGCTGATGCGCCCGAACTGCAGGTCGAGGCTGGCGGCGTTCCAGGCCGGATACAGCGCGATGGCACCGTCAAAATCCTGCGGCCAGTTTTGCACCGCGAGCAAGGCTTCGCGCCCGCCGGTCGAGCCGCCAGCGAAATAGGTTTTTTGCACGCTGCCCGCATAGCGCGCCTGAATCAGCGCGATGGCGGTGTCGCGGGTTTTTTTCAGCGCGTCACCGGCAAAGTTGTGCAGTGCTTCGTCGTTGGCGCCAAACGTGCCGTCGCGGCTGCCGTTCGCGTTCGCCTGGTGGCCGGAGTCGCTGCCGAAGGTGGCGTAGCCGCGTGCCAGCGGCGCCGGCTTGTCGGTCGGGCCAGCGGGGATGTTGCCTGCGCTTGCCGGAATGCTGCCGTTGTAGCCGCCGCCGCCGAACATCACGGCTTTTTTGTTCCAGCTGGTCGGCAGGTTCAGCTGAAACTTGATTTGCGGGGCGCGGCTGTCAACCGGGTGAATCTCGCCCAGCACCTTGCAGTAGTCGCCGGTGGCGGCGCTGCCGGTGCCAGTGGCGGCGATGGTCTGGGCGCTGGTGACGGTGGCGCCAGTGGTCGGCAGGCCGATGGCGGCGGCGGGAATCGCCATGCCGCTCAGCTGCTCGCAACTTAAGGCAGCGGCGGCGGGCGCGGGCGCGGCGGCGTCATGGCGCTGGCTGGCGCAGCCCGCCAGTGCGGCGATGGCGATCACGACTGCCGTCAATGGCAAAGCCGTGGATTTTGGGGGCTGGATGGTCACGTTTTAGTCCCTTTCAGTTTGGTTACTGATGGTTACTATAAACGGGCAGTCTGTCGTCCTGCCGTTTTTCGGGCTGTGCCGGGCCGTTGTGCGCAGCGGGACTTTGGCGCGCTGCGCCCGGCACCGGGCCGAAATCAGAACCGAGCCGGGCTTGAGGTGCGCTTTACCGCGTCGCGCCCAGCGCTTTGGCCCGCGCGCTGGTGTCGGCCAGCGCCTGCGGATCAATCGGCGCCGTCGTCGGCCAGCCGCCCAGGTGCTGGATGCACAGCTCGCTCAAACCGGCCAGCCACTGCGGGCTGTCGTTCAGGCAGGCGATGTAATTGAAGCTCTTGCCGCCCGCTTCCAAAAAGGCGTGGCGCGCTTCCATGCTGATTTCTTCCAGCGTTTCCAGGCAGTCGCCGGTAAAGCCGGGGCAGACGACATCGACGCTTTTCACGCCGGACTTGGCCAGCGCGATCAGCGTTGGCTCGGTGTACGGCTCCAGCCATTTGGCCTTGCCAAAGCGCGACTGAAATGTGAACTGCCAGCGGTCTTTGGCTAAACCGAGCTTTTCGGCGACCAGCCGTGCCGTTTTGTAGCATTCGCAGTGGTACGGGTCGCCCAGCGTGAGCGTGCGCTCGGGCACGCCGTGAAAACTCATCACCAGCTTGTCGGCCTGGCCGTTTTGCTGCCAGTGCGCCTTGATTTTGTGGGCGAGCGCGGCGATGTAGCCCGCGTGGTCGTGGTAGTTGTTGATAAAACGAAATTCGGGAATGCGCCGCACCTTGGCCGCCCAGCTATAGACCGCGTCAAACACGCTGGCCGTCGTCGTGCCGCTGTACTGCGGGTAGGCGGGCAGGATCAGCACGCGGGTCACGCCGTCGGCTTTGAGCTGGTCGAGTTGCGAGGCAATCGACGGGTTGCCGTAGCGCATCGCTTAGCGCACTTCGACGTGGTGGCCGCGCTGGCCGAGATGGCCGCGCAGCAATTTGGCTTGCTTTTCCGTCCAGACCTTCAGCGGCGAGCCTTCGGGCAGCCAGACGCTGGCGTATTTGGCGGCGGATTTTTTCGGCCGCGTGCGCAAAATGATGCCGTGCAGAATCAGCCACCAGATCGGCTTGGGGATTTCCACCACGCGTGAGTCGCTCAAGAATTCGCCCAGGTAGCGGCGCAGCGCCGGGGCCGTGGGCGCGTCGGGCGTGCCCAGGTTGCACAGCAAAATGGCTGTTGTGGCGGCTGCTTTGGGCGGCGCGCCGTGGGTGAAGGTGGGTTCGGTGGCAAAGGACATGCGGTATTCTCGCCGCTCTATGCTCGACCTTACCCGCATCAAAGCCATCACCCTGGATCTGGACGACACGCTGTGGCCGGTCTGGCCCGCCATCATTCGCGCCGAACAGGTGCTGGGTGACTGGCTCAGCCTGCACGCGCCGCTCACTTGTGTGTTGTTTGCCGACGCCACCGTGCGCCAGGCGCTGCGCCAGCAGTTCAGCCAGCAGCACCCCGAGTTCCGCCATGATTTGACGGCCCAGCGCCGCGAAACCATCCGGCTGGCCTTGCAGCATTGCGGCGAAAACCCGCAGCTGGCCGAACCCGCGTTTGACGTGTTTTTTGCCGAGCGCAACCGGGTCACGCTGTTTGACGATGCGCTGCCGGGGCTGGCTTTTTTAGCCAGCCGTTTGCCGGTGGTGGCGCTGTCGAACGGCAATGCGGATATTCACCGGATCGGCATTGGCGCTTATTTCAAGGCCAGCGTCAGCGCCCGGCAGTTTGGCGTGAGCAAGCCCGATCCGCGCATTTTTCACGCCGCCGCGCAGGCAGCCGGGGTGCAAGCACACGAGGTGCTGCATGTCGGTGACGACGCGGCGCTCGACGTGCTGGCCGCGCTGGACTGCGGCATGCAGACCGTCTGGGTGAACCGCGACAAGCAGCCTTGGCCGCATGCCGCCCAGCCGCATCTGAGCGTCACGACGCTGACCGAGTTGTGCGATCTTTTTGGCGCTTGAGGGCGTCCGGGCGCGCTTGCTGGGGCCACGAATTTTTCTGAAAAAGCGTTTCAGTAATGACTTTGAAAATCTACGGCACTGCCGCCTCACGCGCCGCCCGCCCACTGTGGGTGGCGCAGGAGCTGGGGCTGGAATACGAACACATGGCGCTGCCGTATCTGGGCGGTGCCACGCGCACGCCGGAATTCCTGGCGCTGAACCCGAACGGGCGCATTCCAGTGCTGGACGACGACGGCATCATCGTCTGGGAATCTATGGCTTGCGCGCTGTATCTGGCCGAGCGTTTCAAGGGCGAGGGGCGGCCTTTGCTGGCGGCGGCCAATTTTTCCGAACAGGCCGACATCCTGCGCTGGAGCTTCTGGGCCGTGACCGAGTGCGAAAAGGAGGCGCTGGCTTTTCTGATGCACGGCGTGCTGATGCCGCCCGAGCGCCGCAAGCCCGAACTGGCCGCGCTGGCCCAGCGCCGCCTGCTGGCACCGCTGCGGGTGCTGGAGCAGCATTTGCAAAGCCGCCCTTATCTGGCGGGCGGGCGTTTTACGGTGGCCGATGTGTGCGTGGCGTCGGTGCTGGCCTGGGTGGAAAGCGCTGGCGAGTTGATGGCGGCTTGCCCGTGCGTTGAAGAATGGTTGCGGCGCTGTTTGGCGCGGCCTGCGTTTCAGGCGGTTCGGGTGATGGCGGGCTCATCAAAAAGAGATTGAATTTTTGATATAACGCGATTGGGTGAAGCGGTTTAGTTTAATAAGATTTTTTGTGATGGTTTTTTTCTGGCTGCTAGGTTGAACTGGTTGCTGCCCACAACTGGGGACAGGCGTTTGATTTCTTCGAGGGATATTGAATTTGACTTCTTTCAGTTTTTCGTAAAAGTCAGGTTGAACCATTGTTAAACAATTAAAGTCGATTATTATCGGAGCTGCTCATGTTATTCATTCTCAAGTAAAATATTGCTGCATATCGCAAATACCTTGAAAAGATACGGAGAATGTTAAGCTGCCACCAGAAATCAATCCCTTGAAATTACATCTGCCGTACTTCCGGTGAAGAATTTATACAACCCGCCAAACACCCAGGTCATCCCGGCAAATATAATAAGTGGACCAAAAATAAAAAAAGCTCCAATGTGCATAACCTTGTTGTCCCCAATTGGAACTCCAAAATATCCAGCATAAAGCAATAGACAACCAATAAAGATTAAACAAAATCCAAGCAACATGACTTTAAGCCCAAGAAGACGGTGCCGTGCTCTCACGGTGGTTTTCGCCTTCTGGAGAATTTGTTCGAGCAGTTTAGGCGGACAGCCAAGTTCTTTCAGATCCTGCCGAACTTCGGCCTCAGTGCAATCGTTCAAAAGCAAAGTAGCATCGTGAGTCCATTCGGCTATAAGCTGTGACGTTATTTGAATTTTATTTTTTGTTTCCATTGAGATGAGAAATTTAAAATATCGACACACACGATGTGTAAATCCAACCCGGACATTTCAAGAGCGGCACCAGACATAAACTGGTGCATACCTCGGGTTTCATACCTCCACCACACCCAGCGCCTTGGCAGTGATAATTGAAAATAACAAAAATCGTCGTCAACTATACCGTGTAGCTCATTGTGTATAACGAAATGGTCCAGCGGCAACCGGCTCAGGACTAAACTAGCCGTGCCGCCTCCAGCCCCGAGCGCACGGCGCCTTCCAGTGTCGCCGGGTACGGCCCGGCAATATAGTCGCCGCAGGCCAGCAGGCCGGGAGCGATTTGGGCGGCAGGGCGCTGCAGGCCGGGCGTGCAGGCAAAAGTAGCGCGCTTTTCGACGATGGTTTGCACCGGCTGCAAGCTGCTCAGGCCGAGCTGGCGCGCCGCCTGGGCCAGCACCTGCTGCGTCAAGGTGGCGCTGTCGCCGTTGCTGGCGCTGATGACAAAGGCCAGCAAACCCGCCGGGCCGCCGAGCTGGCCCCGGTCGAAGACAAATTGTGCCGGTTCGCTGGCGCTGGCGGGCAGGGCCAGCATCGGCTGCTGCAAGGGGGCGCCGGGCGCCTGCGCATAGACGGTGCAGAGCGCTTCATGCTGCAGGCCGCGCGCGCGCGCCAGCCAGTCATCGGCGGCGACGGCGGTGCTTTCCACCAGCCGCGCCGCTTCATTCGGCGGGCAGGCCAGAATCACGCGCTCAAAACTCTCGCGGCTGTCGGCGGTGCTGACGCGCCAGCCGCTGCTGGCCGTTCCGGCTGCGGCTTCAGTCGCCGCAACGTCCGTTGTCGTGTCGGGCGTGACGGTGGCGGCTCTGGCGCTGGCCGCTGTAATGGCTTGAACGCGCACGCCTAGGCGTGGCGCGCTGCCTTGTTTGGTCAGCCACGCCAGCGCGGCATCGGGCAGCAGGGCGCTTAAATCCTGGCGCGGCAGCAGCAAATTGGAGCCACCGCTGGCGGCAAACAGCGAGTCGCGCAGCACGCGCAAAAACACCTGGCCACTGGCG
>JAPLPS010000218.1 GCA_026400075.1 Polaromonas sp.
GCCACGCTGGCCGCGCCGCTGCCGCCCCTCACATGGCGCAACACGGTTCCAGGCACCTTCAGCTCATGGGCCTATGTGGGCAACACGGAGCCGTATTCCGAGGCCTCAAAAATCAGCGTGCGCTACCTGCATCCCGGCTCTTATGTGAACTATGTGCTGCTTGCGCCCGCAGGCGGCACTTATTCGTTCGTGCTCAATGCGGAGGCGGGGGAAACCGGCACCACCATTGATGTGGCCGTGAACGCCAGAACAGTGGCTAGCGGGTTTGAAATCAAGAAAACCGGCTGGGGAACACCGGCCGACAATCTGCCCATCGCCATCAGCCTGAAAAAAGGTTTCAACACGCTGCGCATCACCACGCGCACGGAAACCAATGGCTTTTCGCCCATTTCGCTGACGGTTCGTTAACAAGCCCAGCCAAATGCCCGCCCGCCACCCCACTAAAATCAGACCGTGATTGATACCCCCAACTCCCCCCCTTCCGCCGCGCCGGACAGCGCGCCCGCCGATGTCAGCCATTTCCGCAGCATCCGCAGTTTTGTGCTGCGCACCGGCCGCACCACGGCAGGCCAGGCCAAGGCTTTTGCCAGCGTCGGCCCGAAATTTTTGCTGCCCTACGCCGCCGCGCCGCTGGACTTTGAAGCCGCGTATGGCCGCAGCGCGCCCACGGTGCTCGAAATCGGCTTCGGCATGGGCGAAGCCACCGCGCACATCGCCGCACTGCTGCCCGACAAGAATTTCCTCTGCTGCGAAGTGCATACGCCCGGCGTCGGCGCGCTGCTCAAGCGCATCGACGAGCAGGCGCTCGCCAACATCCGCATCCTGCAGCACGACGCGGTCGAGGTGATTGACAACATGCTGCCGCCCGCCAGCCTGGACGGCGCACACATTTTCTTTCCCGACCCGTGGCACAAGAAAAAGCACAACAAGCGCCGCCTGATTCAAGGGCCGCTGATTGCCAAGCTGGCCGCGCGCCTCAAGCCCGGCGGCTATTTACATTGCGCCACCGACTGGGAGCCTTACGCCGAGCAGATTCTCGAAGTCCTCAGCGCCGAGCCACTGCTGCAAAACACGGTGCCCGCCAGCAGCGGCGGCTACGCGCCCAAGCCGTACTACCGCCCGCTGACCAAGTTTGAAAATCGCGGCATCAAGCTCGGCCACGGCGTCTGGGACGTGGTGTTCACGCGTGTCTAAACCGGCGCGCCAGTGAACAAACCTCTGGCCTGCGGCGGCCTGCCCACGCGCCACGGCGTCAGCCCCAGTTGCGTCGGCCTGCCGGGCGGCGCCTGGCCGACCTTTACCGATTTTCTGGTCGAGCGCTTCCCGGCCATAGACCGCGACGTTTGGCTGGCGCGCATGGCGGCTGATCTGGTCGCCGACGAGTTTGGCGAGCGCGTCACGCCAGCGCGCCCGTATCGGGGCCACATGCGCCTGTATTACTACCGCGACCTGCCCGACGAGCCGCGCATCCCGTTTGAAGCGGCCGTGCTGTATCAGGACGCGCATCTGGTCGTCGCCGACAAGCCGCATTTCCTGCCGGTCACGCCCTCGGGCCGCTACCTGCAGGAAACCCTGCTGGTGCGGCTGAAAAACCAGCTCGGCCTGGACAGCTTGACGCCGATTCACCGCATCGACCGCGAAACGGCCGGGCTGGTGCTGTTTTCGATTCAGCCCGGCGAGCGCGACGCTTACCAGGCGCTGTTTCGGCGCCATGAAATCAGCAAGCATTACGAAGCCATCGCGCCGTGGCGGCCCGAGCTGGCTTTTCCGCAGCGACGCCAGACGCGGATCGTCGAAGACACTGTTTTTTTCCGCCAGCGCGAAACGCCGGGCGAGGCGAACAGCGAAACGCTGATCGAGCTGCTCGAAGTCCGGGGCGCGCAGGCGCGCTATGCGCTCAGCCCCGTGTCGGGCAAAAAGCACCAGCTGCGCGTCCACATGAACGCGCTGGGCCTGCCGCTGCTGAACGACAGGATTTACCCGCCGGTCACGCCGACGCCCGAGGACGACTTCGCCCAGCCGCTGCAACTGCTGGCCAAATCCATCCGCTTTATCGACCCGATCAGCGGGCAGGCGCGGCGCTTTGAAAGCCGACTCAGCCTGCAGTGGGATTGAGGGCGATGAAGGCGGTTTGACAAAGCCGCGCCAGTGACATCCATTTGTAAAAAATGTTACTTTATGAAATAAATCGGCAGTTCAAATGAAACGCTGATCATCCGCCGTATTCGCTGTCCCTGCGGCCCTTGTTGCGCTCGGCGGCCCAGCGTGATTTGATCAGCAAGGGCTCCCACAGCGCATAAATGGCCGCATCCAGCGCATCGCTTTCAAGCCGGGTTTTATGGTTCTTGCAGCAGTCATCCGGAGCGGGTGGCCGGGGCCACGATTGCGGCGTAGCGTCTTGCTGCGGATGGTTGATCGAAGCCCAGCAGCCACGCCCGGGGTCATAAGAGCTGCAGTTAGCGCAGCTTCTTGTCGCTGATTTCATTTTTTGTCTCCTCCACGTTATTCCATGCCGGACAGCCGTTTGTGTAAAACGACTGCGCCAGCAGGGCAGACTTTACACAAGGCGGTGCCCTGTTTTTTTCACATGGGGTAACCAGAAGGAGACGCGGCGCGCCAGCGCCCGGCCGCGTTTCAGGCCTTGATTTCTTTGGCCGTGATCTGGTACTTGAAATCGTCCGGCGCGTAGGAGTCGAAGCGGCCAGCGGCGTTTTCGGCGGCCGGGTACATAAAGAAGCCGAGTTTGTCGCCGCTGGAATTGGGCAATGTCACGTCGTGCGCGGTGTTGTAGGCCATCCAGTTGCCTTCCCAGCCGCCGAACAACGCCTTGTTGACGGGCGCCACCACCGGATTCGTGGTGTTCTTGATCCAGTCGGCGGTTTCCTGGCGCATCACCTTGGCCACGTCGGCCGGATCCATCGCCACCCAGCCGTAGCCTCTCAAGTACACCTCGGCGCGGCAGTGCTGCGCGCCCTTCAGGCTGGCCGGGTTGCCCGACAGTTCTTTGTAGCCAAAGGCGGACGGCACCAGGCGCACGCCGTACACGTCGCGCGCTGGCAGCTTCACGGCACGGCACAGGCCGACGAACACGGCGTTGATGTCGGCGCATTTTCCGCCCAGGTTGCCGGTTTCCAGCATGGTCTTGATGTCGCCTTCGCCGCAGCCGCGCACTTTGGGCTCGCGGTAGGTGTTGCTGACGACCCAGTCGTAGATTTTTTGCGCTTTTTCAACGTCGGTTTTAGCGCCCTGGGTGGCAGCCAGCGCGGTTTTGCGCACGATGCCGTCGGTCGGAATCAGGCGCGTCGGCCGGGTGTAGTGGCGCAGCGTGTCCGCGTCTTCGGCCTTGGCGGTTTTTTGCGACCAGTCCACGGCGCGATTTTGGGTTTGAACGCGGCTGGTCAGTTCGATGAAGGGCTTGGTTTCAGTCGCGGCGAATTCGGCGTACAGCATCTTCGTGCCTTCCTGGCCGTCCTGCATGAACCTGGCCGTGCCGTTGCTGGAAAAGCTGCTTTCGAGCGAATGCTGGTAGTCGCTGTTGATGGAGGGTACCGGCAGCCAGACGCGGGTCACGCCATCGGCTTTCAGAATGTCCACGCGGGTCGTGACTTCAAAGGTGCGCCAGCCGCCGCTTTGGGGCACAAAGGCGCTGCGGGCGGGCGGCGTCTGGGCAAAAGTGAGGGACGGCAGGGCCACGGCGACAGCGGCGGCAGCGGTGGTTTTCAGAAAATTGCGGCGTAAAGCGGTCATGCGGAAAGCTCCGGAAAGAGGAGGATGGGCGGGAGGGTCACAAAGCACCGGCGCAGGTCAAGATGCGCCGGGAAGTGTTGGCCAGACCAGCGCGGCGGCCAAAAAACAGCCGCCGCCCGGTCAGAGAAGGCGCAATTATCGCCGCCAGCCACGCTGGCCTGACGCAGCAGGAGGGAGCGGCAGCGCTTGACGCCGCGCCGCCGCCCAGCGCTCAGGGCGCGAGCAGGCCCGCGATCAGCTTTTCGGCGGCGGCGCTGGTCCAGTCCACCTCGCCCTGCACGCGCTGGCGCGGGCGGCCCCGGCGGTCAATCAGCAAGGTGGTCGGAAACACCTTCACGCCCCACTGGCGCGCCGTCCGGCCGTCGGTGTCAAGCAGCACCGGCACGCTCACGCCCGTGCTCTGGGCGAACTGCAGCGCGCGGGCCGGTTTTTCCTTGAAGTTGATGGCCAGCACCAGCAGTTTTTCCGGGCCGTACAGGTCGGCCACCTGCTGCAGCGTGGGCATTTCGGCGCGGCAGGGCTCGCACCAGCTGGCCCAGAAATTGAGCAGCACGGCCCGGCCCTTGAAATCCTCAGGGCGCCAGGTCTTGCTGTGGGTGTCAACCAGGCTGAAGGCCGACAACGGCCCCGGCCACGGGCTGACTTCGCAGGCCGGGCCGCACAGGCTTTGGGCGGGCGCCCCGGTCAGAACGGTGGCGGTGGCGGTGGAACTGGCGGCGGCCAGCGCAGCTTGCAGCAACTGGCGGCGGGTGGGAGTAATAAGCATGGGCCGGGAGCTTACCTGTTTGCAGCCGCGAATTCAGGCAGACGCCGCCTTGACGCCGTTGACTTTGTCTAGCCAGCACTTTGGTCAGCGCTGCCGGAGCGCGCCAGGTCAAACAGGCTGGTCGCCTCCAGATCCAGCACCTCGACGCTGTCGGCGTTGACCATTTGCCAGCGCCAGCGCAGCAGGCCCAGATCGGGGCGGCTGCTGGCGCGGCGGCTTTCCAGCACCGTGGCGCGCACCGTCAGCCGGTCGCCGGGGCGCACCGGATGCGGCCATTTGACATAAGCCAGTCCCGGCGACGCAAACGACTCCGAACCGTGCAGCGCCGCGTCGGCAATCAATCGCATCGCAATGCCGCAGGTGTGCCAGCCGCTGGCAATCAGGCCGCCAAAGCGGCTGCTCAAAGCCGCCTCGGGGTCGGTGTGAAACCACTGCGGATCGTAGGCGGTGGCGAACTGCAGCACCTCGGCTTCGCTCAGCGCGTAAGGCCCGGCTTCAATGACCTGACCGGTGTGGAAATCGGCAAACTTCATTGGGGAATCCAATTGGCCGGGCGCTTGCCCAGGAATGCGGCAAAGCCTTCGCGGGCCTCGTCGGTGCCGCGCACGCGGCTGATGGTTTGCGCGGTCAGCTCGCGCACCTCGGGCGTGACCGGGCCGACTTCAAACTGCGCGTACAGCGTCTTGATTTCAGCTTGCGCGCTCGGGCCGCCGATCAGCAATTCTTTGACCGTCGCGTCGATAGCCGCGTCGAAAGCGTCCAGCGCCACCAGCTGCTGCACCAGGCCGATGCTCAGCGCCTCGGCGGCGGCGATGCGCGTGGTGGTCAGCGCCAGACGCCGGGCCTGACGCTTGCCGACGGCGTTGGTCACATAGGGGCCGATCACGGCGGGCAGGATGCCAAACTTGGCTTCGCTGACGGCAAAGCTGGCGTTGTCGGCGGCAATGGCGATGTCGCAGACGCAGGCCAGCCCGACGCCGCCGCCGAGCGCCGCGCCCTGCACTCTAGCCACGGTCGGCTTGGGGCAGGTTTCGATGCGCGACAGCATGGCGGCAAAGCGGCGCGCGTCCTCCAGATTCCACTCCTGCGAGGCGGCGCTGGCGCGCTGCATCCATTGCAGGTCGGCGCCGGCGCTGAAGTGTTTTCCCTCGCCCGCCAGCACGATGACGCGCACGGCCGGGTCGGCGCCGAGTTCGGCAAAGACGGCGTCCAGCTCGGCAATCATGGCCTCGTCAAAGGCGTTGAAGACGGCAGGGCGCGACATCGTCACCTGGGCCACGCCGGCGGCGCGGCGCGAGATTTTCAAGGTTTTCAGCTCATTCATTTCGTTTCCAGATTCGGGCGGATATCAATAGGTTTCCAGATGCAGGCGGCCTTCTTTTTTCAGCGCCGCGCCGACGGTGTCCCAGTCCAGACCGGCTTGCTGGGCCACGTCGCGCAGCGCCAGCACCACGCCCTCTTCCATGCTTTTCAGGCCGCAGACGTAAAAACAGGTGTTCGGGTCTTGCAGCAGCAGCGCCAGGTCGGCGGCGCGCTCGCGCATCGCGTCCTGCACATAGCGTTTGGGTGCGCCGGGCGTGCGCGAGAACGCAAAGTTGATGTCGATAAAGTCTTTCGGCAGGCTTTGCAGCGGGCCGAAATACGGCAGTTCTTCTTTCGTGCGGGCGCCGAAAAACAGCATCAGCTTGCCGCCCTCGAACTTGCCCGACTTGCGCAGGCGGCGGCGCCATTCGGTCATGGCGCGCATCGGCGCGCTGCCGGTGCCGGTGCAGATCATCACGATGTTGGAGCGCGGGTGGTTTGGCATCAAAAAGCTCGCGCCGAACGGGCCGATGACTTGCACCGTGTCGCCAACCTGCAAATCGCACATGTAGTTCGAGCCGACGCCGCGCACCGGCTTGCCCTCGTGGTCTTCGAGCACGCGCTTGATGGTCAGGGACAGGTTGTTGTAGCCGGGGCGCTCGCCGTTGCGCGGGCTGGCGATGGAATACTGGCGCGCAAAATGCGCCCGCCCGCTGGCGTCCACGCCGGGCGGAATGATGCCGATGGACTGGCCTTCGAGCACCGGAAACGGCAGCTTGCCAAAGTCCAGCACGATGTGGTGCGTGTCGTAGTCGCTGCCCGCGTGGCTGCCAACTTCGGTCACGCGCACGTTGCCGGTGACGGTGGCGGTGATGAATTTGTCGGCGGCTTTGGGGCCGTACAGGTTGGTATAGCTGTGCGCCGCCGACCAGGGCGGCAGCGTGGCGCCGTACTGGGCGCTGTTGAAAGCGGTTTCGCCACTGCTAGCGGCGGGCAGCGACGGGGCGACGGGTTCAATGTCGGGCGCACTGCCCACGGCCACGCCTTCAGCGGCCAGTTCTTCGGGCGTCAGCTCGGGCGGCAGCTCGTCCCAGCCGAACTGGTCGGCGGGGCTGTAGGCCTTGAGGCGTGGCATGGTGCGCCAGTTGTCAATCGAGCCAGTCGGGCATGGCGAAATACAGGCCATGCAGAAATTGCACTTTTCCGCGTCCACCACGTAATTGAGTGAGTCGTGCGTGATGGCCAGCACCGGGCAAATCGCTTCGCAGGTGTTGCAGCGGATGCAGATTTCTGGGTCAATCAAGTGCTGTTTGA
>JAPLPS010000252.1 GCA_026400075.1 Polaromonas sp.
ATGTGCATCAGACAGACGCCGCAGGAGGCGTGGCCGGCCACCAGGGCCGCCGCACCGGGCTGGCGCAGCGCCCAGATGTCGTTGATGATGTCCGCGCCTTCGTCGAGCGCCGCCTGCATCACTTCGGGCTTGTAAGTGTCAATGGAAACCGGCACGCCGAGTTTGACGGCTTCGCGCAGCACCGGCAGCACCCGCGCCAGCTCCTCGGCCAGCGGCACCGGCACGGCGCCGGGACGGGTCGATTCGCCGCCGATGTCGAGCAGCTCAGCCCCGTCCCGAAGCAGCCGTTCGCAATGCGCCAGCACGCCAGAAAAACCACCATCGCGGGTGAAATGCCGCCCGCCATCCGAAAACGAATCTGGCGTGGCATTGACGATGCCCATGACGCGGGGCTGGGCGAGATCAATCTGAAAGCGTGCGGTTTGCCAGATCACGAAAAGGCCTTGTTCAATTCAAAGGAAAGAAGCTGCTAAAAACGCACAAGCCAAGAAAAAACCGGGGACTGGCCCCGGTTTGTTTCACTGGCTGGCGCGAAAAATAGCGCCGACTCAGCCCACCGTTGGTGCGGGCGTAACCACCACTGCAGGTGTTCCGCCGCTAGGGCCGCCACCGCCGCCGCCGACAGAAGAGTTGCGCGGCGTCCAGTCCTTGGGCGGACGCGGCTCGCGACCGGCCATGATGTCGTCCATCTGCTCCACGTCAATGGTTTCCCATTCGAGCAGCGCCTTGGCCATTGCGTGCATCTTGTCCTGGTTGTCCTCGATCAGCTTGCGCGCCAGATCGTACTGCTGATCAATGATGCGGCGCACTTCGACATCGACTTTTTGCAGCGTCGATTCGCTCATGTGGTTCGTCTTGGTCACCGAGCGACCCAGGAAAACTTCGCCTTCGTTCTCGGCATAGACCATAGGGCCGAGAGCTTCGGTCATGCCGTAGCGCGTCACCATGTCGCGGGCCAGGGCCGTGGCGCGCTCAAAGTCGTTGCTGGCGCCGGTCGTCATCTGGTTCATGAAAACTTCTTCGGCAATCCGGCCGCCAAACAGCATGCTGATCTGGCTCAGCATGTACTCGCGGTCATAGCTGTAGCGGTCTTGCGCGGGCAGGCTCATCGTCACGCCCAGCGCACGGCCACGCGGAATGATGGTGACTTTATGCACCGGGTCGCACTTGGGCAGCATCTTGCCGATCAGGGCGTGGCCGGACTCGTGGTAGGCCGTGTTGCGGCGCTCTTCCTCGGGCATGACCATGCTTTTACGCTCGGGGCCCATCAGAATTTTGTCCTTGGCCTTTTCAAAGTCCTGCATCTCGACGACGCGGGCATTGCGGCGTGCTGCCATGAGGGCTGCTTCGTTGCACAAATTGGCCAGATCGGCGCCGGACATGCCGGGCGTGCCGCGCGCAATGATACTGGCGTTCACATCCTGGCCCAGCGGTACCTTGCGCATATGCACATTGAGAATCTGCTCGCGGCCCCGAATATCGGGCAGCGTGACATACACCTGACGGTCAAAACGGCCGGGGCGCAGCAGCGCCGCGTCCAGAATGTCAGGGCGGTTGGTGGCCGCGACGACGATCACGCCGACGTTGGTTTCAAAGCCGTCCATTTCGACCAGCATCTGGTTCAACGTCTGTTCGCGCTCGTCATTGCCGCCGCCGACACCGGCGCCACGCTGGCGACCGACAGCGTCGATTTCGTCGATGAAGATGATGCAGGGCGCGTTTTTCTTCGCGTTGTCAAACATGTCGCGAACCCGCGCGGCGCCGACGCCGACAAACATTTCGACAAAGTCAGAGCCGGAAATCGAGAAGAACGGCACCTTGGCTTCACCGGCAATGCCCTTGGCCAGCAGCGTCTTGCCGGTGCCCGGTGGGCCAACCAGCAGCAGGCCGCGCGGAATGCGCCCGCCGAGCTTCTGGAACTTGGCCGGGTCTTTCAGGAAATCGACAACTTCCTTGACTTCCTCCTTGGCCTCGTCGCAGCCAGCGACATCGGCAAACGTCACGGTATTGGTCGCCTCATCAAGCATGCGCGCCTTGGATTTTCCAAAGCTGAACGCGCCGCCCTTGCCGCCGCCCTGCATCTGACGCATGAAATACACCCAGACGCCAATCAACAGCAGCATCGGCCCCCAACTGACCAGCAGCGTCATCAGCAGCGAACCTTCTTCACGCTGCTTGACGTCAAATTTGACGTCATTGGCGATCAGGTCGCCGACCAAGCCCCGGTCGAGGTAGGTGGCGGTCGTGCGGATTTTTTTGTCATCCGTGGTGGTGGCAATGATCTCGGTGCCGCCCTGGCCTTCCGCGATGGTGGCGCTTTTGATCCGCTTGCCGCGCACTTCTTCCAGAAACTCCGAATAACCGAGGTAATTGGAACTTGCACCGCCGCGTGTATCAAATTGCTTAAAAACGGTGAACAGCACCATGGCGATCACCAGCCAGATTGCAATTTTCGAAAACCACTGATTATTCAAGGACTACTCCGATAGGTAAAACCCAAAGCCGATGGGATGACATGCGACTGATTTTAGGCGTTTCAAGGGCCAGCACCTACGCAAGCAGGCCGCAGCCCTGCGCTTGAAGCGGATTTATAGCGGTTTTTCAGTTTTTTAGTGTTTCACGATGCTGCAGGGCCGCTTTTTTTAAGCCCTTTGCCGACCAAAAAGGTTTCCGACGAGTTCGGCCGCGACGCCTTGGGCTTGAAGCGCTTGACCACCTTGAACGACGCCTGA
>JAPLPS010000184.1 GCA_026400075.1 Polaromonas sp.
ATTTTATATAAATTTTTTACAAAATCGCAGACAACGCAATAAACATCGGCGACGAACTCGGACTTCTATCCCCCTCCAGCAGCACAAAACCCAGCTTCTGATAAAACGCCACAGCGCCCGCATCCGCGTCCAGATACAACCCATAGCACCCTATGTTCTGCGCGTTCGTTTTAACGACATCAAAAGCATGGTTCATCAACTGACTACCATAGCCTTTTTTCGCGTCGCCGCAATGAATTCCCAGCATAATCAAACGGATGCAGGGAATAATCTTCGGCAGCGAACCTAACTGCATGACGGAAAGCGCCGAAAGCGCAATCGCATGGCTGGCAATGGTGTAAAAACCGACAAAACGGTCAGGGCTTCCGTTTTCGCCTTCTTCCAAAAGAACATAAGCAACACTCAGCCCCTGCTTGACTTGCTTTTTCAGCGAGTTCTTGACGAATTTATTAACCGGGTGAAGCTGGCAATCAAATTGATTAAACCCGGCATATTTAACAGCCGGGTCAAAGCGGGCAATGACAAAACTCATTCGGCGCGCACCTTCAGGCGAGGCTGCTGGCGCAGCGCTTTCATGGCTTCGGTGGGTTCGGGTTGCGTCTGCAGCAGCCTGGCGAGTTGAAGCTGTCCCTCGGCAGACAGCGTGATCGCGGCATGGTCACGCAAAATGGAGCGCGCTATTTCAATCGCCGACGCCAGCCTAAACAGCTCTTTGGTTTCCCGCGTGGTTTTCAGCTCCAGGCGCGCATTTTTCAGTGCCTTTTTTCGCATACGATTTCCATTTAAAAATTCGTTTATCAAACGGCCATTGTCCGCACAGTTCAATCATTTCGCACAAATTGTGCCGTGCTAGCATCCCTTCCATCGCGTGGCGACGCCCCGCCCAACGCCCCACTTCACAACCCAACCCCATGAAAATCCAAGTCCGCGACGTTCCTCCGCGCAGCGTCTGGGCGCTGCAGCAGGCCGGTATTCACCCTTTACTCGCCCAGCTCTATGCCGCGCGCGGCGTCCACAGTGCCGCCGAGCTTGACGACGGCTTGGCCAGACTGCTGCCGCCGTCTTCCCTCAAAGGCGCCACGCAAGCCGCCCATCTGCTGGCCGACGCCATCGCCGCCCAGCGAAAAATCTGCATCGTCGCCGACTACGACTGCGACGGCGCCACCGCCTGCGCCGTCGCGCTGCGCGGCTTGAAACTGCTGGGTGCGCAACACGTCAGCTACCTCGTGCCCGACCGCATCGTGGACGGCTACGGCCTGACCGCGCCGATTGCCGAGCGCGTCAAGGCCAGCGGCGCCGATATCCTCGTCAGCGTCGATAACGGCATTGCCAGCGTCGAAGGCGTGGCCCGTGCGCGGGCGCTGGGCATGCAGACGCTGGTCACCGATCACCACCTGCCCGCCATCTTTGACGGCCAGATGGCGCTGCCCGAGGCCGACGTGATCGTCAACCCGAACCAGCCCGGCTGCGCGTTTGAAAGCAAGGCGATGGCCGGTGTCGGCGTGATGTTTTACGTGCTGCTGGCGCTGCGCGCCGAGCTGCGCCAGCGCGGCGTGTTTGACGCTGCCAGCCAGCCCAAGTTAGACGCGCTGCTGCCGCTGGTGGCGCTGGGCACGGTGGCAGACGTGGTCAGGCTGGACGCCAACAACCGCCGCCTCGTCGCGCAGGGCATGCAGCGCATCCGCAAAGGCGCGATGCCGGTCGGCATTGCCAGCCTGTTCAACGCCGCCGGGCGCGTGGCGGCGATGGCGACGACGTTTGATTTCGGCTTTGCCCTCGGCCCGCGCATCAACGCCGCCGGGCGCCTGGCCGACATGACGCTGGGAATCGAATGCTTGAGCACCGACGACCCGGCCCGCGCCGACGAGCTGGCCAAAATGCTCGACAGCATCAACCGCGAGCGCCGCGACATCGAATCCGGCATGCGCGATCAAGCCCAGCTCGCCGCCGACGCGATGATCGACGAGAACGAGGAGCCGCCCCCGGCGGTGGCGATTTTTGACCCGGATTTCCACGAAGGCGTGGTTGGCATCGTCGCCTCGCGCATCAAGGATAAATTGCACCGGCCGGTCTTTGTCTTCGCCACCAGCCAGGCGCCGGGCAAGGAGCATGAGCTGAAAGGCTCGGGGCGCTCGATTCCGGGTTTTCATTTGCGCGATGCGCTCGATCTGGTGGCCAAGCGCCATCCGCAGGTGTTGCTGCGCTTTGGCGGCCACTCGATGGCGGCGGGCTGCACGATTGACGAGGAGAATTTCGAGCTGTTCGAACACGCGCTGCAACAAGTCGCCCACGAATGGCTGGATGCCGCCACCTTGATGCGCCGCTTAGATACCGACGGCCCGCTGGCGCCCGAGTACCTGCGCGCCGATCTGGTCGATACGCTGCACAAGGAAGTCTGGGGCCAGGGCTTTGCCGCGCCGACCTTTAGCGAAGAGCTTGAAGTCGTGTCGCAGCGGCTGGTGGGCGGCGACAAGCATCTGTCGCTGAAACTGAAACACCAGGGCCAGCCGGTCGATGGCATCTGGTTTGGCCGCACCGAAGCGCTGCCCGCCCGCGTCGTGCTGGCGTTCCGGCTGGACACGAATGAGTGGAAAGGCGTGCGCCGCGTGCAGTTTCTAATCGAGGCGGCGCAGGAAATCTGAAAACCCTAGGAGATAACACCATGAGCACGAAAACCTTGAAATGGCTGGCTGACGTTCAGGAGAGCAACTACCCGGCAGCCGCCTCTTACCTGTCGCTGCTGCTGCCCGCCAGCGACGCTGAAAGCCTCGTCGCCAAACTCAAGGCGGCGAGCCAGTGCGAATTCAAGGCCAAAGATATCTTCCGCGCCTCCGGGCTGTCGCTGCTGGGCATCAGCAACTCGCATGTGGAAAAAGACCGCCAGAAAATCAAGGCCGGCACCGCGCTCTCGCCGATCCTGCTGGTGCGCGGCGACCCATTCAGCAAAGTCATCGTCGCCGATGGCTACCACCGGCTGTGCGCCGTCTATAGCATCGATGAGGACGCCTGGATTCCATGCAAGATTGTTTAACGACTATTGACGAGGAAAAATCATGATTTAAAAATTTCACGCTATTCAAAAATAGAATTTCAAATTTACAAAATACCACAGGGATAAACAATGACAACATCATTAACCGCTTCAGATTTATTCAAAGCAGAACTGACCAGCGCAGAGAAAAATACGCCCGGCGGAGAGCTGGCCGGGATGATTCGGACAATGGCAGATTTCGCCAAAGGCGCTTATAGTTTGATTCATCCGGGCGCCACGGAATACGTCGATATAAATGACATTGCACTCCATTCCACTGACGCTTACAACGAAGTTATTGGCAAAGGCTGGACACCCCTGAACCTTTTTTCCACATCGCCAACCCTGGACAGAGGGGCCATTCAATCCGGCATGCTGAATGATGGTTTTTATATTAACGGCAATGCCGCCGCCTGTGTGACACGCTGCGGCGATGCCATCATTCTTTCATTCCGTGGTACGAATGACAATGGTAAAGATGGGGTTCAAAATCCTTACGACCTTAACAACACTATTCACCCGGATGCAGACCAATGGACAAACATGCCCTATCACTACGGGCTTTTGAGTCCGTTGATCAGTGCATTTGATGCTTATGTTGTAGCCAATGGAATCAGCAAGGTTTACGTAACCGGCCATAGCATGGGCGGTTCAATGGCACTGGAATACATGAGTCATCATTCTGGCAGTCAATATCAAGCAGTTACTTTTGCTGCCACGCCTTTTGGACAACCAAATTGGCTAGGAATTACCGAGAGAAAGAGTTACTCCGATGACAGCCGAATCACTCAAATCGAAATAATGAGAGATACGGCTGCCATACTCTTCGATCAACCCAATCTCTTAGGTAATACCAATACCCGCCCCGGACATGTTATTAATTTTGGCGGGAATCAAACACTGACAATAGATTATTCAAATCCAGATAATTACATTACGGCATCAAAGATAGGCATTAAAGTTCTTGACTACTGGGGCATCACCAGCAATCACTCGATGGACTATTACCGCCAGATCACCGACAGCGTGGATGCCGATAGCTGGACAAAAATTCTAGCCGGAACGACCGATCAAACCATTCTTCTAGGCGGTGAAAAAATTTCAGGCACATCGGACTTCATTGTCGATGGACAGCTTAGCGGCACAAATACCAGCACCAATAGCGGCAGCGAATACCTATCCTCCCTAGATTTCAAAACAGTCTATGGCGGCAAAGGCGACGACACGCTTTGGGCAGGGACAAACAACACGCTTTTGCTCGGTGGCGTCGGCGACGATCATCTGTACGGCAATAGCGGCAATGACCAACTCATAGGCGGCACTGGCAACGACTGGCTGAATGCTGGCGCAGGCGCTGACACGATGGATGGCGGAACCGGCAATGACCTTTACTATGTCGATGCCATCGGCGACATAGTTATCGAGTCATCATCATTGGTCACGGAAATTGATGCTGTTTATAGCTCCATCACTTACGGACTGAGCACAAACGTCGAAAACCTAACCCTGACAGGATCACTCTCCATTAACGGCAGTGGAAACTCACTGAACAACATCATCACCGGAAATTCAGCTGCCAATATGCTGTATGGCTACAGTGGAATTGACCAACTGCTGGGCGGCGCAGGTAATGACACGCTGAACGGCGGCGTCGGGGCCGACACCCTGACGGGCGGCGACGGCAGCGACATTTACTACGTGGACAACACCGGCGACAAGGTGATCGAAACCAATGCCGTGACCATCACCGGCGGCATTGACCGCGTTTACAGCTACCTCAGCGCCTACACACTGGGCGCGAATATGGAAAATGGCCGCATCCTTTCCTCCGGCACCGCCAGCCTGACCGGCAACGGCCTGGGCAACACGCTGTATGCCGGTGCGGGCAACAACGTGCTCGACGGCGGTCTGGGCGGCGACACCGCGTCTTACCAGTACGCCGCTGTCGGCGTGACGGTCAGCCTGGCGAACACCGCCACGCAGGCCACAGTCGGCTCCGGCAGCGACACGCTGCTCAACATTGAAAACCTGACCGGCAGCAACTACGCCGACAGGCTGACCGGCAGCATCGGCAACAACTACCTGAACGGCGGCGCTGGCAACGACATGTTGAATGGCGGCGCGGGCAACGATGTGCTGATCGGCGGGCTGGGCGCCGACACCCTGACCGGCGGCACCGGCGCCGACCGGTTCGACTTCAATCTGCTGACCGAGATGGGTTTGAGCAGCATCACCTGGGACACCATCACCGACTTCAAAACCAGCGAGGGCGACAAAATCGACCTGCTGGGCGTGGATGCCAACCCGGCGCTGGCGGGCGATCAGGCAGACAGCTTTCTGGGCGCAGTCTCGACATTCACCGGCGACGCCACCGGCAAGCTTCGCTTTGATGCAGCCAGCCACATCCTGTACGGCAGCACCGACGCCGACACAGCAGCCGAGTTCGCCATTGTCCTGACGGGCGTCAGCAGCCTGAGTGCTGCGAATTTTGTGCTTTAACTCAGCAGCGCACCCCGCTAAACCGGCCCTGTGCGCTGCAGGCGCTGGGCTTGGCTGCCTGCGGGGACGCCGAAACAGCTGATTTCACCACCGTCTTGACGGGGTCAGAGACGTGATCCCCGCAATTTCGCGCTTGCAAAAAGCATTTTTATCAAATTCTCATCAATTTTCTCAAAAGTGTGTTCCACTGACCCTGGAATCTGTTTTTATTAGAAAGATGAGCCATGCATCTCAAAAACATTATTTTTATCGACAGTCGCATTGAAAATTATCAAGCGCTCACTGTCAATCTTTCGGACAACACCGAATGGTTTTTGCTTAATCCCGTCGAGGATGGCATTGCCCAAATGACCCGAATTTTGTCTGGCTATACGAATATCGAGTCGATTCAGCTGGTTTCACATGCCAGCGCGGGAGTGCTTTATCTGGGCAATACACGCCTGGATTCGGGAAATCTGGCGAATTATCAAACGCAGCTTCAGGCCATCGGCTCTTCGCTCACGCAGAGCGGGGACATTCTTCTGTACGGCTGCAATCTGGCGCAAGATGAAACTGGAAAAATGCTGGTTGACGCCATTGCCGCCATCACGCAGGCCGATGTGGCCGCTTCCACCAACATCACCGGCCATGCGGGCGACTGGCTGCTCGAATATGCCACCGGCCAGATAGACACGTCCACGCTTTCGGGGGGGAATTACAGCGGAAATCTGGCCGCCATCAACTATGTTTTTGGAAGCAGTGGCAATGACAGCCTCACTGGAACAGATGCCGACGATTATATGTACGCCTATGCCGGCAGCGATACCGTGCATGGCGGCCTGGGTAATGACTATATTGGCGGTGCCGATTATTATGATCCAGCGACTCAAATGTGGCTTAAAGATGCAGTCAGCAATACGCTTTATGGCGATGCAGGAAATGACACAATTTATGCTGGCGATGGCCAAGACTCACTCGATGGCGGAATTGGCAATGACATCCTCTGCGGCGATGCTGGAAATGACACCCTGCTCGGTGCTGCAGGCGACGATACGCTCTATGGCGAAGATGGCAACGACCTGCTCGATGGCGGGAGCGGCAAAAATTCACTGAATGGCGGCGCAGGTGACGATCATTATTTGATTCGCAATACGACCGATTCGATTTACGACTCCGGTGGCGCCAACGACAAAGCCACGATTTATGTCAATTTTTATAAATCGAACATGACTTCCATTGAAATCCTGGAATATGCGCCGGGCGTGCAGCGGCTGCCCTACTGGGTGGACGGGCTGGCCTCGGGCTGGGGCAGTGGCGCCGCCTTGAGTGGCCAGAACAAGGTGATGTATTACTGCTTTCCCGACACCATGCCAGCAGCTACGCGCACAGCAGACCAAACCGGCTGGCGCTCATTCACCACCGCAGAAAGAGCGACGGTGCGGGAAACGCTGACCTATATTTCCACATTAATCAATGTAACCTTTCAGGAAACGACAGACTCCAGCGCCGCCAAAACCCTCACCTTTGCCAGAAACCAGCAAACCAGCGCCGGTTACGCCTATTATCCAGACAGTAACTCAAGCAGTTCATTATTTCTTGATGTTGATTATACTTCCCCCATCAAGTCCCTGCTGCTCCATGAGCTAGGGCATTCTCTTGGAATGAAGCACCCGTTTGAAGGCAGTAGCACATTGTCCACAGCAGAAGACAACGGCTCGTTGACCATGATGAGCTATGTTGGCTGGACAAATGATGACATTTATCGCCCCCTGGACATTGCCACTTTGCAATATTTATACGGCGCCTCACCGACCAGCCGCACTGCAAATGACAGTTACGTTATAAAAGCAGATGCCAGCAATATCATCTGGGACGGCTGCGGCAATGACACCATTAACGGTTCCGCGCTGACAGCCAATTTAACGCTGCACCTGGGTGTTGGCTACTGGGATTATGTCGGCAGCAAAGGAGCTTACATTTCTTCAGCCGGACAAATCACCGTCAATATCGGTACCTTGATTGAAAACGCCGTTGGTGGTTCAGGCAATGACCAGATCACCGGCAATGCAGCCAATAATGCACTGACAGGCGGCTTGGGCAACGACACCCTGAACGGCGGAACCGGCGCCGACACCCTGACCGGCGGCGACGGCAGCGACACCTATTATGTTGACAACATCGGCGACACGGTCAGCGAGACCAACGCCACTGCCAGCACCGGCGGCACAGACCTGGTCAACAGCTACCTCGCCACTTACCTGCTGGGCAACAATGTCGAAAACGGGCGCATTCTGGCTACCGGTACAGCCAATCTGACCGGCAACAGCCTGAACAATACCCTGTACGCTGGCGCGGGCAGCAATGTGCTTGACGGCGGCGTCGGCACCGACACCGTCTCTTACCAATACGCCACCGCAGCCGTCACGGTCAGCCTGGCAAACACCGCCGTGCAAGCCACCGGCGGCTCGGGCAGCGACACACTCAAAAACGTGGAAAACCTGACCGGCAGCAACTACGCCGACAGGCTGACCGGCGGCATCGGCAACAACGTCCTGATCGGCGGATCAGGTAATGACCTGCTTAACGGCGGCGCTGGCAACGATGTGCTGATCGGCGGGCTGGGCGCCGACACCCGGACCGGCGGCACCGGCGCCGACCGCTTCGACTTCAATCTGCTGACCGAGATGGGTTTGAGCAGCACCAGCTGGGACACCATCACCGACTTCAAGACCAGCGAGGGCGACAAAATCGACCTGCTCGGCGTCGATGCCAACCCGGCGCTGGCGGGCGATCAGGCGTTCAGCTTTCTGGGCGCGCTGACAGCCTTCACCGGCGATGCGACGGGCAAGCTGCGCTTTGATGCGACGGCCCACATCCTGTACGGCAGCACCGACGCCGACACGGCGGCTGAGTTTGCGATTGTGCTGACCGGCGTCAGCGGCCTGAGTGCTGCGGACTTTTTGCTCTGACTCAGCGACACAGACCTGACACCGCAAGCCGCATGCCGCAGGTGTTTGTCTGACCGGCAACGGGTCAGACAGCCTACAAGAAAATTCCGACGCCACCGTCATGATGAATCCGGTAAGGAAACATCATGAACACCATCATTTACATCGTCGGGCTTATCGTCATCATTGGCTTCATCCTGTCGTATTTCGGGATGCGCTAAGACGCCGCCAGGGTGTGGCTCAGCGGCACAGCCCGCTAAAGCGGTCTTGCGCACTGCAGGCGCTGGGCTTGGCCGCCTGCGGAGACGCCGAAGCCGACGCCGTGCGGCAATTGGCCAGCCCCTCTTTCACGCGGTCTGAATACTGCCAGCCTGCCGCCAGCGGTGGCAGCGCAGCGCCGGGCTGCCAGTTCAGCGACTTCCATTTGGCGTGGCCGCGCTCTTGCAGCGCGCTGAAATTGGCGCAGAACTGGCCAGCAAAATCCTTGACAAACTGGTTGCGCTGCGGGTCGGCAAAGTTGGCGGTAATCAAATACGAATCCACCGCCAGCGAAGGCGACTCGCTGCCCGCGATAGCCAGCGCCGGGTAGCTGGCTTTTTTGATGCCCGCCTGCTGGTAGTCCTGCAGCACCTTGTCGGCGCCGGGCTGGGCCGGGTCGAATTTCAGCAGCTTCAGATTGGCGGGCATGTTCTTTTCGAGCAGACTCAGCGGCTGGCCGCCGACCAGCACCATCACGTCGATTTTCGGATAGGCCTTGTAATAGGCCGGGTCGCTCAGCGCCATCAGCGCCGAGCGGCGGCGGCGCGTGCCCTCGTCCTCGCCGGTGGCGGTGGGGTTCAGAAACGGCGTGACGACACTCGGGCGCTCCTGGAACAGCTTGCTGTAGATATTCAGCGCGGTCAAATAGGTGCCGCTTTTTTCCATGTCCATCCAGATGGCGCGGCCCTTGATCTGGTGAATGAAATCAATCGGCTCGTCCTTGCGCACCAGAAAGTGGATTTCCTCTTTATAAAGCGGCATGAAGACGCGCAAATTGGCCAGCAGCTGCGCGTATTCGCGCCGCGTCGCTTCGGGCACGTCGCGCGAGTCGCGCATCTGGACAAACGCGGCGTACACGTCCGACTGCACGATGGCCAGCGTCACGCCCTTGGTGCGGCTCATGTCCTCCACATTGGCCCACGAGCCTTTGGAGTCCTTGACTTCCAGCGACGGCGCCACGATGTCGCGCAGGTTGCCGCCGATGGCGTAATAAGTGCCGGTCTTGCCGCCGGTGACGATGCTCTCGGCGCTGGCCGCCAGCGACAGCGCCAGAGCGCCAATACCGGCCAGAACCGGCAGGCTGCGCCGCCATGTTGAAGAAGTTAACTGTGTCATTGGAATAATCCCCTGAAAAGTGAAACGCTCAATGCGTGCGGCACAGACCGGCCCGCTCGTCGGCTTCGGAGCAGGAAGGGTTGAGCGGCACCTGCTCACGCGCCGTGGCGGCGGCTTTGGCCGCAGCCACAGCGGCGGCGGCGGTCTCAGCCGCAGTCGGCGCCGCTGCGTCAGTCGGAGCCGGAGCCGGTTTCGGCGCCGGGACTGAAACCGGGGCGGGCACCGCCACCACGTCAGGCGCCTTCTTGCCCAGAAACCAGGCGCCGCCGCCACCGGCCAGCAACAGCGCCGCCAGCCCCAGGCCGATCAGCAGCGCCTTGGAGCCGCCCGCCGGGGCGCCGCCGCCGTCGGTTTGCAGCAAAGGCTTGCCGCATTCGTTGCAGACAAAATCAAGCCCGGTGGGCACCTCAATCGTGACGCGGGCATCGGCCAGCGAACAATTACCAAAATTCGAACATTTGCCGGATTTGCCGGAGTTGCTTTGCATCGAGAGATTCCTTCTGGTTTTAAATCAAACCACCCCACCCTTTAACACCGCGACGGCGCGGCGCCCGGCATCGAGAAAGCGCCGGTAGGTTTCATCCTGAATGTTGCCACCGCGCGCGGCCTTGATTGCTTCGACCTCGGTCAAAATCGCCCGCTGCACTTCGGCGCGGCGATCCTGGTGCAGCAAGGCAGCGCCCGCCAGCGCCGCATCGCACACTGATTTAATCGTGTGCAAATTGGCCAGATCGACGCTGTCGGCGCTGGCGACAAAGCTCTTGCCCAGCAGCACCGGGTCGTTGTCGAAACCGTCGGCGTCCTTGGTCAGCAGCAGCACTTCGTCCGCGCCGGTGGCCGGGTTTTTGCCTTCGTGGATAAAGCCCAGCGCCTTGGCCAGCAGCACGTAAGGCAGCGCCTGCACCTTGACCTCGGCGCTGGACGCGACAAACAGCCGGGGCCAGGCATTGCCGTCGCCCTCGGTGTGCAGCTCCAGCCGGGCGCGGGCGCCGCCGGTGTCGATGCGGCGGCGGTATTTTTCTTCCAGCAGTTTCAGCGGTTTCAGATAGCGCAGCGGCAGCAGGTTGCTGATCGACACCAGCGTGATTTCATTGGCGCGGCCGTCGGACTCGATGATTTCCACGTCGCCGGTTTTGGCTTCGCGTAGCGCGTCTTTCAGCCCCTTGCTGAAGTCGGCCTGCTCCGGCGCTTTCGGCAGGATCACGGTGAATTTGCTGACCGCCGTCGGCACGCCGACCGGAATGCCGGGCGCGGCGCGGTGGATTTCCAGTGGCTCCAGCACCATAAAGTTGCCCGCCCGGCTGACCAGCTCGCTGACATAGCTTTTCAGCTCCTGCGGGTCGGCGCCGTAGCGGTCGCGCAGCTTGTCGATGATGGACACGCCCAGCAGCCGCTCCTTGGGGTTTTGCACCAAATTCTGGTGTGCGATGCGGGCGTTGTCTTCGCAGACGGTTTCCAGCACGTCTAAAAAAGTCGATTCCGACACGCGCTGGTTGAACTGCGCAAAGCCGCCATCGGGGCCGATTTTTTCGACCAGCGCGGCGCGCACGCGGCTGGTTTGCGTCTTTTGCTCGGCCTCGTCGAGCAGCAGGCGGCGGCTGACGGTTTTGACCTGCACCGGGTCGTAAAAGCGGATCAGGTGCTGGCGCATGTCGCCCGCGCCACCGTCAGTGAGCCGCGCCTGAATGCCGGTCTCGAACTTTCTCAAAGCCTGCTGCAGCGTGTTGGCGACGCGATCGACCTCGCCTTTCAAATCGGTGATCTCGGCAATCACCTCGATCAGCAGCGCCTTGGCAAAACCCCAGCCTTCGGCGCGGGTGCGATAGACATACATTTCCTGCAAATGCACGCCGTGCGCATCCAAAAGGCTGTCGGGCGTGCCGAGCAGGTGGCGCGACAAGATGTTCATGCCCGCCCACTTCTGCGCGTTGCCCAGCACGCGGGACTGGGCTTGTTCCTCCGCATTGCGGGCGCGCACGACGTTTTCGTCGCAGGCTTTCAGGCGCTCGTCCAGCGTCTCGGTCAGCGCGATCAACAGGCGCGAAATATCCCAGGCCGACTTGGCGCCGACTTTCCACTCGTTGACCAGTTCCTGCTCGATGCGGTTGCGAATTTCCCGCGCCATGTCCTTGCGCGCTTTCAGTTTCGTGCGATAAAAACCGGGAACGCCCAGCGTGCGGTAGTCGTCCTGGTAGCGCTTTTCGCACAGCTGCGTCAGCTCGTCCAGCCAGGTGGCCTGGTCGCGCTCGCGCACCAGCGACTTGAAATTGGGAATCACCGCCTCCCACTCGCCGGTGAACGATTTCCAGCGTTTATTGGCAGCGTCCTCGGGCAGGATTCCCTGGGCCAGCGTCAGGTGGTCGTCCGACAACAGCCAGCGCAATTGCGTTTCCTTTTGCTGCACGAACTCGTTGAAGTCCTGCTTGCGCGGCTCCTCGATAAAGCCCGACGCCGCCTGCCAGTGGTTGAAACGCAGTTGCAGCGCCGCCTGCCGGGCAAAGCTGTAAGTCAAATACTCGCTGATTTCCTCTTCGGGAATCGCCAGGCGCTTGATGCCAAAGGCTAAAAAGCGCTTGGAGCGCTCGGGCTCGCGGCCCTGCGGCGCGGTCTCGGGCGAGCCGTCGCCGTTTTCGGCGTTTTCCATGCGGCCCAGCGAAGCCCAGTTCAGGTTGTTGACGGCGACGATCTTCTGGTACAAAAAGTCCGCGACGATGCCCGGAAGATCCTTGTCCACATCCACCGTCAACCCGTTTTCGTTCTCGTTGCCAAAAACAAAACAGCCGTTGAACGGGTCGCTCAGCGTCAGGCGCTGCTTGACGCCGGTCACGTCGTAAGGCTGATAACTGCCCACCGACATCGCGTTCAGCTCGGTCAGCGCGGCAAAGCCGTTCGCGTGGTAGTTGCCGGTGTCCCAGTTCGGGTGCGGGTAGGCGTCGGGCAGCAGCGCGTAAATCAGGATGCGAAAGCGTTTCGAGTCGGGATACAAATCGCGCAACTGCGCCACCGCGTCGATCACACTGCCGCTGCCGGTGCCGCCGGCCAGGCCGACGACGATGTGAAAGGTGACTTCGGTCTGGCCGTTTTGCTGCAGCAGCTTGACCTGCGACTGCACCTGTTCGCGGTATTTGTCAGCCTTGCAGGCAAACAAAAAACGCCCGAGACGGCGCTTCTGGCCGCCCAGCGTGGCGCCGACGATGCTGTTCAAAATATCGCGCCACTCCTGCGGGCTGCCCAGCCAGTGCTTGAGGCCGGGGTAGCTGTCGAGGTTGTCCAGCCGCGAGGTCAGATTCGCGTCGGTAATCAACAGCTGGCTGGCCTTGGGCAGCTGGACGGAAGTACCCAGCGTTTTCCACGTCGGGTCGTCAATCGACATCATTTCGGTGGACGAATCGACGTAGAGATAGCCGATGCCCACATCGTCAGGGGAAGCGCCGTGGAATTCCTGGTACAGACTCTTGCGCAGGGCACGGATGATTTTGCCCCCCGTGCCGCCCAGCCCGATGATGAAGTGATTCATGCCGCCGTTTCCTTGTTCTTGGAGGGAAAAAGGGAATTATGACGCACCGATTTTCCTTAAAGTTTCCCATCCGCTGGCCTGAGCGCCTGCCAGGCCAGAAACTCGGAGCGCCTGAGCCGCCAGCGCGCCACGCTGCCTTCATGCAACTGCCTAAGCGCGTCGGCAAGCAGCTGGGCAAAAGCCGCTTGATCTGCCGCAGGCGCCAGCCCAGCCGCCAGCTGCGCCAGCGTTTTCGGCTCCGGCGCCAGCCGCCCTTTGACCACCGCCTGCACCGCCTCGATCAAGGCTTCGCGGTACTTGATCTTCAACGGGTCGGGCTCGATCATGCTTTGCGTGATGGCCAGATAACGCTGGCATGAGCGCTCGTAGGCCCAGACGAACACGTCCCGCAGCAGTTCTACCCGGTTCAGCTCATACACGCCCAGCGTGCCTTCGACGTAAGCGCGCTCGGGCACATCCATGAAGGACAGCGGACACAGGTTGTGCTTGATGAGCGGCATGTTCGCGCCGATGCGCGACACGCGCTTGTTCACGTCCTCGAACGGCTGCAGATAAGGCAGTTGCACCATCAGGAAAAACGCTTGTTCAAATGGATCAGGAATCGCGTCGGCCTTTTGCAGCAGCAGCCGAAAGCAGTCTTCCAGCACCTGCGGCATGGCCAGCGGCTGAAACACCGTCCCGGAAATCTCCACCGGCCTGCGGCGCAGGCGCCCACAGGCCGATTCTTCGCGCAGCAGGTTTTGCGACAGCACGGCGTGCAGATTCTGGAAGGTGAACGCATCAAAACCCACCTGCTCCGCGTCCTCAATCAGCATTTCAATGGCCGCTTTGTGGTTCAGGATCATCTGCGTTTCCTGCGCGTCCTTGCCCTTGGCGATCTGGCCGAATTCGATCAGGTTTTGCGTGTCCAGGCGGCTGTAGGTGTTGCCCTCCAGCCGCGAAGAGGCCCACGATAAATCGACCAGCAGGCGGTTCATGATGTCGCGGGCATAGGTGCCGGCCGGGCGCTCGCCCACCGGCGTGCGCCCCATTTCATGAAGCTGGGCGCGGATAGATTCGGACAGGTAAAAAGTCACGCCCGGCTGGTAAGCCTCCAGGAATTCGCGCTGGTAGCCGACCGGGCGGCGGTGCATCAGCGGCAAGCGCACCCGCGCCCGAATCGCCGCACCCTCGGGGGAAACCGGCACGTAAAGTTCAGCCTCTGCGCCGGGTTGCGCCTCGGCCATGCTGGTCGCGGCGCCCGGCAAGATCGGTCTGTAAACCAGCGCAATGCTCTGGCCTTCGGGGGCGATGCGCCGCTCTTTGAGCAGGCGCTCCAGGCGGCGCTGGAGCGTGCGCCGCTGCACAGCCGCCCCGGTGCGCTGCGCCAGCGCCTTTTCCAGCGCGGCAATGCCGATGCCTTGCGGCTGTTCGGCAATGAGCGTTTCAATCAGGGCGAGGGTTTCAGTCTGCGTCATCGGGTTCTCCTTCTCCTGCAGGGCGTGGATTTGTCGCGCTTTGTCGCGCCTGACTGAAAGCGCGACACATTGCGCGACACAATTATGTCGCGCTCTAGTTTCACGGACGAAAACCCATGCCTTTTACCCTTCACTGGTCAGCCGTCAGCCCCGCCAGCCTCGTCGAAAAAGCCCAAGCCCCGCGTGAGGGTTTGACGCTGCTGGCGCTCTGGCCCGCGCCGGTCAATCCTGATGTCTGCTTTGAAGAAGCCGGGTTTGACGATTTCGGCGACAACGACCTGGCCTGGGACGCGCAAGCCCGTGCGCTGCTGCTGAACGCGCCGCCCTGGTATCTGCGGCCCTTCAAGACGGCCAGCGTCAAAAGCCTGCACGAGCAGCTGGAATGGCCGATGCAGTGGGATTCCCTGCTGCCCTGCGAAGTGGTTTTTGGCAACAGCGGCGCCGCGCTGCGCACCGGGCGGGGGCATTATTTGTTCTGGGTCACGCTGCCGGAAACGGACACAGCCGCGATTGAAAAGTTCGTCGTGCGTGTTGCCGCCGACGTTCCGCTGGTGCAAACCTGCCTGGACTGGGCGCGGCAGTTATAAAACGATCATGCCCCATTTAAATTTTGCAAAAACAGCGCGAATTGAAGGTCGCGCCAGCAGTGCCGCGAAGTTGTTGCTACAGCAGGCGGCGCGGGCCAGCTACAAGAGCGTCAGCGAATTCCTGCTCGATGCGGGTATCGCCGCCGCGCATCAAGTGCTGACGGATCGGCGGCAATTTACCTTGAGCGATGAGCAGTGGGACGAGTTCCAGCAAGTCATTTACCAGCCCGTGCAGGCAAAGCCACGCCTAAAAAACCTGTTTTCCACGTCAGGAGTTCTGGGTTGAGTGAAGCGGTTTTTGGGGGAGTCAGAAAATTTCAAGCTACGGATGCCGTCAAACCCAGCCAATAAGGCCATTTAATGTGAAGGCTATGACGACAGAGATGTTTTTTATCCGCTAAATCTTAGGTTTGTCTAAACAGCTTGAGTACCGAAAATTCGATCCCAAAACCGAAGCGCAACATTGTTATGGTTTTTGGTTGTGGGTTCACGTAACATCCAGGCGTTCAATTCGTTAGGCTCCGCAAATTTATGCTACTCATCCAAGCAATAACGCTTTCAATCGCAGTTCTTGGCGCCGTCCTAGGCGTCATCAACACATGGCACGCCATAGATAAGAAACGTGTAAAGATTCGAGTTCGGCCAAAACACGCTATTCCCGTTGGGGGTATAGATCCGTGCATTACCTTCTGCATCGAGATCACAAACCTCAGCGAGTTCGCTGTCACTATCGAGGAGGCAGGCGTTTTCTACAAAGGAACAGATTCCCGTGGCGCATACACTCCACCGCTGCTCATTGACGGAAAATCATGGCCGCGTCGCCTTGAGTCGAGAAGTTCCGTTACCGTTTACGGACAACCACCCAAACCAAAACAAGGTCATGCGCTCAAATGCGCATATGCACGAACGGAGTGTGGCGTCACACGCACCGGAACGAGTCCAGCCTTCAAGCAACTTGCCACGAGTGGGGTCTAACCATGCGCACTCCAGAATTTATTGAACAGTTACAAAAAAGAACGGCTGAAGCCACAATTAGCGCTCAAGCCTTACGAAATCAAGGCGCACCCGGTGTTGTAAAAGTTGCCCGCGACACGCTCGCTGTTCTAAATCTCTGGATGTTTTCGCGCGCAACAAGAACAATGTTCTGCCAACGGATAGACCAGACAACGAACTCTATGCTTGGGCAGTTTCCTCCAAATGCACAAAGCTGGGGAGCAGCAAGAAAAGCACTGAATTTGTTTCTGCGTGATGCACTCTACAACCGTGACCTTTGCACCTACTACGAACTTGATCGCATTCGTTCTTGGCTGGAGGTACCGTTAGACAGGGACGTTGGCACAGCTCTTGGAAAAGAGCCCGAGGGTTCTAAGTTGCCAACGTGGCAGCAAATCAAGAAACTTAATGCAGCACAAAGCCAAGACTACCAATGTGTTGCATCAGCCGTTGCAGCGCGCAAACGCATGAGTCGAGTGGATTTAGATATCTATTACTGGCGCCCTAAATTACATGTAGAACGATAACAAGTCCTCGTCCGCCCCACGCATCTCATGACGCCAGCGCCCGCCCTCCCCAGCCCCGCCCTCCTCTACCCAGCCCTGGCCCAAGTCCAGCCCTCGCTGGCCGGGCCGCATCCGCCCGCGCTGCCCCTGCAGGTTCCCGCTGGCACGGTGCTGTTCACCGAGAACACCCCCTGCCAGGGCTTTCCGCTGGTGCTGGATGGCGAGATCAAGGTTTCGCGCAGCTCGGGCGATGGGCGCTCGCTGGAGCTGTACCGCGTCGTGCCCGGCGAGCTGTGTCTGGTGTCTTCGGCCTGCCTGTTTCGCACCCAGCCGCTGTCGGCGCACGGCGTCACCACCAAGGCCAGCACGCTGCTGCTGATTCCGCCGGACGTGTTCAGCCGCTGGCTGGAAACCCCGGCGTTTCGCAACGAGGTGCTGGGGCTGTTTGCCGAGCGCATGGCCGATTTGACGGTGCTGATCGACGCGGTGGCGTTTCAACGGCTGGATCAGCGGCTGGCCGCCGCGCTGCTCGGCCGGGGGCCGGAACTGGCGCTGACGCATCAGGCGCTGGCCGACGAACTGGGCACGGTGCGCGAGATCGTCTCGCGCCTGCTGCGCCGCTTTGAGCGCGAAGGCTGGGTGCGCCTGTCGCGCGAGCGCATTCATATCTGCGACAGCGCCGCGCTGCGGGCGATGGCGGGCGCTGCGCCCGTCTGACCGAGCCGCGACGGCGCCGCACTGCGTCGCACTGGGTGACACAAGTCACAGACTTGAAGACGCGTAGCGCGTCCAATGGTGCTATTCACCCTCTTTATCCAAAGGAAACTGTCATGAAATCCAACGTCGGCGGCATTGACCGCACTTTACGCATCGTTGTCGGCTTGGCGCTGATCGGCTTGGCTGCCACTGGCACGGTCGGCCTGTGGGGCTGGGTCGGCGTCGTGCCGCTGGCTACCGGCGCCATCGGCTGGTGCCCGCCTTACGCGCTGTTCGGCTGGAACACCTGCGCGACCAAAACCGACGCCTGAGACTTTTTCGGCGCTCGCCCGGCAGGCGGGGCATCGCCCCCGCGCCAAGCGCCGCCGACGCATAAAGCCTAAAATTGTGCGGTGCAACCTAAAAAAATCCTCAACGCTGATCTCCATTGCCATTCCGTCATTTCCGACGGCACCCTGACGCCTGAAGCGCTGGCGCAGCGCGCCAAAGCCAACGGCGTCGAACTCTGGGCGCTGACCGATCACGACGAAATCGGCGGCCAGCAGCGCGCCGCCGCCGCCGCCCAGGCGCTCGGCCTGCCCTACCTCACCGGCACCGAAATTTCCGTCACCTTTGCCGCCGAAACCGTGCATATCGTCGGCTTGGGCTTTGACCCGGACGATGCCGCGTTGACGCAAGGCCTGCACGCCACCCGCAACGGCCGCGAGCAGCGCGCCCGCGAAATGGCCGCGTCGCTGGCGCAGGCGGGCATTGCGGGCGCCTACGAAGGCGCGCTGCAGTTTGTCGGCAACCCGGAATTGATCTCGCGCACCCACTTTGCGCGCTTTCTGGTCGAGTCCGGCGTGTGCCGCGAAACCAATGAAGTCTTTCGCAAATACCTGACCGAAGGCAAGCCCGGCTACGTGCCGCACAGCTGGGCCACGCTGCGCGACGCCGTGAGCTGGATCACCCAGGCGCAAGGCATTGCGGTGATTGCCCATCCGGGGCGCTACCACTTCACACCGAATGAAGAATACGCGCTGTTCACCGAGTTCAAGGCGCACGGCGGCCAGGCGGTGGAAGTCATCACCGGCAGCCACACCAAGCAGGAATTCGTCAAATACGCCGAAACCGCCAAGGAATTCGGCCTGGCCGCCTCACGCGGCAGCGATTTTCACAGCCCCGACGAGAGCCATACCGATCTGGGCAGTCTGCCCTTTTTGCCGGACGGCTTGACGCCGGTCTGGGAACTGCTGGCCGGGCGCGTGCGCTGATGTCCGGCCTGCCCAAAAATTCACCCCATGCGCTGGCGGGCATTGCGCTGCTGATCACGGCCGTCGCCTGCTTTGCGCTGCTCGACACCACGACCAAAGCCGTCACGCTGAGCGTGCCGGTGCTGATGGCGCTGTGGGTGCGCTACGCTTTTCAGGCCATTGCCACCAGTCTGGCCGTGCTGCCCAAGCGCGGCTGGTCGCTGCCGCCAACGGCGCACCCGAAATTCCAGACCCTGCGCGGCGTGCTGCTGCTGTGTACCAGCCTGTTTGCCTTTTTCAGCCTCAAATACATGCCGGTTGGCGAATTCACCGCCATCGTGATGATCACGCCGCTGGTAATGACGCTGCTGGCCTCGTTCACGCTGGGCGAGCGGGTCTCGGCGCTGCGCTGGCTGCTGGTGGTGGGCGGCTTTACCGGCACGCTGATCATCATCCGGCCCGGCGGCGGCGATGGCGGCTTTAACTGGGCGATGCTGCTGCCGCTGGGCCTGGTGGTGTCGAACGCCTGGTTCCAGATTTTGACCAGCCGTCTGGCGCGCACCGAACTCGCGATGACGACGCATTTTTACACCGGCTGGGTCGGCACGCTGCTGGCTTCGCTGGCGCTGCCCTTTGTCTGGACTTCGCTCAGTTCCTGGCACCTGTGGGCGGCGCTGGGGCTCATGGGATGCGCCGCAACCATCGGGCATTTTTTCATGATCCTGGCTTACGGCAAGGCGCCGGTATCGACGCTGACGCCGTTTTTGTACACCCAAATCGGCTTTGCGATGCTGGGCGGCTGGCTGGTGTTCTCGCATGTGCCCGATGGCCTGTCGGTGCTGGGCATGGTCATGATTGCGGTCTGCGGCGCCACCGGCGCCTGGCTGGCGGTGCGCGAGAGCCGTGTCATGATTCAGGCGACTGAATCCTAAAAAAGAAGGTGGCGCACATGGCCCAGTTTTTTGAAGTTCATCCTGACAATCCTCCGGCCCGGCTGCTGAAACAGGCCGCCGCTCTGCTGGCGCGCGGCGGCATCGCGGCCGTGCCCACCGATTCGAGCTACGCGCTGGTCTGCCAGCTCGACGACAAGGCCGCCGCCGACAGCCTGCGCCGCATCCGGGGCGTGGACGACAAGCACCACCTGACGCTGCTGTGCCGCGATTTAAGCGAGCTGGGAAATTACGCTAGAGTCGATACCATGCAGTTTCGCCTGCTCAAGGCGGCCAGGCCCGGCCCCTACACCTTCATTCTGGAAGCCAGCAAGGAAGTGCCGCGCCGCCTGAGCCACCCGTCGCGCAAGACGATTGGCCTGCGCGTGCCCGAGCACAAAGCGCTGCAGGCGCTGCTCGAAATCCACGGCGCGCCGTTGCTGGCCACCACCTTGATTCCACGCGGCGGCACCGAAGCCATCAGCGACCCGCAGGACATCCTAGGCCCGCTGGAGCGCGAACTGGCCGCCGTCATTGACGCAGGCGCCTGCCACAAAGAGCCGACCACCATCATCGACCTGACGCCAATGGGCGACGGCGACGAGCCGGTCGTCATCCGCCAGGGCCGGGGCGAGCTGGCCCGGCTGGGGCTTTGACCGGCATCAACTGCCAGCCCGGCAACAGCGGCTATCCTGCCCGCCATGCCAACCGCCGATTCCACTGAACTGCGTCAGGCCAGAACCCTGGTCGCCGCGCTGGCCCGCAGCCTGCAGGCCGAGCTGATCGAAACCCACCTGTCCTGGGTGCTGCTGCACGGCAAGCACGCCTGGAAAATCAAAAAGCCGGTGCGCCTGCCCTTTGTTGACGCCACAGCGCTGGCCACGCGCCAGCATTTCTGCGAAGAAGAGCTGCGCCTGAACCGGCGGCTGGCGCCTTCGCTGTACATCAGCGTCGTGCCGATTACCGGCACGCCCGAGGCGCCGGTTCTGAACGGCACCGGCCAGCCGCTGGAATACGCGGTGCAGATGCGCCGCTTTCCGCAGCAGGCGCTGTTCAGTCACCAGCTCGAAGCCGGTACGCTGGCCAGCACCGATGTGGACCAGCTGGCCGAGCTGCTGGCCGATTTCCACGCCCGCGCCGCACGCGCCACGCACGCCACCAGTACCACCCGCGCCAGGCACGCCGACCCGGCCCGCGACTTCGCCAGCCCCGCACGTCGCCGCGCCGCCGCGCTGGCCGCGCTTGAAGGCGCCCGCCCCGCCGCCAGCCCCACCGAGCAGGCGCAACTGCAAAACTGGCTGGAGACGCAAGCCGCCTTGCTGGCGCCGCTCTGGGCGCAGCGCCAGCAAGGCGATTTTGTCCGCGAATGCCACGGCGACCTGCATCTGGACAACATCCTCAGCCTGGATGGCGGCGTCGCCGCTTTCGACGGCATCGAGTTCGACCCGGCGCTGCGCTGGATTGACGTGCTCGACGACATCGCCTTCGCCGTGATGGACTTTGACGCCCGAGGGCGGCGCGATCTGGCTTTCCGGTTTTTAAACCAGTGGCTGGACCACAGCGGCGACCATGCGGCGCTGCCCGCGCTGCGCTTTGCCGTCGTTTATCGCGCGCTGGTGCGCGCGCAGGTGGCGCAGCTGCGCGGCGCCGCAGGCCAAAGCGTCGCCCGCCGCTACCTGCAAACGGCGCTGGCCTGGACGCAGCCGCGCCAGCTTGCGTTATTCATCACGCACGGCCTGCCCGGCTCGGGCAAGACGTTTGAATCGCAGCGCCTGCTGGAGCGCGAAGGCGCGATCCGGCTGCGCTCGGACGTGGAGCGCAAGCGCCTGTTCGGCCTGCGCATGCTGGCCAGCTCCAGCGCGCAGGGCTTGAACCTGTACACCCCGGACACCACGGCGCGCACCTACGCCCAGCTGTTCCAGACGGCGCGGCTGGCGCTGCAGGCGGGCTGGCCGGTGATTCTGGACGCGGCTTTTCTGAAGCGCAACCAGCGCCAGCAGGCGCAAGCGCTGGCGGGTGAGCTGGGCGCGCCCTTTTTCATTCTCGACTGCCAGGCGCCGCCGCAGCTGCTGCGCCAGCGCCTGCTGGCGCGCCAGAACGACGCCTCCGAAGCCAACGCCGCGCTGCTCGACGCCCTGAGCGGCACCGCCGAGCCGCTGGGCACCGAAGAGCGGGGCTTTGTCCTCGACGCCCCGGCGGTCTGAGACAATCCGGGCATGGACATTGCCCACCTGATTCAAACCGTTGCGCTGTACGCGCTGCCCGTGCTGTTCGCCATCACGATCCACGAGGCTGCCCACGGTTACGCCGCCCGCCATTTTGGTGACAACACAGCCTACCGACTGGGCCGCATCACGCTGAACCCGCTCAAGCACATCGACCCCATCGGCACCATCGCGATGCCGCTGCTGCTGTATTTCGCCACCTCCGGGGCTTTTTTGTTTGGCTACGCCAAGCCGGTGCCGGTCAATTTCGGCGCGCTGCGCAACCCCAAGCGCGACATGGTCTGGGTCGCACTGGCGGGTCCAGCCGTCAACTTTGTCCAGGTGATTTTCTGGGCGCTGATGCTGACCGTTCTGTTGCTGATGGGCGTGCAGGAAGAATTTTTCCTAAAAATGGCGCTGGGCGGCATTCAGGTCAATCTGGTGATGTGGGCCTTCAACCTGTTTCCGCTGCCGCCGCTGGACGGCGGGCGCATCCTCGTCGGCCTGTTGCCGTGGAAACAGGCGCAGGCCGTCTCGCGCATCGAGCCCTGGGGCTTTTTTATCGTCATGGGGCTGGTGCTTGCTGGCGTGGTCGGCAGCCTGTGGCTGCGCCCGCTGATGGCGCTGGGCTATGGCTTCATCAAGCTCTTGCTGTCGCCGCTGATTTCCCTGCTGGGCTGACGGCGGCGCACCAAGCGCGCCCGCCAGTTTTATTCCTTCCTCCGCTTTTTTCTTCACAGACCGCATGACCACCGCAACACCCGCCACCGCGCAACGCTTTCTGACCGGCATCACCACCACCGGCACGCCGCACCTGGGCAATTTTGTCGGCTCGATCCGCCCGGCCGTGGCTGCCAGCCGCCTGCCCGGCGTGCAGAGCTTTTATTTTCTCGCCGACTACCACGCCTTGATCAAATGCGGCGACCCGCAGCGCATCCAGCGCTCGACGCTGGAAATCGCCGCCAGCTGGCTGGCCGCCGGGCTCGACCCCGAGCGCGCCGTGTTCTACCGCCAGTCCGACATCCCCGAAATCACCGAGCTGACCTGGCTGCTGACCTGCGTCACCGGCAAAGGCATTTTGAACCGCGCCCACGCCTACAAAGCCTCGGTCGATAAAAACGCCGCCGCTGGCAACGACCCCGACACCGACGTGACCGCCGGCCTGTTCATGTACCCGGTGCTGATGGGCGCGGACATTTTGCTGTTCAAGAGCCACAAGGTGCCGGTCGGGCGCGACCAGATCCAGCACATCGAAATGGCCCGCGACATGGCCCAGCGTTTTAACCACCTGTACGGCGAGCATCTGGTGCTGCCCGAAGCGGTGGTGGAAGAATCCGTCGCGCTGCTGCCCGGTCTGGACGGGCGCAAGATGAGCAAAAGCTACGACAACACGATTCCGCTGTTCACGCCGCGTGAGCCGCTGCGCAAGCTGATCGGCGGCATCCTGACCGACTCCCGCGCCCCCGGCGAGCCCAAAGACACCGAAGGCTCGGCGCTGTTCCAGATTTACCAGGCCTTTGCCAGCGAAAGCGAAACCGCCGCGATGCGCCAAGCCTACGCCGACGGCATCAGCTGGGGCGACGCCAAACAAATGCTGTTCGAGCGCATTGACCGCGAAGTCGCGCCGATGCGTGAACACTACCAAGCGCTGATGGCCGACCCGACCAAAATTGAAGCGATTTTGCAAGCGGGTGCCGACAAAGCCCGCCAAGCGGCAACGCCCTTCATGGGCGAGCTGCGCAAGGCTGTCGGCCTGCGCAATCTGGCCGTCAGCGTCGCGCCCGCCGCCAAAGCCAAGGCCGCCAAAATCGCCGCTCCCACCTTCAAGCAGTACCGCGAAAAAGACGGCCAGTTTTATTTCAAGCTGCTGGACGCCGACGCCAAACTGCTGCTGCAAAGCCACGGCTTCGCGTCGCCCAAAGAAGCCGCGCTGG
>JAPLPS010000300.1 GCA_026400075.1 Polaromonas sp.
TGTGCCTGGCAGGCCGCAGTTGGCCATGGAGAACAGCAAGGCAAACGCCGCAAACTTGGGCATGGTGTTGACCACGCCGCCATAGCTGGCGATTTCACGGGAATGCACCCGGTCATACAGCACGCCGATGCTCAGGAACATGGCAGCCGAGACAAAACCGTGGGCAATCATCTGCACAATGCCACCCGCGACGCCGAGGTCATTGAACAGGAAAAAGCCCAGCGTCACAAAACCCATGTGCGCCACCGACGAATAAGCCACCAGCTTTTTCATGTCCTGCTGCACCATCGCCACCAGACCGACGTAAATCACCGCGATCAAGGAGAGCGCCACCATCAGCCAGGCCCATTCGTGGGAAGCGTCAGGCGCAATCGGCATCGAGAAACGCAGGAAGCCGTAAGCGCCCAGTTTCAGCATGATGGCAGCCAGCACGGCAGAGCCGCCGGTGGGCGCTTCAACGTGAACGTCAGGCAGCCAGGTATGCACCGGCCACATCGGCACCTTGACGGCAAAAGCGGCAAAGAAGGAGAAGAACAGCAGTGTCTGCGCGGTGCCGGTCAGCGGCAACTGGTGCCAAGCGAGGATGTCAAAACTGCCGCCCGACTTGTTGTACAGGAAGATCAGCGCGACCAGCATCAACAGCGAGCCGAGCAGCGTGTACAGGAAAAACTTGAAGGCCGCGTAAATCTTGTTCGGCCCACCCCAGATACCGATGATCAAATACATCGGAATCAGGGTGGCCTCGAAGAACACGTAGAACAGCATGCCGTCCAGCGCGCAAAACACGCCAATCATCAAGCCGCTCAGGATCAGGAACGACGCCATGTACTGATTGACACGGCTGGTAATCGACTCCCAGCTGGCAATCACGACGATCACGTTGATGAAAGCCGTCAGCAGCACGAACCACAGCGAAATGCCGTCCACGCCCAGGTGGTAGTTGACATTGAAGCGCTGGATCCAGCCCTGCTTCTCGACAAACTGCATGGCAGAGGTTCCCAACTGGAACCCCTCGTACAAAGGCAGGGTCACCAGAAAACTCACGACCGCCCCGATCAGCGCAATCCAGCGCACCATGCGCGCCTGATCGTCCCGACCGAAGGCCAGTAAAACGACACCGAAAATAATCGGCGTCCAGATGGCTAGGCTCAACAATCCCATTTTTTAGCTTCCTTGTTGTTCTAGATTGTTTTATCGATTGAGCCAGACGAAATACGTCATCAACACAAACACACCGATGATCATGCCGAAGGCATAGTGGTAGATATAGCCCGACTGCAGGCGCCTGACCATGCCGGAAATCCAGCCGACCAGCTTCCAGGAGCCATTCACGAACAGGCCGTCAATCAGCATCCGGTCACCGACTTTCCAGAGAACGGTTCCCAGACCGCGTGCGCCACGAGCCAGCACATTTTCATTGAACCAGTCCAGGTAGTACTTGTTTTCCAGCAGCGTGTAGATTGGGCCTGCTGCACGCTTGATGGCCGCAGGCAGGGCCGGATTGACCATGTACATGTAGTAAGACAGCGCAACACCGGACGCAGCCAGCCAAAACGGCGCCGTTGTCACGCTGTGCATGGCCATAGCCGCAGGGCCGTGGAATGCATGTGCAAGCTCTTCCATCACAGGATGACGCTCAAGGTTGAAGAAAATCGCATCCTTGAAGAAGTCACCAAACAGCATCGGCTCAATCATCAGGTAGCCAATAATCACCGAAGGAATCGCCAACAGCACCAGCGGCAGCGTCACCACCCAAGGGGACTCATGCGGGTCATGATGCTCGGCGTGGTGGCCGTGGTCATCATGCGCATCGTGATGGGCGTCTGGATTCTGGTCATAGCGCTCCTGGCCGTGAAAGACCAGGAAATACACGCGGAACGAATAGAAAGCGGTGACAAAAACACCGGCCAGCACCGCGAAGTGGGCAAAACCGCTACCCCAGAGGTGGCTTTCGGCGACCGCTTCGATGATGCTGTCCTTCGAGTAAAAACCCGACAGGAATGGCGTACCGATCAGCGCCAGGTTGCCCAGCAGGAAAGTCAACCAGGTGATTTTCATGTACTTGCGCACGCCACCCATCCAGCGGATGTCCTGGTTATGGTGCATGCCCATGATGACAGAGCCAGCACCCAGGAACAGCAGCGCCTTGAAGAACGCATGGGTCATCAGGTGAAACACCGCCACCGAGTAAGCCGAAGCGCCCAGCGCCACCGTCATGTAGCCCAGCTGCGACAGCGTCGAATAAGCAATCACCCGCTTGATGTCGTTCTGGATGATGCCGAGGAAGCCCATGAACAGCGCTGTAATTGAGCCAATCACCATGATGAAACTCAGCGCGGTATCGCTCAGTTCAAACAGCGGCGACATGCGCGCCACCATGAAAATGCCAGCCGTCACCATCGTCGCCGCGTGAATCAGCGCGGAAATGGGGGTTGGGCCTTCCATCGAATCTGGCAGCCAGACATGCAGCGGGAACTGGGCCGACTTGCCCATCGCGCCGATGAACAGGCAGATGCAGATCACCGTCACCAGCATCCACTCGGTGCCGGGGAACATCAGCTTTGAAAGCTCGTCGGTCTTGGCAAACGCCTCGCCATAGTTCAACGTACCGGCGTAAGCGGCGATCAGGCCAATGCCGAGAATAAAGCCGAAGTCGCCAACCCGGTTCACCAGGAAAGCCTTCATGTTGGCAAAAATTGCCGTCGGCTTGTTGAACCAGAAACCGATCAACAGGTAAGACACCAGGCCCACCGCTTCCCAGCCGAAGAACAGCTGCAGCATGTTGTTGCTCATCACCAGCATCAGCATGGAAAAAGTGAACAGCGAGATGTAGGCAAAGAAACGGTTGTAGCCCGCGTCTTCTTCCATGTAGCCGATGGTGTAGATATGCACCATCAGCGAGACAAAAGTGACCACGCACATCATCATGGCGGTCAGGCCATCGACCAGAAAGCCGACTTCCATATTCAGGCTGCCGACCGTCATCCAGGTGTAAAGCGTTTCATTGAAACGGGCACCGTCGATGACGGCGCTCAGTGTCATGGCCGACAGCACGAAGGCGAGAAACACACCGAAGATGGTGATGGAGTGCGACAGGCGACGGCCTATCAGGTTACCGCCAAAGGAGGTTCCCAGAATACCGGCGGCTAAAGCGCCTGCCAGGGGTGCCAGCGGAACGGCCAGCAGCGTCGATGCGGAAAGGGTTTGGCTCATCTTGTTATTAACCCTGAAGCGTGTTGAGTTCGTCAACGTTAATGCTGGCCTTGTTACGGAACAGCAGCACCAAAATAGCCAGTCCGATAGCGGACTCGGCTGCGGCGACGGTCAGGATGAAAAACACAAACACCTGACCCGCCATGTCATTGAGGTAGTAGGAGAACGCCACAAAGTTCATGTTGACGGCCAGCAGCATCAGCTCGATGGCCATCAGCAGCACGATCAGGTTCTTGCGGTTCAGAAAAATGCCGATGATGGACATGGCAAACAGCATGGCCCCCAGCGAAAGAAAATGTCCCAGCGTCAATGTCATGCTTTTTTCTCCTCAACAGCCACTGGCGCAGCCAGCACAGACTCCATCTTGACCAGCTTGATCCGGTCTGCCGCCTTCACCCGAACCTGATCGGCGGGGTTGGTGCGCTTGGAGTCCTTGCGCTCGCGCAGCGTCATCGCAATCGCGGCAATCATGCCGACCAGCAAAATCACGGCAGCCACTTCGAGCGGGTAGATGTACTGTGAATACAGCAGCTTGCCCAGTTCCTTGGTGTTGGACACCTGAGCGGCAATATCACCGACCGCTGGCACCGCCGAAGCCGACTGAGGCGGCTCACGGAAACCGCCCATCAGCACATAAGACATTTCCAGCGCAATGATGGTGCCGGCCGCACCGGCCAGCGGGAAATGCTTCCAGAAGCCTTTGCGGATGCTGTCCAGGTTGATGTCCAGCATCATGACCACGAAGAGAAAAAGCACCATCACCGCGCCGACATAAACCAGCACCAGGGTAATAGCCAAGAACTCGGCCTTCAGCAAAATCCAGACGGCAGCCGCCTGAAAAAATGCCAGCACGAGAAAAAGCGCCGCATGCACGGGGTTGCGTGCCGTGATGACGCGAAATGCTGAAAACAGCAAAATCGCGGCAAAAACATAAAAAAGACCTGTTTTAGCGTCCATGTTGGAGTGGATTCTTTCTTGAGCGAGCTACTGGGCGAGAAAATTCAACGGTACTTGGCATCGGCCGCACGGTTGGCAGCGATTTCGTTTTCATAACGATCGCCCACTGCCAGCAGCATCTCTTTGGTGAAATACAGGTCACCGCGTTTTTCGCCGTGGTATTCAAAGATATGCGTCTCGACAATCGAATCAACCGGGCAGCTTTCTTCGCAGAAGCCGCAAAAAATGCACTTGGTCAGATCAATGTCGTAGCGCGAGGTGCGGCGGCTGCCGTCTTCGCGCACGTCAGACTCAATCGTGATGGCCATCGCCGGGCACACGGCTTCGCACAGCTTGCAGGCAATGCAGCGCTCTTCGCCGTTGTCATAGCGACGCAGCGCATGCAGACCGCGAAAGCGCGGGCTGAGCGGCGTTTTTTCTTCAGGAAACTGAACGGTGATCTTGCGGCTGAACATGTACTTGCCGGTCAGGGCCATGCCCTTGAGCAGCTCGGTCAACATGAAGCTTGAAACAAAATCCTTAACGGAGGCAACTGCAGACATGACTTTTCGCCTATTTCCAGATGTTGTAAGAGGTCTGCATCCAAGCCCCGACGACCACCAGCCAGACCAGGGTCACAGGGATGAAGATCTTCCAGCCCAGACGCATGATCTGGTCATAGCGGTAGCGCGGGAAGGTGGCACGAACCCACAGAAAAATAGTGACTACAAAGAAGGTCTTCAGACCCAGCCAGATCCAGCCCGGAATCCAGGTGAACAGGACACTGTCAATCGGCGACAACCAGCCACCCAGGAACAGCAGCACGCACAGCACCGACACCAGAATCATGTTGGCGTATTCGGCCAAAAAGAACATGGCAAACGACATGCCGGAGTACTCGACCATGTGACCGGCGACGATCTCGGACTCGCCTTCAACCACGTCAAACGGGTGACGGTTGGTTTCAGCCAGGCTGGAGATGAAGTACACGATAAAAATCGGGAACAGCGGCAGCCAGTTCCAGGACAGGAAGGTCAGCCCGCTGCTGGCAGCCATGCCCTTGGCCTGGCTCATCACGATGTCGGTCATGTTCAGGCTGCCGGTAACCATCAGCACGACGACCAGGCAAAAGCCCATCGCAATTTCATAGCTGACCATCTGGGCCGAAGCGCGCATGGCGCCCAGAAAAGCGTATTTGGAGTTGGACGCCCAGCCCGCAATGATGACGCCATAGACTTCCATCGACGTAATCGCCATCAGGAACAGCAGACCCGCATTCATGTTGGAAAGCGCCACCTCGGGGCCGAACGGAACCACCACCCAGGCCGCCAGGGCCGGCATGATGGTCATGATCGGGCCCAGCACAAACAGGCCCTTGCTGGCCGCCGTCGGAATGATGATTTCCTTGGTCAGCAGCTTGAGCGCATCGGCAATCGGCTGCAGCAGACCAAAGGGGCCGATGCGGTTGGGGCCCAGGCGAACCTGGGTGAAACCAATGGCCTTGCGCTCCCACAGCGTGAGGTAGGCGACACAGCCCATCAAAGGCGCCAAAACCAGAACGATTTTGATAAGCGCCCAGAGCACAGGCCAGACGACGCCCGGCCAGATGCCCACTCCTTGCAAACCTGCCGCGTTACGCGCATCTGCCGTCAACTGCAGCGAAGTTGCACGCCTGACCAAGCCGTCGAGCTGGTAAATGTTGGCCACTGCAGGCACGGAACCGACAGCGCCAGACAGCACGATAGCGCCCTGCTCCGCCGCATTGTCCAGCCTGTGAGCAGAAATCTGCCCGGCGTCAGCGCCCGAAATTTTCTTCAGCACATCCTGCGACGATTCAAAATCAAAACCGGGCAGCTCCAGCAAATTGGCCAGCACGCGCAGCACTTTCCAGGCCGGACGCGTTTCAGCCAGCGGCTTGACGACGGCATGGAAACTCTGCACACAGCCTTCGGCATTCACGAAGGTGCCTGGCGTTTCGGTGAAAGGCGCAATCGGCAGCAGCACATCGCTAAAAGCCATGTTCGCCTTGAACGGGCTCATCGTGACAACCATCTGCGCCTTGTTCAGCGAAGCGCTGGCTTTGGCACCAGCGGCCGAGTCAAACTCCGGCTCGTTGTTCAGCAAAATCACTGCCTTGAGCTGGCCGTCCAGCATCTGGCCGGCATTCAGGCCCTTGGCACCCGGAACAGCATTGGCCAGCTGGGCGCCGACCGTGTTGGCCGCTTCTGTCAGGTAACCCACGCGCGCGCCGGTCTGCGCGGCAATCCAGTTGGCCAGCGCCAGCAGGCTGGAAGCGTTGGCATGGTGCGCTGCGGCATTGCCCAGCAAGATCGCCTTGCGCTCACCGCCCAGCAGCGAAGCAGCGATGGCCTTGGCCGCATCAGTAGCCTGACCACCTGCAACCGGTACGTCCAGTTCTTTTTCAGCAGCAATCGCAGCTGCCACATCGGCCAGCGCCTGCGCCCAGCCTTCGGGCGCCACATTCAAGCTGTTAGCCACTGGCATCGCCCAGGCATCAGCCGAAGCCAGTTCCGCTTGAGAGTTAATCGAGTTGAGCGCGCAACCCGTGCGAACCGCCTGGCGAATCCGCAAGGCAAACAAAGGATGGTCCTTGCGCAAGTTGGAACCCACCACCAGAACGCGCTGCAGCTGCGACAGCGAAGCAACCGAAGTGCCGAGCCAGCGCACCGAGCTGGAAGGCACGAATTCCGCATTGCGCAGACGGTAGTCGATGTTCTCGCTGCCCAGGCCGCGCATCAGCGAGGCAGCCAGGTGCAGCTCTTCGAGCGTGCTGTGCGGGCTGGCCAGCGTACCGATGCTGGCAGCGCCGTGGTCGGCCTTGATCTGTTTCAGGCCATTGGCGACATATTCCAGCGCCGTCTGCCAGTCCACCGTTTTCCACTCGCCGCCCTGCTTGAGCATCGGGCTCGTCAGGCGCTCATCGCTGTTCAGCGACTCATAGGAGAAGCGGTCGCGGTCGGCGATCCAGCACTCGTTGATGTCGTCGTTTTCCAGCGGCAGCACGCGCATCACCTTGTTGTGCTTGACCTGAACGACCAGGTTGGTGCCGGTCGAATCATGCGGGCTGACCGACTTGCGGCGCGACAGCTCCCAGGTGCGAGCGCTGTAGCGGAAAGGCTTGCTGGTCAGCGCGCCGACCGGGCACAGGTCGATCATGTTGCCGGACAGCTCGGAGTCCACCGACATGCCGACAAAGGTTTCGATCTCGGCATGCTCGCCGCGATGCGACATGCCCAGTTCCATCACGCCAGCGATTTCCTGGCCAAAGCGCACGCAGCGGGTGCAGTGAATGCAGCGGCTCATTTCTTCCATCGAAATCAGCGGGCCGACTTCCTTGTGGAAAACGACGCGCTTTTCTTCCTGGTAGCGCGACTCGCCAGCGCCGTAGCCGACGGCCAGATCCTGCAGCTGGCATTCGCCGCCCTGGTCGCAGATGGGGCAATCCAGCGGATGGTTGATCAGCAGGAACTCCATCACGCTTTTTTGCGCCTTGATGGCCTTGTCGTTCTTGGTGCGCACAATCATGCCCTGCGTGACCGGCGTGGCGCAGGCGGGCATCGGCTTGGGCGCTTTTTCCACATCCACCAGGCACATGCGGCAGTTGGCCGCGATGCTCAGTTTCTTGTGGTAGCAAAAATGCGGAATATAGGTGCCTGCTTTTTCAGCAGCATGCATGACCGTGCTGCCTTCGAGCACTTCCATCTTTTTGCCGTCGAGTTCTATTTCAACCATATTTTTTTCTTTCCGCTGTTCAGGACTGCGCTGGCGCGTGAACTGCGCGCTGCGATGCGGGCGCTTGAGGTGTTGTCGGGATCATGGCCTCAAACTCATGACGGAAGTGCTTGATCATCGCGCGCACCGGCATGGC